>JADIMG010000004.1 GCA_017694875.1 Candidatus Gallipaludibacter merdavium
ATTCTGGGGGGTGTTCTGGTGGGTGTTCTGGGGGGTGTTCTGGGGGGTGTTCTGGGGGGTGTTCTGAGGTGATTCCAGTTTTTGCCTGATTATGACCACTTTAAATTCCCCTTTCTGATAGCTGTTCTCAAAAGATATAAAGCTATATTCCTTTAAAGCGCGCAATATGCCACTACCTATACCCGTATAAGGCAATAGGTACTTGGCATAATCAAACAATAAAGGATTTCTCGGTTTAGACACTCCTTTACGAATCATTTCTTCCGTCATATCATCGGGCAGCACACCCGGACTGATAATTTCCACCCTATCATCAAAAATAAAAAGTCGGATCGGCGCATTCTGGAAATAATCCCGATGGACAAAAGCATTTACCAATAACTCCACAAACACATCATAAGGAATCTCCAAGCGACCCAGACTATTAAAGCCAACTTCCACTTGAATATTACGAAGATTTCTTGAGATAAATGACATAACAGCAGCATATTGTCCAGAAAGATTTGTTTCCAGTTCTGTATCAGTCATTTTGTCTCGAAATTCTTTTGACGCTATATCCGTTCCCACAAAAGATACACATTTCACAGTAAACAAGGGATTATATTTCAGAATATTCTTCCCCAACAACAATAGGCCGGCTAAAGTCAATTCCCCTTTCTCTGTCAAAAGATGCAAGTTTCTTAACACTTGCCCTAGAGAAAACTCACTTTTGATCGCTTTCAACAAATCTTCTATTGGCGTCTCTAACAATACAGGCATTGAGATACCTGCCGTATTACATTCACGCATATATTTTCCATACAAGAAATGCTTCAAAGTCGTCTCTGATATATCCTCTATTGACGAACCTTCCACCGCTTCTCTGTCAGCATATAAATTGCCACTACTTTGCAACATTGAGCGCAATTCATCATTGGAAAACACCTTACGCTTATCCGAACCGTTTTTTGTCCAAATAATACCTTTGTTGTCCCTATATGGTTTGTTGTGTCCTTTGTCCACTGTTATCAAGAGAAGAAACTGGCCGTCAATGGCAACCACTTCCGAGTGTACTGCAATGGAAGGCTTCACATTTTCAGAAGCCGCATTCGCCACCAAAGCATTTATTGCCTGAATTTCCTGAAAACTGAGTCCGTGTATTCTCCCTGTTTTATCATCCACTCCAATTACAAGATAGCCTCCTTGCGCATTGGAGAAAGCTACCAGCTCACAACCCACTTTATAGGCATCGTTCACACGCTCCTTAAGTTGTAAAGAACTCGTTTCTCCCTGTTTAATCAGCTCATGTAATTTGAGTGCATCCATATAGTTTTTTTAATTATGCCCATTAAAGGTTTCTGCTGTAGCTTCACCTTCTGCGGAGATTCCTTCTCTTACAAATACCTTTTTAATAGTCAAGAAAAGAATCTTACAATCCAAAGCAAACGTAAGATGGTCAACATACCACACATCATACTCAAACTTCTTGGTATGAGATATTGTATTGCGTCCATTAACTTGTGCCCATCCTGTAATACCTGGTCTAACCTCATGCCTTCTCATTTGTTCCGCTGTATAAAGCGGAAGATATTTCACTAAAAGGGGACGAGGACCAATCAAAGCCATATCACCTTTTAGCACATTAAAAAGCTGAGGTAATTCATCCAGCGAAAGAGAGCGAACTATACGTCCAACCTTAGTCAGGCGTTGGGCATCTGGCAAAAGACTGCCATTTGAATCCCGTTCATCTGTCATTGTCTTAAACTTGATCACTCTGAATATCTTTGCATCTTTTCCCGGACGCTCTTGCGTAAAAAACGCCCCAGCACCTTTATTGGCAAAATGCAAAAATATGGTTGTAAAAAGCAAAATAGGCGATAACACAATAATAGCAATAAACGCTATGCAGAAATCAAAAAATCGTTTTATTCCGTTTTTATACATGGCTATAAGTGCACTTTTGGTTGATTTTTCCAATTAATTGTATTGGCAGCTTCTTCCACATTACAAAAGTCATATCTTCTCAAAAGAGATTTCAGTTTACTTTTCGCATCTCCTTTGCCGATATTCCCTTTTACATACCGCACAAGTCTATTTTTTATGGTTCCAGATTCCTTAAAATAGTCTTCATATTCTCTTCTAGACATAATTTTAGCTTTCTGGTTAATCAAATCATTAATATGAAAATAGAACATTACATAGTCCATCTTATCAATAAAATGTTTCTGTAATATCATGGGAATTAATCTGAAATAACCTCCACCAGAAAAAGGTAATGGTTTACCCCCAAAACTAGCAGGACAAATAGGGAATTCTTTCAAAACACTATTTCCTTTGTATATCAAAGAAGGAACAGAAGACTTGAACTGTGGAAAACCACCAAAATCACGATTAGCAGGAAATACGGAACAATCGTGTTTAATACCATTTTCTGCCAAAATCTCAAAAGCCCATGCATTTTTTTCATTAATGGAAAATGCTGGCGCTCTATAACTATGAATGGGAGTTCCTATTAAATTCGACAAAGAAGTTACTGCCACTTTTGTATCCTCGGCAAACTCCTTTTCTGTCATCTTTGTAATCCACATGTGCCTATTTCCATGACATCCTATTTCGTGACCTTTTTCAGCAATTTTTCTCACCACATCAGGAAACTGTACAGCCAACTCACCCACACAAAAAAAAGTTGCTTTCAAATGATATTCATCCAACACGTCCAATATCCAACTGAGCATATCATCGTATTGGCGATACTTTTCAATACGACCTCCTTTAAATGTCTTCTCTATAAACCATTCTTCAGTATCAAAAGTTAGAATATGCATTTTTTATCCTTATCTTTTTATCTATATACTAAAAACAGATTAGCGTTACCTCATCTAAAAATCAATTCATACCTTTTTTCTCACTTCTTGTTCTTGAATCAAAAATCTTGCAGAAGCCCTCAAACAAAGAATAAATCATAGCCCGCCACTCGTAAATACCACCTTCCTGATAATACAGATTCTTTGACAAAAATGTAAACCATGATGGAGTGACCTTGAATCTATTTGGTGATTTCAGAAACCACATCAAATCCAATCCTAAAAATCTAAGATATTTTCCCGGTTCGTATTTGTATGTTTTGGTAACACCATTCAAATAATAATCAACTATTATTTCCGGAAAATTAACTCCTGAAATAGCTGCAGCTCTTAAAGAAGCAGGAACACGAGGATTAATCTCAATTATTTTATATTCCCCGTCTTCTGTCTGCAATACGTCAAAATCCGCAAAACCAATCCACCCCAACAAATCCAATGTCCTCGAACATATCTGAACCAATAATGGAGAAGAAATTGTTCTTCCCAACGAACTGCTCCCTCCTTTAATCGGATAATACCTCATTATTTCAAGCACTGTAGACGATAAAATTTTCCCGTCTTTGCTTCTAAAAAGCATCACATTGTAATATGGTCTCCCTTTATGCTCAATATATTCCTGTAAACAACAAGTCCCATATTTTAAAGTAACCGAATCTATCTTTGCTTTAAGTTCTTCATAATTGCAAACCAAAGTAATTCCTCGAGCACCCACAGAAACATCTGGTTTTATTAATGCAGGAAAGCCGATATAATTAGCCGCTTCCTTTAAAACAGTATTCTCTAATGCTATGTTCTTCGGATGTGGTAAAGAATTTTGTTTACAGAAATCCAATAGGCTTCTCTTATTAAGCGCTATGCTCAATATCTCATAATTCATTACCGCACAAATAGCATTTGTTTTTTGTTCAATTTGTTTACGATTAAAGCTTAAGAATTCTGCAAGTTTATCGCTCATTGGAATAATCAACTTGCAATCAAAAGCAGAAACGTAATTACATAGTACATCAATAAAATTTTTATCTTTCGGTGAAATATTTAATGGTATATATCTATCTATATACATAGAATATTTAACTGGTTCCTTATTGCCTGCCATAACAACAACATTATGCCCAGCCTCTTTTAATGACCGAGATACTGATAAAGCTTGCAAACCACCACCTAAAACAAAAATATTATGCATTATCATATCAATTATATTAAGACTATCAATAAAGCTCTAGAATATCATTTAATCAATAAACAAAACCTCAAGCATCACAATATTTCTGCACTTAAGTCTCATTGTTCCCCACGTTAATCCCAAACCCAAAGAAGAACACTATGAGGTGTTCCATATCTGAGATTAATTGCTCACGAATACGTGCAACCATTGATGAAAAAATTGAAGCACCTCCCAAATTAGCAAATTCCTCCAAATTATATGGAACCTTCTCATCGGGCAAGTATAATTTTCCTACAATCTATTAATTGACCCTATGGATTAATAACAGACTAACAATTACAATTCCACATCATATTTTCTTAGAATTTCTTTTCCTTTCTCATAGGAAACAAATTCCATAATATCTTCCGGTTCAAACATGATGTCAAACGATTCTTCCAAAACAGCTACAATATTCAACTGATGAACAGAATCCCATGTTTCCACATTCTCTTTTGAAAAATTTGCACCCAAAACACTTGGTTCTACAGCAAACACCTCAACAAAAGCCTGATTATACTTTTCAATAGCTGACATAATTATTCTCCTTATATTTTATTTGTTATCCAATTGACTATATAATATTTTTCCTGCATCACTTTTAGGGAGCTCTGCAATCTCCCGAACCTCTATAGCAGAAGCCACCAAATGAGTCTTGGTAACCAACTCGTCTTTAACATCCTTGGTTTTATCAGCTTCTGTAATATACACAACCATCTTCTCATCCGTTCCCACACATGCACATGGAATTGGAAATTTTGCCTTGATTATTTGCTCACATTCATCGAGCCCAATACGCATGCCGAATAATTTCAGGAAACGGCCCTTTCTACCTACAATATAATAACAACCATCCTCATCAAAATAGGCTAAATCACCCGTTCTCAAAAAACCATTACGCTCATCTCCTAATGCCAAATCCTCCTTTTTATATGCATATCCCATGGTTACATTTTTACCTCGATAGCACATTTCACCCTCTACAAAGGATTTTGTGATAACATTGCCCTCTTCATCTAACAAAGACAATTGTCCATTAGGAACAGCCAGTCCAATGCTACCCACTTTAGCAATTGCCCATTCAGAGGGCAAATATGCCATACGTGCCGTACCTTCCGACTGTCCATACGTAGCAATCCAACGCATACCATGCTCCCTACAATGCTCTGCAAATTTCAGATTCAACTCCTTAGGCATCTTACCACCCCCTTGCGTCAAAAGCTTCAAATCAGGCAAATCCATCCTAAAGAAGCGCATTAAATTCAATATCTCAAAACTATAAGGCACACCTGTCAAACTTGTTGCTTTCTCTTCCTTGATAAAAGCCCAAAATTTTCGGTCTGTCATGTTCAAGTCTGTTATCAGCAAAGTAGCCCCAACATAAAAATGACTAAACATCATTGACAAGCCCATAGTATAATATAAAGGCAACACCATCAGTGCCCTATCAGAAGGCTGCAAATGAAAAAAAGTAGAAATATTCAAAGCAGCCGCCTGAATATTTTCATAGGAATGTCTCACCAATTTCGGACTGCCTGTAGAGCCCGACGTCGGCAATAAATGTGATAACTCAGAATAGACCGGATATGCTTTGTTAGGTGTAAGCAAGAGTACATATCCGTAAGATTTATAGACTTGTTCCAAACCCGTATATCTATCCAAATCCTGCTCGCAAACACATAAATATTGAGGCAAATATTTATCATACAATTGTGCAAATAATTCACTCTCTGTCTGCCCACTTAAAATCAATGGAACAACTTTATTTTCCATGAAAGCCGTAATCCAAGCAATCCCGCCCACATTATTACGCACCATTGCAAAAACCAAAGCACGCTGTGGCAACACATCTTTCAATTCATGTGAAAAACGTACCAAATCGCCATAACTTAACGACTGTCCATAGGAATCTTTAGCGGCAACCGCATTTGCATTCCATTTGTCAATATTCAGTATCATGCTTATTATGTTCTATTAAATTGCAGCACAACCATCCACCCCTAATATCTGCCCAGAAATATAAGAAGAGCGGTCAGAAGCCAAAAAAGAACAAGCAGCAGCAACATCCTGAGGTGTTCCCAAACGTCCCAAAGCTATTTTCTGGATGCGTGCATCAATTTTGTCTCCGCTTGCCTCATACAATTCCTCGAAACGCTCCGTTTTAATAATACCTGGAGCCACAGCATTCACTCTAATTCCTTGAGGAGCCAACTCTTTTGCCGCAGACTTTGTCAGAGCAATTACCGCACCTTTAGTAGCCGAATAAGCCACTTGTCCAGGCGAGCCCAAAACCGCAGTAACCGAAGCAATATTCACAATAGAACCACATTTATTGCGAGCCATCAAACGAGACACCAACTGAATCATTTCGATGACAGCAATTACGTTAATCCGAAACATTCGTTCTGTCTCATCTCTTACAATCATCCCCAACTTCTTATTATAGACAACTCCAGCGTTATTAACAAGAACATCAATTTTTCCTTCCTGTTTATATATATTCATACATGTAGCTTTAACAGCAGGAGCATCTGTAACGTCAAAGTAAACAGGCACTACCTTAGTCTGGCATTGTAAAGACAAATCAGCAGCCCATTGTTCCATTGTTCCCTGCTGATAATCACAGGCATAAACAATAGCTCCATCAGCTGCAAACTGTTCTGCTATAGCATGTCCTATTCCTTGTGCTGCACCTGTAATAATACAAACCTTCTTTTCCAACAAACGTTCCATTGTATTCTATTTATTACATTAATCTACGAGCAGGATTACCAAAAACCGTCGTTCCATCTTCTACATTTCGTGTAACAAAACTACATGCTCCAATATGAGCATCGTTACCAACTTCCACATTATGATTTATCACAGCAGAAGTATGTATCATATTATGATTACCAATCTTAATTCCACCAATACACATTACATGTGAGTCTATTCGATTCCAGTCTCCAATCTGCACATCATGTCCAATTATTGTATACGATTGTATGAAATTATAATCACCAATATGAACATCTGCAGCAATTGTTGTGAAAGCACCGACCATATTACCTTTCCCTAATCTCACATTAGAACCTATACGGGCTGTTTCATGAATCAACGTATAAAAAACTCCACCTCGATTTAAAATTGTTTCCATACAAGACTTACGTGAATTACCACCAATAGAACAAATAAACACATCCTCTTCACATGGTAAATAATCTGAGATAGTTCCAATAATCAACGGATAACCTAAGAAACCATTCAATGCGTCTGTATTATCATCAATAAAGCCTTTGATTTCATATTCCGTTCTGAATCCAAAACTTTCGCGCGCCATGTCATACATGGTACGTCCCATACCTCCAGCACCTATTATAATAAGATTTTTCATTTTTTCTCTAATAAAATGTTTAATATACACATTATCTTAAAACCCACCTTTAATGGCATAAAACATATATATAACGCCAATAAACGATCTTTTATGTTACTGTGTTTATCAAAAGCCACTTTACGAACACAGCTTAAAAATAACTGATCACAAAATACATTCCGCAAAACAGCCATAGCTGTTTTATCCACAGTTTTTACTTTAACATATTTATTATACGTAAACGACATAACTAACTTAAATGCCGTCACATGAAATGATGCTATTTTTGTATATTCTCCTATATTACCGTAAAGTTTATGCAATGTATACAAGATAGTTGCATCGTTTTTGTAATTAGGTATATGGGTTGCACTCTGAGAATGCATTACATAATTATAGAAACTCTCATGTGATACCAATATATTATTTGCATATTGAAAATAATCAACCGTAAATGCATATACTTCGCCAACATGTATATTCTCATCAAAGTTCAATTTATGCGACTTTATTATTTCTGACTTATATACCAACATTGGTGCTGTTGGAAAATACGCACAGCATGAATACAACCCTGCAACAGAATATAGCCCATCTACAATTCCAAGATTATATAATTTCTTTTCATCAGTAACAAACATGCAACTTGTCAACAAGCCATCGGGTTTTTGAGCGAGAAGGCTTTGAATCACATCACTTGCATTATCAGACAAATAATCATCCCCATCTAAAAAAAGAACATATTCTCCTCGAATCAATCTAAGAGCATTATTTCTTGCAGAAGAAACCCCTTGATTATTTTGTTCCAATAATACTACTCTTTGATCTAAAGAAGCAAAACCACGTAAAAGCAGGCTGGTATTATCAACAGAGCCATCATTGATAAAAATAAATTCCCAATTATCTGCGTTAACCTGCCTTTGCAGGCTAGCAATACATGCAGGAAGAAATCGCTCTACATTATAACATGGAATTATTACACTCAAATAAATATCTTTATTACTCATAGACATACAGCAATATCACAAACACATAACACATCAAAACTTCATTTGTAATATAGTTTCAACTGAATTATTTCTCAGTAATTTGAGCCATTCTTTATATATTACATATTTATCCTTTTCTTTTTTATTTAAAGACATCAGTACAGAAAGAGTATAATATTGTATTTCCCATCTATAAGGTTTAAGTATATTCATTCCGTTTTTTTTGCAAAGATAGCACTTGGATGTAAACAATCTATGCAATTTTCTCAATGTAACCTCTCTATTATCGAAAAAATGCACATAAGAAACCGTCTTATCATATATGACTCTTCTATTACCCAACGCCAATAATCGTATACGTATATCATCTTCTTCTGCATATAAAAATAAGCTTTCATCGAATAGACCTACTTGAAGGAAATCACATTTTCTTACAAAAAAACAAGCTCCACTAATAAACATTTTGTTTTGAAAATAGATGTCTCTTGGTCTACAATATCTTACTCCCAGCAAATAGGCAATCAACGGGTTATCTAATAATGTCCAAGCAAAAGATGCACTATTTTTCCCATTGGGCAACTTCTGTTTCATTCCATACATAACAACAGAATAGTCATCAAAAACACGTAACGCCTTTGAAAATACCGGCTCTGACAAACGAACATCCGGATTCATAATCATTATTATTGGGGCACTAGCTACACAAATACCTACATTATTGCCTGCACCATATCCTTTATTTTCACTATTCTTTATAAGAAGCACATCAGGATATTTATTTCTAATTTCCCGAAAAATCGACAAAACATCATCACTGTTGTTATCAACCACTATTACCTCTAGCGCTTCGCCAATATCATTATAACGATACACTGATGCCAAACAATCCATTATATCCTTTTCTGAATTGTAAGTCAGAATCACTATAGATATCTTCTTTTCTTTCATATACCGTCTTTTCTTTATTCTGCAACAATAAAACGCTAACAAGAGTCTACGAGAAGTTTATTTTTAATCTATCTCCCATATGAATTATCTCTCTCGCATCACTTTAACAACTTTTGCAGGAATCCCTGCTACAACACAATAAGGCGGAACATCATGCGTAACAACACTATTCGCCGCAATTATAGCTCCTCTCCCAATATGTACTCCAGGCATAATAGAAACTTTTGTCCCAATCCATACATTATCTTCTATAATCACAGGTCCTTTTGAGAAAAGAAGCCTTATATTTGGCTCAACATCTAATAAATTAGCAACAGAAGCACCATGCGCATTATCTGTAATTAATATATTTGGTCCAGTCAAAACTCCATTACCAATTCGGATACTATTGATTGCCGTTATCTGAGAATAATCGCGTATAATAGTTCTATCTCCAATAACTATTTCTGGCTTAAAAAATTGACCATTATAATTATCTACGGCTGTCAATTCCACACTTCGGCCAATTTTAACACGGTTTCCAACTTTAACATGTTTTAAACCACATGTTAAACGGAAAGCGGGAAAAATTAAAGAGTCCTCTCCAAAACTCTTAAATTTACCTGCATAATACCCCGTATATAGAAATATCATAGTTGAATTAATTTTTTCAACCAACCAAAGCGGACAGATGTATGACCAGAAACGGCCTAACATAAAAACAAAAGTTTTCATTTTTTTATTGTTAAAATTTCATTGTAAAAATCATATACATGTTGTGCATGATATTCATTTGTATATAAATTCCTTACAACTTGCTGTGAACGCTCAATCATTGGGAAATAATGTTCAATGCCATTATCCACCACTTCACACATTTTTTTCACTAATTCCTGACAAGTAGAATATCTTAACGCAATTTCCTCACCAGTCATTTCCAATCCATTATCAAATTGCTCTTTCGTCCCTGCTGTATCACGACCTAAAACTAAAGCTCCATTCTGCATTGCCTCAGCTGTAATCCTCCCAAATCCTTCAAACTTAGAAGGAACTATCATTAAATATGCATCTGTCATTAAATCATTGATATCTTTTCTCATGCCCAAAAAATCTACCCGCCCTTCAATATGCAAACGCTTAACCTCATTCAACAGAAAATCATAATATCGGATATCTTTTGTATCACCAGCAATCTTTAACCTAATATCCAAATTTGGACGTAGCAAACAGAAATCTGCAAAAGCAATCAACAGTTCACCAACTCCTTTAGCAGGCTCCAATCTTCCAGCAAACAAGAAATAATTCTTTTTGTGTGGGCTAAAACGAATTTGAGTCTCTGAACATACACCATTATAAATCACACAAGAATTATCAACATTCAAATTATAATGCTTTTGAATATCTTTTGTTATACATATTGCATAAGAATGCTTTTTCAACTTTTTCAAGAAACAAGAACGCATTGGATAATGGAATAAAGAGAAGTCTTTATCACCATACTCACGAACATGATAAATATGCGGAATCTTCAATTGCATTGCTACTCTATATCCAATATCTATAACGCTCACATTTGTGTGTATAATATCTGGTTGAAACAGCTTAACTATCTCCCGCAATTTACATAAAGAAATATAATTCACTAAAATACGTCCACACAAACGAGGTAAAAACATCACATAGTCTTTCCAATATCTTAATGGAGGATAAACAGCCATCCGATAATTCATAACCGCAGTCGGTATTCCCCTATTGCGATACAATTCACACATACCATCTGCACCAGGAAATACAACCAAAGGCTGAACACCCAATTTCATCAAGCCGTCCAACATATTCATAAACGATTTACTACCTCCACCAAAAAGAGTTGTAGAACTCTTTACAAATAATACTTTCATTCTTTCAGACAAGACTCTAGCATCAAAATAAATAGTTAAAAACAAGCAACACGATCATATTTAAAAACATAATCATGAAAAATTATAACGCGTTTTGGAATACTTTGACTGTACGCCCAAAATAATTGTTATTAAAAAACACATTAAAAGAGGATAACCTCGTTGCAAATACGAAATCAAAAACAATATCACCAATGCGAAACCACCCCATGAAAATTGTCCTTTCAAAAGATTAAAATAGAGCAACAACACAAAAAAAGTTCCTATAAGTCCATTTTGAACAATATAAACTTTATAGCCGGCATTACCTCCATCCCAGGATGTTCCATCATATTCATTACCAATACCCAGCCATTTATCAGAGGAGCGCATAAACATTTCAAAATAATATTCAAAATCTGCTGAAAAACGATTGTTACCAGCAATAATATCTTCATCACTAGTTAATTCAAAGCGACTAAAAATATAGTTATTCACAATATTGTCACCATTATTATATATAGCAGCAAAAGCCCAACTCCCAATAATTAGCAGAATAAAAGTAAATAAAACTACCATGCGATACTTGTATTTTTCCACAAACAACTGAAACAGTTTTCCCAAAAAAAGAATCACATAAGCAGCCAAAGAAAAAGTACATAAAGTTACCACTAAAATAATAAAACTATATTTATTCTTGATATTAAAGCCATTAGCTGCTAAAAGTAAAGATGTAGCCATCCCTAAATGTCCTGGCTCTAAAAATACAGAAGAAAAACGGGGTAATAAAGAATCTACAGAACGATTGTCAATCATAAACCAATAATAATTGGTATATGAATATAACACATTACCATCTTGTACATACTCAGCAAAAGCACTTGGTTGTTTTATCCCCAATTGATGCAAGATCCAAAACAATAAAGAAACAAACAAAAAACAAGCCAACCATTTTGTAAGCCGTTCCAGCAACAGCACTTTAACATCATTACGCAAAGCTAAAACAAAGCCTACAAACAGAAAAGAAATTACAAGAAAAACGATTCCAAAGAAATTTGACGTACGAAATTGGCATACAAGAGCAAACAAAAGCAGCAACAACACTTCTCCTCGAAAATTTTCCCTACTAAAGATATTTGGGAATAACACAAAACATCCCATTATCACCAACAAACCAAAAAGAGTTATCCAATTCTCTACACCCCAAAAAAACCAAGGATGCAGAGAAGCTATATATGCAAGAAACAATACTCCTGTCAATAAAAAAGAAGCAACATTTCCTTTTGTCTTACTCATACTTATCTAAATATTTTGTCTTTAAACATCCGAACAATAAAGCTACGTTCTTCGTCAGAAAAAATCAATCCAAATACTATTCCCGTTATTGCAACCAAAATTGCTACTACATTAACAATCAATCGCACCCACACATTTTCAATATCTACAAAAAAATGCAAGAACAAAATAATTGGCCCCACAGCAACCAACAACTTAATTATTGGCAATAAAACTTCCTTCAAATATCTAGCATAAGGAATAATGAACATACGTTTAATATTCCACAATCTTACTATATGCGCCATTGCATAAACGACAATCAATACATACATTGTCGCAACCGGCTTAGCTCCCAACCAAAGTATCAATGCAGCAGCAGGCAAAAACGTCAAGGTAACACTTCCAACTGAAATTTGATAAACTTTTATCTGTCCAGTTGCTCTTATCATCTGTGTTAGCGGTGGTTCCAAAACCGTTACCATTGAAAATATCAAAACGAGACGAGAAAAAGAAATCATTTCTGCCGACACATTTTCTGAACGAAGCCATATTGATAATATATCCGGCATCGTATAAACAATTGGCACAGACAACAAAAATAACAAGACAAAAGAAAGCAAAGAACTCTTATAGGCGAGACTAACCATTCTATTTTCATCTCCTTGGGCATAATTTTTCACTATCTGCGGAGAAACTGCCATATAAAAATTAGACGTAAAAGAAGTCAATGCCGCATTAACCTTATCAGCTACAGCCTTAGCTGCATTTATCAAAGGACCAAAAAACATATTCAACAATATACTTTGTCCCTGAAGCACTAACATCCCTGAAGCACTACCAAATAAATTCCACCCCATATAACTCATTAATTCACGAAATATAGTTTTATCCCAAATAAAAGTAAATCGACACACTGGAAAGTGTTTCTTACAATAATACACGTACAATAGAAACACAAGCACAGCCTCTACAAGCATCAAAATTGCGTAAAACATCAACTTATCCCAAGAAACCAGTGACAACAAATAGACTAATAATAATTTCATGAGGCCATCAAAAATACTAATGTAGGCAAATGCATCCATACGTTCGTACGCAACTATAGACGCTGTAAATGGGATGGACAACATATTAAAAACGAACAACAATAGCGAACATCCCAACACAAAACGTGCTGCATATAAACGCTCATCCGGTATAACCAAAAAATCATTCAACAACAGGCACCCTAAAAGAAATCCTACGAACAAGACAAAAACAGCAAAAACAACGAAAATCTCAATAGCCAAACAAAAAACAGCATTAAATGTCGTTTCATCATCACGTCCAAGATTATAAGAAAAAAAACGTTGCGTTGCAGAAGTCATTGTTCCCGTTAGAAAGACCATTGTTGTTGCAATACAACCGACAACATTATATATTCCATAATCTTCTGCACCCAATACGTTAATCGTAACACGTACAGTATACAAAGAAACCAACATTATTACAAACATTCTTATGTACAGCAGCAATGTGTTCTTTGCTATCCGTTTGTTATCTGCTTTTATATCTTTCGTTGAAACTGGCATTATCAAATTACACTATTTATCACTATATATCTGCCTGATAAACAGAAACATTTAAGCGTACCGCTATTTCATCAAAAAAAAACTCATGATATAGATTATTCTCCCTTGCCTATACACAAATATGTAATATCATGCAATTCTTCCGGACTGAACACATTACGGCCATCCACCAAAACCGGATTGGATTGCATGCTACGCTTGATAACTTCCCAATTCGGAATACGGAATTCTTTCCATTCGGTAACATGGAATATAGCCTGCGCATCCAACACGGCATCGTAAATATCTTTGGCATAAGTAATGGAATCACCCAAAATACGTTTGGCTTCGTTCATTGCCACAGGGTCGTAAGCACTCACCAGGCAACCAGCCTGCAACAGACTACGAATAAGCACCAAAGAAGGAGCTTCACGCATATCATCAGTGCCAGGTTTGAAAGACAAGCCCCATACAGCCACCTTCATGCCTTGAATATTTCCCTGAAAATGTTGGGAAAATTTACGGAAAAGGATGTTTTTCTGCTGTTCGTTGACCGACTCAACCGCCTGCAATACCTGCATGTCATAGCCATTCTGCTGTGCTGTCTTGATAAGTGCTTTCACATCCTTCGGGAAACAACTGCCACCATATCCACAACCCGGATAGAGGAATTTATTACCGATACGGCTATCCGTGCCGATTCCCTTACGCACCATATTTACATCAGCACCTACTAACTCACAAAGATTGGCAATATCGTTCATAAAGCTGATGCGGGTTGCCAACATGGAATTGGCTGCATATTTGGTCATCTCGGCAGATGGTATATCCATGAAAATCACACGGAAATTATTGAGCATCATGGGCTTGTAGAGTTTGGTCATCAACTCTTTGGCCTGCTCACTCTCCACACCTACCACTACACGGTCGGGCTTCATGAAATCGTCAATGGCATCGCCTTCCTTGAGGAATTCAGGATTGCTTGCCACATCGAAAGGAACTTGCACACCCCGTTTATCCAATTCAGCTTGAATGGTAGCCTTTACTTTCTTGGCTGTTCCTACAGGCACTGTACTCTTGGTGACCACTACAACATAATGATTGATATGTTGGCCAATGGTTTTTGCCACTTCCAGCACATAACGCAAATCAGCACTGCCGTCTTCGTCAGGAGGAGTGCCTACTGCAGAAAAGACAATCTCCACATCGTCGAGCACCGACACCAAGTCGGTGGTGAAATGCAAACGTCCTGCCTGTACATTACGAGCCACCAAGGCATCGAGGTTAGGTTCATATATGGGTATTACACCCTGAAGAAGACTATTGATTTTCTGCTCGTTTACATCGACACAAGTCACATCAATGCCCAATTCGGCGAAACAAGCCCCCGAAACCAAGCCTACATATCCTGTTCCAACTATTGCTATTCTCATATGATTTTATCGTTTGTGCTCCCAATAATGAGCTTGCAAAGATACGGAGAAATAATGGATATTAAAAGCTAGTACCATTATTACACGCACAAAAGAAATATTTTTTGTAAAAAGAATGTTAATTAAAAATCCAATATGATTGATATATTACTGATAGACAGGATTTAAGAAGGATTCTTCATAATATGGTAATCTAACACGTTAGTATCAGGATTCAATATCATAGTGCAGAAGGATAGTAGGGTGAGTAGTTTTGCCTCGCTTGAGGCCTTGCAACTGGATACCGCATTTCTGCGGTATGACTGGTGGGTCGAGCGCTGTGGGCAACGTTGCTGGATACCGCACTACGGCGGCATGACGGTTGGGGTGAGTGGAAGGAAATGAACGACGTGCTTGTGCGAGGAGGTCCCGTATCGGAGTACGGGATGACGTCCGCATTTCTGCGGTATGACATTAAGAACGAGCGCAGAATGCCAAGCTACTGGATACCGCATTTCTGCGGTATGACGGGCGAAATGAGGGCTGTAGCATGACGATTGGGAGCGAAAGCGGGAGGAACAAACAAATAAGGCGTGCCAAGATGAAGTGGTACGCCTTATTTGTTGTCACACAATGGTATTATCTGCCACTGTACATACTTTCGTAGTATTTTTCGTATTCACCGCTGGTGATATTGTCCATCCATTCCTGATTATCCAAATACCAACGTACTGTTTTTTCAATGCCTTCTTCAAACTGCAATGAGGGTTCCCAGCCCAACTCATTCTTCAGCTTGGTGGAATCGATGGCATAGCGCAAATCATGACCGGCACGGTCAGTAACATAGGTAATCAGATGGTCGCTTGTGCCTTCTGGATTGCCCAACAAACGGTCAACCGTTTTGATAATCACCTTGATAAGGTCAATGTTTTTCCATTCATTGAAACCACCTATATTATAGGTATCCGCTACCTTTCCTTTATGGAAAATCAAATCGATGGCACGGGCATGGTCCACTACATAGAGCCAATCGCGCACATTCTCCCCTTTTCCGTAAACAGGAAGCGGCTTACCATGACGGATATTATTGATAAAGAGCGGTATCAACTTTTCAGGGAACTGATAAGGACCGTAGTTGTTAGAGCAGTTGGTCACAATGGTAGGCATACCATAGGTATCGTGGAATGCCCGCACAAAATGGTCGCTCGAAGCTTTGGAAGCGGAATAAGGACTATGCGGATTGTATTTCGTATCTTCATAGAAGAAATCCTTTCCATAGGCCAAATGATGTTCCGACGAAGATGCCGTGGTTGAGAACGGAGGTTCGATGCCATCTGGATGCGTAAGCTCCAATGCGCCATAGACCTCATCAGTAGAGATATGATAGAAGCGTTTGCCTTCCCAATTGCCGTTCCAATATTGCTTGGCCGCCTGAAGAAGCGTCAACGTACCCATTACATTGGTGCGTGCAAAGGTAAATGGATCTTTTATACTGCGGTCGACATGGCTTTCAGCCGCCAGATGAATAACGCCATCTATCTGGTATTCAGCAAAAACAGACTGCACCTTTTCAAAATCACAGATATCTGCTTTTACAAAGGTATAATTCGGTGCATTCTCAATATCCTTCAGATTTGCCAAATTGCCGGCATAGGTCAGTTTATCCAAATTGACAATGTGGTAATCGGGATATTTGGTAACAAAAAGGCGCACGACATGTGAACCAATAAAGCCAGCGCCTCCTGTAATCAAAATATTCTTCATAATCTATTGTATTAAATAATTTACATACTACTACAATCGGGCATCCACCCATTTTCTATCGACAAAACCTTTCACATCGAAGATCACCGCCCCTTGGCTCTTGTATTTTTCGAAATCAAAAGTCTTGAACTGGTCGTGTGCCACACAAGCAATGACCGCTTCGTATTTCTTATCCGGATCGATAGCTGAAATCAAATCTGCCTTGTATTCATGCTTCACCACCTGAGGGTCGGCCCATGGGTCGTAAATATCGACATTGCATCCAAAGTCTTCCAACTCATTGCAGATGTCCACCACTTTTGTATTGCGGCAATCAGGACAGTTTTCCTTGAAGGTCACACCCAATACCAACACATTAGCCCCTTTGATTTTGTGGTCATGCTGAATCATCAGTTTGAGAGTCTTGTCAGCAATGAACTTGGCTATGCTGTTGTTGACACGGCGGCCAGAAAGAATCACTTCGGGATTATAGCCCAAAGCCTTGGCCTTATGCGCCAAATAATAAGGGTCAACACTGATACAATGTCCGCCCACCAAACCAGGACGGTATTTGAGAAAATTCCATTTCGTTCCGGCTGCCTCAATAACATCATTGGTGTCAATGCCCACACGGTCGCAAATAAGCGCCAGTTCATTCATGAACGAGATATTGACATCACGTTGTGCATTTTCAACCGCCTTGGCTGCCTCCGCCACCTTCATATTGGGCGCACGGTGTGTACCATTTTCCAAAATGGAGTTGTAGAGCGCATCCACCTTATCGGCCACTTCGGGAGTAGAACCAGAAGTAATTTTCCTTATCTTGGTCAGGGTATTGATTTTGTCACCCGGATTGATACGTTCAGGAGAATAACCGCAGAAGAAATCCTGATTGAAACACAAACCGGAGAATTTTTCCAACACCGGCACACAATCCTCTTCCGTACATCCCGGATAGACAGTAGATTCATAAATAATGATATCACCTTTTTTAATGACCTTTCCCAACATCTCTGATGCCTTCAGCAAAGGCGTAAGGTCGGGATTATTGAACTGGTCAATCGGGGTTGGCACTGTAACGATGTAAGTATTTACCTGACGCAACTCTTCCGTATCGCTCGAGAAAGTAAGACCTACTTTGCCCGTTGAATTGAACAACTCAACTGCTTGACGCATGCCTACCAAATCAGCTTCCAAGGTTTTATCCTCACCACGCTGCAATTCAGCCACACGTTCTTTATTGATATCAAAACCAATTACTCGGTATTTTTTACCGTATTCAACAGCCAAAGGGAGACCTACATAACCCAATCCTATGACTGCAATTTTTACATTTTCCAAATTCATTTATTCCATCTCCTATTAAAGGCCTTTGGCCTGTATTCATCCACTTTTAATTTATTTTACCGCCTTAAAACTCATATCCAGACTTTTAACCGAATGGGTGAGGGCACCCACAGAAATGAAGTCAACTCCACATTCCGCATATTGACGCAAAGTATCGAAAGTGATACCACCGGAAGATTCCGTTTCAAAACGGCCGCCAATCATTTCCACTGCCTTACGAGTATTTTCCGGAGTGAAATTATCGAGCATGATACGATCGACTCCTCCATGTTGGAGCACCTGATTCAGCTCGTCAAAATTGCGCACTTCAATCTCAATTTTCAAATCTTTTCCTTTTTCCTTGCAATAGGCACGAGCGCGGTCAATAGCTTGTGTGATACCCCCGGCGAAATCCACATGATTATCTTTCAAAAGAATCATATCGAAGAGTCCGATACGATGATTCATGCCCCCACCAATTTTAACCGCTTCCTTTTCCAGCAAGCGCAAACCTGGTGTCGTCTTTCGTGTATCGAGCACATGGGTTTTTGTTCCTTCCAGTGCTTTGGCATATTTGCGTGTGACTGTTGCCACTCCGCTCATACGTTGCATGATGTTGAGCATCAATCGTTCCGTCTGCAAAAGCGACTGAATTTTTCCCGTCACCTGAAAAGCCACATCACCGGGATTGACTTCAGCACCATCATGAATATAAACTTCCATCTGGAGCTCAGGGTCGAAAGCCTCAAAAATGGCACGCGCCACTTCCACCCCTGCCAATACACCTTTTTCCTTGATTATCAATCTAGATGTTCCCTTTGCATCTGCAGGAATACACGACAAGGTTGTATGGTCGCCATCGCCAATATCTTCGGCAAACCACATAGGAATAAACTGTTTATAATCTATCATAACTCGTTATAATATTATAAAAACAAACACCACCAGCATCCACCAGCAGTATTCATCATAGGATTAATTACTTTCTATTCTCAGTTGTTCCAAACAAGAGTGGTCACCGTCGAGCCTAATGAGGGCATAAACACGATATTCACTTTGGCCGGCCTGCAGATTGGCTACCACAAAAGCTGTCTGATCAGACTCCCCTTGATGCATCAACGAAAAACGCTTGACAGGATTGGCCTGCAAAAAAGCGCTCAAGCGATTGCATGCTGAACCGCTATTCCAAGTCCCTGAAGGCAAAATCAATTCACAATTGGACGACATATTGGCACACAAGACTTCTGCCTTTCCTGCCATCAAGGCTTTCACAATATCCTCTTTTTGCTGTGCTCCCAAAGGAGAGAAAAGAGTTGCCGTCATAAAAAAAAGCATCAGAAAGAATCCTTTCATAAGCCGATAATTTTAGATATGCAAAAATAGTACAAAATGAATTGATTCGCAAATACACCCACCAAAGACATCATCCGTTGATCCAACGCATAAAATCATTGGTCCTAACCCGTGAAATAAAAATATCCTCATCCAATTTAGGTACCAAAGTTACCTTCAAGCGTCCACTAAAATGGCGGGATACCGCATCAATGGCATGGATATTTGTGATGCAGGCCCTTGAAATCCGAAAAAAATTTTTGGGATCCAGCAAGGTTTCAATCGTATCGAGTGATTGGTCGGTAATGTAGGATTTGCCATCATGGGTGATGATATAGGAGGTTTTATCCCTGGAAATAAAATAAGCTATATCGTCCACCCCGACAATGATGATATGGTCGCCAATCTTCACAACAAAGCGTTGCTTGTATTCACGGTATGCCGAATGCAAATCAGCTCCACTACCTTCGTCATTTTCCGCGTGAGTATCTTCCTTCATCGATCTCTGGCAACGCTCCACCGCAGCAATCAATTCCCGATTGTCTATCGGTTTGAGAAGATAGTCCACACTATTAATCTTAAATGCCTTAATGGCATAATTATCATAGGCTGTGGTTATGATGATTTTGGCATCTATATGCACTCTATTGAAAATTTCAAAACACAATCCATCAGAAAGTTCCACGTCCATAAAGACGATGTCTGTCTCGTTCTCCGGGTTTTGAAACCAGGCAACAGCAGAAACTACCGAATCGGCAACCCCCACCACTTCTATATCGGAAAAATTTGCTTTCAATGCTCGCTTCAAATTCACTTGAGCGGGTATTTCATCTTCCACAATAAACACTTTCATGGCCTATTCCTTTATTCTTCTGTTACTATTTAAGGTATTTATCCGCATTCGGTTGTCCAATTGTATTACCCATGCAAATGTACAACTTTATTTGTTAAAATCAAATTCGGTAACCACATCAATTAAAATCACTTAAACGTATTACAAAGTGCCTTGCTTCTGAATACCGCACTGCTGCGGGATGTCGATTGGAAACGGACACTATAGACAACGCTGCTGGATACCGCACTGCTGCGGTATGACGAGTGAAGTGAACACTATAGGACAATGCTGCTGGATACCGCATCAGACACGGAAGGACAATGAAATCTAGTACAAAAACGAATCATCCCCTGAGATACGGTTCTGTCGTGCTCAGAGGACGAAAGAAAGAAGTAAAATCCTGCCCAAGTTCCGTGTGAAACAGGAAGCGTGACAGGTTCTGTCTCAAATAAGGTTCACGTCGAGCCGGAGCATGATGCCCAAAGCTGCGGCGATGCGGATGAAAGAGGACAATTGGAGGTCGGTTTCACCTTTCTCCAGGCGACTGATGTATGAACGATCGCGTCCCACACGCTCAGCCAGCTCTTTTTGAGTGATGCCGAGCGCCTTGCGGCGGTCGCGCAACACTTCGCCATAATACCATGCCAATGCTTTGGCGTTGAACTCGGCGCGCTCCGAAGTTCCGGCTTCGCCCACTTCGCGTGCCAGCATGTTTTCTGCAGTCTCAAAACCGGGCTTCTTGCTAAAATCTATCTGACGGAGCTTTTTCAGTTCTTCCGCTTTCAGTCTGTTGTTCGTTGTTGTCATAACACACTCCTTAAAATGTTAATCGCCTTTGTTATTTCCTTGTCATAATCCTTGGTGCTTTTCTTTACAAAGCCGTTCAGCAGGATGATGTTTGTAGCCAAATTGATGTTGTCGTTGTCCACAGCAAACAGGATGACCCGTATCTCGTTGTCTACGGACACTCGCAACTCAAAGAAGTCTGTCCCGACCAGTTTCTTGACGAATTTGGTGGGTACTGGATAGAGCGTTTCCAACATGGATATGGCATAACGCAGCTTCTCGCGGGTACGAGGATTTGCATTTTGTTCAAACTCTTTGAATGCGGGTGACAAAATCAGATTCCGTTTCATGTTTATCTTAAAATACGCCACAAAAGTAACTAATTAGTCACATTTGAGCAAATCTTTTAAGACCTTTCCTATTCTTTTTCAAGCGTTTTCATTCATATCCTGCATTTCTACCATTTCTAAAGCGTATTTAGGCCGTGGAACGGACTGTGTGGAGTACTTCAGTTCCACATCAGATGTGAGAAAAGGGTGTAGTGAGTAGTTTTGCCTCGCTTGAGGCCTTGCAGATCCCGTATCAGAGTACGGGATGACATCCGCATTCCTGCGGTATGACGGAAGGAGCAAACACTATAGACAGACAAAACAACCCGAATATATGGCATTCTTGACTTTTTGCAAGAAAATCGTAATTTTGCAAAATTGAATGGTAACGAATTATCAACTTGAATTCATATTTTTGAAAGCCTTCTTTTCGAACAAGCCATACCATAGGTAATTACCGAAAAGACCAACTCATGACAAATTAACAACATAAAGATAAATGAATATGGATTACCGTAAATTACAACCTGAAGAAATACGCCAACTGATAAACCAAGGCTGCTGTGCTGATGATTGGGGACTTGTAACGGTTGCCGATGACTTTAACCCTATACACGTTCAGCACGTACGCTTTTCAGGCACAAACAAACTGGGAGCTTTCCGTAAGTCCTATACGCTACCCGGTGGCCTGACTGTTCACTCAGGTATCAGCCATGCGACACTGCATAACTGTGTAATCGGCAATGATGTGCATATTTCCAATATCAAAAACTATATAGCCAATTATATTATTGATGATGGTAGTTATATTGAAAATGTGCACCTGTTACTGGTAGATGGGAAAAGCCGTTTCGGCAATGGAGTACTCGTGCCCGTGATGAACGAAGGAGGAGGCCGTGAAATACCTATTTTCAATGAATTATCCGCCCATCTTGCCTATATATTGACATTATACAGACACCGTCCAAGTCTGATAGACGCTCTACAGAAAAAAATAGATGCCTACAGCAAAGCTATGGAATCGGACATGGGGTATATCGGCAAAGAAGTGAAAATATTAAACTGCGGTAGCATCAAGAATGTCCGTATCGGTGATTATGCCAGCATTCATGGTGCTTCTGTCCTAGACAATGGAAGCATAAACAGCAATGCGCAAGCACCAGTCTATATTGGTTCGGGCGTAAAATGCAATGATTTCATTTTATCATCAGGAGTCGAAATTACCGACTCTACCCTAGTTTCCAAATGCTTCATCGGGCAAGGTTGCATCATGGGCAAACATTATTCTGCACTGGACTCCCTGTTTTTCTGCAATTGCCAGGGTATGCATGGCGAAGCAACCGCCATATTTGCCGGTCCTTACACTGTTTCCCACCACAAATCAAGCCTATTGATAGCGGGCATGTTCTCTTTTCTGAATGCGGGAAGCGGTTCCAACCAAAGCAATCACATGTATAAACTAGGCCCTATTCATCAAGGTGTGGCTGAAAGAGGAGCCAAAACTACAAGTGACTCCTACCTATTATGGCCTGCACGTGTCGGTGCCTTTACGCTGGTCATGGGAAGACATACCAAACACAGTGATACCAGTGACCTGCCTTTCTCCTACATGATAGAAAATGCCACTGACAGCTATCTGGTTCCTGCTGTGAATCTGCGCAGCGTCGGGACTATTCGCGATGCACAAAAATGGCCTAAACGTGACAACCGCAAAGACAAGAAAAAAATAGACCAAGTCAACTTCAACCTTCTGAGTCCCTATACCATCCAAAAAATGATGAAAGGGCGGGAAATACTACTGGAATTGGAAAATATATCCGGAAAAACCACAGAAGTATATGCTTACCAAAACTGTCTGATACGCAATTCTTCCTTGAAGAAAGGTATCAAGCTGTATGACATCGGCATTTCAAAGTTTTTGGGAAACTCACTTATCAGCCGATTGGAACAACATTCCTATTCTTCTATGGAAGACATCAGAAGAATTTTGCAACCGGATACAGTTACCGGTCTGGGAGAATGGATAGACTTATCAGGATTGATTGCACCTAAAAGCTGTATCAACCAACTTTTAGACCGCATTGAAAATACTGCCATCAGTCTGGATGAAATTCAATCGGCTTTTGAGGAAATGCACTCCAACTATTATTCCTATGAATGGACGTGGGCTTTGGACAAACTGCTTATGAAATGGGGCAAGAAACTGGAAGATGTATGCGTCGAAGATTTGATGAATACCATAACAGACTGGAAAACATCGGTTGTTGCCTTGGACAAAATGGTATATGAGGATGCCAAAAAAGAATTTAACCTGAATGCACAAACCGGTTTCGGTATAGACGGAGACGAAGAACAGAAACATTTGGACTTTGAATCTGTAAGAGGCAATTTTGAAAGCAATCCTTTTGTATTGGCTGTGCTCAACCATATCAAAACCAAAAGCGAACTGGGTGATAAAGTATTAGACAAACTGGAGAAGGTAAAGAACAATTAATGGAACATTTTGAAATACAACTTCCCGCTTCAAAAAGTATCAGTAACAGGGTACTGTTATTAAATGCCTTGTCGTACAGTCCTTACGACCCCAACAACCTTTCAGACTGTGACGACACACGTGTTATGATGGATGTGCTGGATTCGAACGACCGGCATTTTGACGTGAGCGGTGCCGGTACTGCCATGCGCTTCCTGACCGCTTTTCTGGCCAAGACAATGGGAGAATGGACGTTGACCGGCTCGGAACGCATGAAGAAACGCCCTATTAAGGTATTGGTAGATGCTCTGAATGCGATTGGCGGTAAAATAGAGTATATGGGTGAAGAAGGATTTCCTCCCCTACGCATATTCGGTTCAGCCCTGCAAGGGGGAGAGCTGGAACTGGACGGGAGTGTGAGCAGTCAATATATTTCGGCTCTAATGATGATAGCTCCCTATATGGAAAAAGGACTTCATCTGACACTGACCGGCGAGATTGTATCAACAGATTACCTTTACATGACCCAAAAACTGATGCAACAGTATGGTGTGAATGTGCACATAGATTTACCGCATATTGACATAAAACCACAAGACTACCATCCTATTGCCTACACCATAGAAAGTGACTGGTCGGCCGCCTCATATTGGTATGAAACCTTATGCGTGAAAGGCAGCGGAGAAATATTTCTACCTTATCTGAAAAGAGACAGCCTGCAAGGCGACAGCAAAGTAGCACAGATTTTCGAACGGTTAGGCGTGAACACCCAATACAAAAAAAACGGTGTACTGTTAAGCGCCAATAGTCATTATCCTAAAAAGACATTTGTCTATAACTTTATTGGGCAACCAGATTTGGCACAAAGTGTAGTTGTTGCCTGTTGCCTTCGCAATATTCCATTTAGATTCAGCGGTTTGCAGACGTTGAAAATCAAAGAAACCAACCGAATAGCCGCCCTTATGAATGAATGCAGAAAATTAGGATATGTATTGACCGAACCCAGTGATGGAATGCTGGCATGGGACGGCACACGAACGGAATGTGCCTATGAGCAAGGAATAGACACCTATGAAGACCACCGTATGGCCCTGTCATTCGCTCCTGCCCAACTTATATATGAACATCTGACAATCAACCACCCGGAAGTGGTAAGCAAATCATATCCACAATTTTGGGAACATTGGAAACAATATACGGCATTGAAACCATAGTCATTATTGGCAGCTTTCTTTTCGGGCTAGCTTATCTTGCATTATTCCGGCTGCTTATGAAGGGATGGTATCTACTGAAACATCCACAGCATCAGCCCATTAACCACAGACAGAGTGATAGTCCTTCCTTCTGTATATTAGTGGTATGCCATAACGAAGCTGAACATTTGCCTGCTTTGCTTCATGATTTTCAAAACCAGGAAGTGCAGCCCCAAACTTTTATTTTGGTTGATGACCATTCCAATGACGGCACCCTAGAAATCATGACACAGTGGCAAAAAGAGATGAGTACACCAGTGGAAGTGATATGTTCAAAAGGAAGAGGGAAAAAACAAGCCATTGAAGAAGGATTGGCGAATGCCAAGGTAGAATGGGTGCTAACCACAGATGCAGACTGCAGAGTACCTGCCACATGGAGCAGGAAGGTTTGTGACATCTATGAAAGAACGCCATTTGATTTATTGATTATGCCTGTAGAGATGGATAGCGGAAAGGGAGTGCTCAACTCTATTATCCGCATGGAATTCATCACATTGGTAGGGGCTGGAATGAGTCTGGCAGCCTGTGGCCATCCCATCATGTGTAATGGCGCCAATATGGCCTTTTCCCTGCAAGGAAGAAAAGCACATGCCCATCAAATGCACAAAGAACTTTTGTCAGGCGATGATGTTTTCCTGCTACACGCCTTGAAAAAAGGGAAAGGAAAAATATATGTAACTGCCCATAAAGATTGTATGGTCAAGACAGCAGGGAATGCGACCTTCCATGACTTTCTGCACCAACGCGCCCGCTGGGCGTCAAAAGCCGTTTACTACACTGATAAAGAAAGTATTGCCGTGGCTTGCTGCATATTAGGCATCAGTATCTGGCAGATTATATTGTATGCGATTAGTCTTTTCCATTTATCCGCTTGGATTTGGGCACTCGGCTTGTTTTGGGGTAAATGGATATGTGATGTTCTCTACCTGCATTCCATGAGAAAAACATTCCCCATGCCTCATTTGATAGGTCACAGCCTTATTTTATCTTTCTTCTATCCGTTTTACATTACTTATTCCGCAATGGCGGGCGTGATGCGGAAAAAAATCTGGTAATATTTTCCTATCCTCTCCCCATATACCAGCTGATGCGTAGCTATCACGAATCAAGTTTTGCCATATATGCATATAAACAATTCGCCTTCAACTCCTCACATCCATATCTTACGTACCTTAAAGGGCCGCATCAGAACTAACCATTCCGACACAGCCCTTTATCCGTTAGCTATTTGACAGATGTTATGTTAGCGCAATAACAATTTGCGAACAGTTGGAATACCATTCTCCGGTTGTATTACCAGCAGATAGGCACCAGGTGTTATGGATGGTACATGCAAGTATGCCCCATGCGTTCTTGCAATGGTCTGTCCTGTAATAGAATAGAGAAGAAGCGCTTGCACATCAGACCTACCCTGTACTTCTACCATATTCGGCATGATACGTATCATCCATTCATCCTGCTCTTGTTGAGACAAGGCCGTATAAGGCGGGATGTCCATATCGAGTAAGTAGCAGCAAGCATTTTCAATCACTTGCAAGGCCTGAGAAGTCAAATAGGCAGTCGAATATTCGCTGATACCCATCATAATTAGCGGATGAGTCAAGACGGTTCCGTTCATATCTGTATTAGGGGACAATTCCACCATTGCATCGGCCGCGGAGTTGGAAGACGGAGTTGCCAAACGAGTGACAGAAGGATTGCCTTGCCAACTGTCAATAGCTGTCACAGCATTAGTCTGCACTTGGTTGAAACATTCCAAGGTGTTTTGTTCCAAAGGTAGATTCTGGAAAATCGGATGCTGTGGATTGGTTATTGTCATGGCCCTATCAGCCGTATTGATAGCATTTCCCCAATTCCACCCCGATGACTTCAAGGCAAAAGGTTTGAGCAAAAGTATCGGTTTTTCCACAGTCTCTAAAGCCAAGACACCAGCAGCTGCCGAATTGGGCACAGGACTTAACACCACCAAATCATAATCTGAAAAATCATTGGTCATTGCCGCGTCGTGAATGGAAACAAAGAATTCATTATTGGCATTGAGCTTATCTAAAATCAGTTTGTCAGCCGGACTATCTGGCACTGTCAGATAAGCTACTCTTTTGGCAGAAACCGGCTTGACATATACCGCAGCAAAAGCTGTTGCCTCAGGCACATCGTTACCTGTAGCCGTTACACTCCATTCATAAGAGCCGACTGCAGCCGGAACACCAGAGATGGTGATGGTATTGTTTTCATCGTCCAAAGAGGCTGTAAGTCCTTGTGGCAAATCATCGGCCACTGCTGTAACCGCACCACCCGACCATTGGAATACCACCGGCTGGATAGCGTCGCCCAACAGCACACTTTGAAGTGTATTGTTGGAAATACAATTAATGGCACAAGGGAAAGCTGTAAAATCGCCCGATTCATAACATCCCAAATCGGGGGCCGCACCAGAGAAAGGCAAGCCTACATTAACCCCTGCATCAATCAGGTCACTGTTTTCCACCAGTTGCATAAACAGATTCTGTGGAAGGGAACCATCTACCTGACGTTCTTCCAACACCAACTCCACATCAAGCGAAGCAAAATCTGCTGCCGTGCAGCTGACTCCCTGCGTATTCCAACTATTGTTCTGGTCAACAACTGATGGACATTTAAAATAGTTGTCACTACGGGAAGATAACGACAAGGAATTTTTCACCGTTATACTACCACCTTCTCTTGTACCAAAGCCATAGTCACACCCATTGTCATAAGCAGATGCATTGTAAATGACCATTGCACCAAAATTATTATTCTGGTCATAACCCCTCACTGTATTTCTCACGGAAAGGCAACGACGTAACTCTACATTATGTGTGCTTCTATTTCCTCCCAATTTAAACCCATTTCCATTGCCCAAATTGACATAGTTAGCCAAGGAAAGTGCCATTTGATTTCCGTCGGCATCTGTCACCTGACGCTCCGTAAGAAACTGATCAAACCATTCCTTATCCTGTTCATAGCGAGGATGGTCTGTCATATCATAAAATGCCGGTCCATTGGCATAACAGATACAATTTTCCATAATAGTAGGCGTATCCGTATAACGGTCGAAAAAATCCCAGCCATCATCGGAATTGTTCCACGAACGACACCCTATATACGTATTGGCAGGACCACTATGTTGTTTATCTGCAAAACCATCAGCATTTCCGCCATAGTCAGCAGCTGTCAATCCTCCTAACTGATAATCAAAATTATCGTGGGAATCGCAGTTTTTGATTACGTTATTTCCACCGGTTTTCATTTGGATACCACTGTCGCCACATCCATATACATCCAGGTTTTCAATCAAACAATAGCTTCCATAATTGATAAGGCCGTTCTTACCCGCATAACGGATGGTGAGCCCCTTGATATGGAAATACTGTGCACCGGTAGCTATGGATATCCCCCTTTCTCCGTAAACCATATTACGGAAATCAAAGATCGGTTTCTCACCAGGCCATGCCATGATTACCGTCCTATTGGTTGCCGTTCCCGATTTGGAAGAGCTAATGGAAATCTTCTCCGCATAATCGTATTGTCCGCCCAAGACGAAAAGCGTATCACCGGAAGCCAAACGGCTTAATGCAGACAAAAATTCACAAGGATCATCGTAAGAATTGCCACTACCAGATGCATCAGGAGCAGCAAAATGATTCCGCGAAAAAGACAGATAAGGAATAAAACAAATACAAATCCAAAGAGTAATCAGTTTTTTCATGCTTTCATATTTTTAGAGCGCAAAGGTAAGAAAGCAAATGAAAGTAAATGTGGAAAATTTGACGTGAAAGAGGTATATTATATAGGCAGGCAATACAACCATCGTAAAAACAACTTCTCTGCGTGCATCTTAGTTGCCAATCCAAGACACAACATCGTGAAATTAGTCCTGAAACGCTCTCCCTTTAAATAATAGCTCATCTTCAAATGTTTTTCTTCCAGAATTTGGTCGATGATTTTCTTATTGGCAAAATAGGATGCAGAAAATTCACCAAATGATACCACCTTTTTCTTTTGCAGTTGTAAGAAAAGATTCAATTTGGAAAGTACAAACAAAAGCGGTTGAATGTCATTAACACAACACTCCTGTGAAATCATTTCTTGACGGAGACGTTCAAATAGGAAACGGGTATCTGTGTTTTTACAGAAAGCATTGGAGGTTGTTGATGTGGGATTATACAAGTAGTTATATCCAATACTATTAATTACTTTAATTTTTGAGAAGGACATCCAACATCTAAAAGAAAAAACAACATCTTCAAAAATCATATCACTTGGAAAGGAAAGATGATTGCGGAAAAAGGTAGATGTTTTAAAAAGTTTAGACCAAGGACTAACTAATATAAATTTTTGCTCTCGATTTAATCGACGTATATTAAGTACTTGTCCATTTTCATCCACTCTACGATAGCCCCAAACCAGCATATCATTATCTTCCATTTCTCTAACGCATATTTCATAGAAATCAGCATCAATATAATCGTCAGAATCAACAAATGATATGTAATCACCCTTAACATGCCCCAAGCCGATATTCCGTGCTACAGATTGACCTTTATTTTCCTGTGACACAAAAACAATTCGTTTGTCCTGAGCTGCATATTTCTCACAGATGGCCACAGAATTATCTACAGAACCATCATTGACAAGAATAATCTGCAAATGGGAATAGGTCTGATGCAGTATGGAAAGGATACATTTTTCCAAATATTTTTCTACATTATAGACCGGCACTATTACACTAATCAATGGATGATTCATAGGCATTTCTCAAAAATTTGGACAAACTGTTTTGCCTGAAATTGTCGTGAAAAAAGCTGTTTCTTCTCCACATTAACCTGCTGGTGAGTATATCCGTTACGTTTCCATTCTTCGTATTTTTCCAAAATAAAAGCCTTCACCTCTTCCACATTTGTGGCTGCCAGGCCAGCATTGGTCTCACGAATGGCATCTGCCAAACAAGATTCATCGCTACGCACACAGAGTATAGGCTTCTCCACTCCTAATGCTTCAAAGAATTTGGTCGTCATAATACCAAAAGGACCGTTTTCCGTCGTTTTATTGGCAAGGACAAGGATAACGGATGCAGATCGCAACAATTGGGGAATTTCTTGTGGTGGAATATAATCATTAAACTGTGCATATTGCTGTATTCCATACTTCTCAAATTGTATTTTCATTGTACTTTGCCCAAGCTTATCAATAAAGAAACGTACCCTAAAATCAGAAGCCAACAGATTGTTTTCATGTAATAATCTTATTGCTTCCAACAACAAGTAAGGATTACGCAAACTCACATCATATAAACGTCCTGTATAGACAATATCAAAGGTTTCCTGTTTTTTTAATTTAAAACAAAAATTGCGCTCGTCAAAGCCATTATATATTAGAAAAACATTCGGATTTATTCTTTTCAAAAATTGGACATGCCATGGAGATATTGTAGTCAATGCATCAGCCTTCCTCAAACATACATTTCTTCTTGCTATAATACGCCTTTTGTGAAGATTATTAATCAGTAGATTTAATTTTTCAGGTAGAAAGTGCATTTTATGAGCATAGTACTCATGGTGTACCCATTGTTCTGCAACATCCCTTAAATCCACACATAAAGGTTTATAAAACTCATTGGCAGCCTTATATGCAACTCCTAAAGGAAACAAATTAAAAGTTGAACAAAAAATCACATCAAATTTCTTTTCCTTTACTATCGGCTTCAGACACTTATAATAATATTTTGACTTACAATCAAACAAATCGTCCAGCAACACCTTGAGCATCCATTCTATTTTCCCCAACCATCCTTTATGCACCAGATACGGAATCTGCACATTAGGGCAACACGTAATCTGATAATCGACATTCACCAGTTTTTCTGTAAACAAGAATGGTTTCCACCCCATTTTAACGAGATTCTCACACAAATACCTTACTCTTGGGGCATATGCCGGAGCATCAAACGCATCACATAATATCAAAATCCTCTTTCCCATATCATTCCACCAATTTTGCCTGCAATTCGCACAAATAATCCAGCGTATCTACATACAAGCGTGCGTAATCCCCCTGCGGGTCAATGACCGAAGTGTTGTGCCACAACAAGACAACTTCGCCATTGTATTTGTATATCTTATCCATCAATTGTTTAATCTGTTCTATGGCCTGACTATATTGGAGATTCATGTAATTGGGTGACATAAGCGTACATTCCATAACTGACATTGGATGTATGGTCAAATTGGTCAATGACAAGGTTTTCGGATTGATCCATTTGAACGGTCGGGATGTGCCCATGCGAAAACCGATGCTATCGGCAAATGCCATTGTAAAATCATCCAAAATGCCTACATCAGCCAAAGCCTGCATATCGTCGGGAGAGCAAGTACGCAAATAATGATAGCGGTTAGCGGTGACATTTCGTTGAAAAGTTTCCTCCAAATGCTTTTTTTCTCCCGCTATCAACGTTGCGTCTTCACCTGATGCATAACTGGCATGCAAACCAATCTTACAAGCATTCTCCGTACAAAAAGCATTGAATCCCTGCAGACTCTCTGTCTGCAAATCATAGACAGGTCTGTCATAAGGATTTCTTTCTTTGTCAGCAGCCTTCATAAAAAAACAGACCTCCGCTTCAGGGAGTTTTCGATCCTGTTCAATGAGCCATGGAAAAGTATAGGCAATATCGTTGTTTATATCAGCCCAGGATTTCAGAATATCCGTCCATTTTTCATTGCCTCCCATGAGAATCCGCTTAAAACCACCTAATGTTCCACGCAAATGATGATAATAATCCAAAGTATCAACATCGTGTGTGAGATAAATCTTGCTGAATCCCCGTGGGGCTGAAGCGAGATGACACCCCAACTCATCAAGCCATTTCCGAATCAGAGTACCATATTCATCCACCAATGGCCGATGGAGAAAACCAGCCCTCTTCGCCAAAGCATGCTGTGCATCGAAACGATTGTGTACATCGCGTTCAGCCTGCAACAACTCTTCGTAACGTGTCATCAGGAAAAAAGCTGAAGCGATTAAATCGGCATAGACCACCATCGTATCATGGTGCATACAGACTTCCGGCTTTCCGAACAACACTGGCAACTCTTCCAATTGTGCCAATGGCTCCTTAGGTATAGCCGCAGTAGTACCATATATGCCTTCCTGAAAAAATCCACTGGGAACAAAAACCAGGCGATAGCGCGTAAACTCCTCTTCATCAGACGTATATCCAATCCAATTTTCAGGAAGGGCCTCGCCTACCATAAAATCAACCAAATATGAAAAAAGTTCATCTGTAAGCATAATGCAAAGATAAGAATTTGTTTGGAATTGTAGGGGCGTTAGGAGGCTATAAGGTCATAAATCGGAAAATTCAGAATATTGCCATGCCACCAGTCAAGTTATAATAAAACATGATTTCAGGAGAATTTTTGTTTCCAAACTGGCATGAGCCCATGTCTTGGCTGTTTGCCGATATAATCGTATCTTTGCAGTTTGTAAAAAGAGTTTTGCAATCCCTTTACCCAATGAGTTATCGAAGAGCCTTACTAATGATTTTGCTGGCTGTACATTCATTTCTTTTGAATGCGGCCATACTCACAGACTCGCTGAAAACCCAATATAGCAAAGGAACCTTTCATACCTATTGCGAAGTCTTGACATTGGCAGACATGCAAACAGCTGATGACGTGGTCAATGACTTTATCAGCCAGTTTCGCGGAGACCCGGAATTGCTGTTTGAATGGGCACTTAAAGGTGTAGGCAAACAGGAGGATGATGAAAAAGACGCCGTACTACTGGTTCTCAAATCGACTGTATATGACCCACAAACATCGGTCGGGACCATCAAGACAGATATTGTAGTGCCTGGATTGACAACCTTCAAAGATGTGGACATAGAAAGCAAGGTTACCAAAGAGCAGTTAAATGACGGGAGTATCCGTGTGATTGTAGATGTGTATTATTCCAATTCATTCCTGAAAAAGGCATATGGTACCTATCATATTTGTCCGAACGGCTCTGATAAAGTTATATTGAAGATACACACTTACATCCGTTTCGGGTGGTTTTTCGATTTATTCATCACCCAACGCAGATACAGAAATTTGGCCGAGTTCAGAGTAGATAAATTCATGGATAACATGAGAAAGGAAAGCGAACGACGCTATCAGATTCAGAAAGAACAGAAAAACGACAAACAAAATGGCAGAAAACACATTGCTAAGCAAGTTGGAGGGACTCCAACACAAATTTGACGAAGTATCGACTTTAATTACCGACCCGGCTGTTATTGCCGACATGAAACGCTTTGTCAAACTCAACAAAGAATACCGTGATTTGGAACGCGTATTGACCGCCAAGAAGCGTTACGAGACATTATTGAACAATCTGAATGAGGCCAAAGACATTTTGGCCAATGAGCAAGACCCGGAGATGAAAGAGATGGCCCGTGGTGAAATAGACGAAATTGAGCCGCAAATTGCTCCGATGGAAGAAGAAATCAAACTGCTGCTGATACCAGCCGACCCGGAAGACGGAAAGAACGTAGTAATGGAAATCCGTGGTGGTACCGGTGGTGACGAAGCTGCCATCTTTGCAGGCGACCTCTATCGGATGTACACCAAATATTGTGAATCAAAAGGTTGGAAAACAGCCGTATCCAGCTTTACCGAGGGTTCGTCAGGCGGATTCAAGGAAATCATTTTCACCGTAACCGGTGAGAACGTATATGGCACGCTAAAATATGAAAGTGGTGTTCACCGTGTGCAGCGTGTACCTGCTACAGAAACGCAAGGCCGCGTGCACACATCAGCCGCCTCAGTAGCCGTATTGCCGGAAGCAGACGAATTTGACGTAGTCATCAACGAAGGCGAAATCAAGTGGGATACCTTCCGAAGCGGTGGTGCCGGTGGTCAGAACGTAAACAAGGTGGAATCGGGTGTACGTCTGCGCTATATGTGGAAAAACCCCAATACTGGCGTGAGCGAGGAAATCCTTATTGAATGTACGGAAACCCGTGACCAGCCCAAAAACAAGGAACGTGCCTTGTCGCGCTTGCGTACGTTCATCTATGACAAAGAACACCAAAAATACATTGACGATATCGCCAACCGCAGAAAGACCATGGTAAGTACAGGAGACCGTTCGGCCAAGATACGCACCTACAACTATCCGCAGGGACGTATTACTGACCACCGCATCGGCTATACCATCTACAATCTGTCGGCCTTTATGGACGGCGACATACAAGGCGTAATTGACCAGCTAACCATAGCGGAAAATGCAGAACGTCTGAAAGAAAGCGAACTATAATTTAACCCTCAACAACCCAAAGCCATGACAAGAGCAGAATTATTTGAAAACATCCAACGCAAGCAATCATTCCTATGCGTAGGTTTGGATACCGATGTAACCAAGATACCCGAACATCTGTTTGATGAATCGGACGATGCCATCTTTGCATTCAACAAAGCTATCATCGACGCTACCGCCGACTTGTGTGTAGCCTACAAGCCCAATTTAGCCTTTTATGAAAGCATCGGTCTGGAAGGCTGGGAAGTTTTGGATAGAACCGTAGAATATATCCGTACCAATTATCCCGACCAATTTATCATAGCCGATGCAAAACGTGGTGATATTGGCAACACATCAGCCATGTATGCACGTGCCTTTTTCGGCAACATGGATTTTGACAGCGTAACAGTAGCTCCTTATATGGGAGAAGACAGCGTGAAGCCATTCCTGACTTATGAAAACAAGTGGGTTACTTTATTGGCTCTCACCTCCAACAAAGGCGCTTATGATTTCCAATTGATGCGTGATGCAGAAAGCGGTGAACGCCTGTTTGAAAAGGTGCTCCGTACATCGCAAACTTGGGGTAATGCAGACAATATGATGTACGTGGTTGGTGCAACTAAAGCCTCCATGCTGACAGATGTACGTGCCATTGTGCCCGACCATTTCCTATTGGTACCCGGCATTGGCGCACAAGGCGGCAGCCTGCAGGAAGTGTGCGAATACGGACTGAATGACCATTGCGGTCTGCTGGTTAATTCATCAAGAGCCATCATTTATGCAGACAACACTCCCGCCTATGCAGAAGCTGCCCGCAAAGAAGCACGACGTGTTCAACAGGAAATGGCAACCGTATTGAAAGCCAAAGGATTGATAGAAGCGTAGCTTACAGAAGCCATCGGACTATAACGAGGTTTATAAAAAGAACAAAGAAGCCATATCTTCATTCTGACAGGGATAGGATATGGCTTCTTTGTTCTTTATACGAACGAAAACAAATGATACAAGAAGCCTCTTTCCCATGACAGCAAGGAAAGAGGCTTTTACCGCTCCACAAAGATGGAGCGCCATTCACATTAAACTACTATTTTATTTGGTTTGTTCTATTGTAAGATTATCAATAAAAACATACTTAGGAGTGTTTACACCATAATCACCTTTATCGGTGCTGTCAAACGCAATCATTACCGTTGTAGCATCGGCCAATGGAGTGAGGTCAATTTCCACCCATTCTTTGTTGATGTAGGTTTTCCCATCACGGAAATCGGCCAAATAGTAATCGACAGAACCTGTTTCCGCTTCGCCTTTATATCCAGTAAATGTCACCTTAAACCAATCGCCAGATTCAAACTTTTTGGAATATGCACCTCCATCACGTATTTCATTGTAAACATAAGTACCATTGGTAATCATTACACTTTTCAAAGTGTTGTTGGTATAACCTTCCTTATAGGTACAATTGAATGTTGCACCATTTTCATATGCCAAAGCAAACTGAGCGGAACCATTGGCCCCTTCTCCTGCTTTAGGGCTATATTGATTTGTGAAGCCAGAAGTAACGGTATCAGTAAGGGAAGAACAAGCAAAACCCATATAAGAGCCCCATGCTGCTGTATAGATATTGTCAAAACTGAAAACACTGGAAGTAAACGAACCATAGTAGTTGCCCGAATCTTCTTCGCCAGAAAGGTCGCTACCATTCCAGAATCCTTGCTCACCCAAAGCCACATCTTCGAAAGTAGCTACAGAACGTGAAACATTCGGATTTGGAGCAGTAAAACTGATACTGTCAATATTAGACACATTCAATTCCAAAACATTGCCATCGGCTTGCCATACATATACTTTTTGTTGTGCGGATACAGATAAAACAAAGGCAGCCATTGCCAAAACGGAGATAAATATTTTTTTCATACTGATTAAAGCATTAAAAGGTGATTAGTTTTTGATGAATTTTACTACTTGGTTACCAATTTGAAGGAGGTAATTTCCTTTGGTGAGGTTAGACACGTTGATTTGTGTTTGTCCGTCAGAGGTTTCAAACACATTGAGCAAACGCCCGTTAATGTCAAACAAGCGCAAAGGCATTTGTGCAGCCGTTCCCGTAACAGTGAGCTGTTCAACCACAGGATTAGGGAACACAAACAATTGCGCTGACTGCGATTCAACTTGCGGCAAAGCCGTCTCCATTTCACGTTCGGCAAACAGCACACAACTAACCCCATCCTGCAGAATTTGCCCCTGTTTGTCCTCCACCACCATTTGACCATCGAAAGTGATTTTTCCGACAGATGCCAGTTCATAAACCGTCTCAGAACCATCGGCCGATAATGCAACCAGCGCCGGTCTGATTTCAGCATGCAGCCATCCAAGCATGCATGCGAAGAGCAAAAATGTACATTTTCTTTTCATATTACACATAAAATATAAAGGTTGCAGAACCAAACAGGAGGACCATAAACTATCCAAGAAAAGTCGTGCACCTGATATAACCCCAACTCCCGGAGGTATAGTCATCCTACGATTTTGGCAGGTCTTCTGACTTGGCGTGTATTACGATTCCTTCCCGGAAAAATCCAGTGGTTTATTGAGGTGCATATCGTAACTTCCGCATGTGCGGCGGCCTTACAGCAGCGGGTACTGTCACCGATTTTCACGGTGTTCCCTTTTATTGACACGACAGATATTCGCATCAATACCAAAACCGAGGCAAAGATAGACGTTAGAATGGAAAAAAGCAAGCGATTACCCAAAAAAGATTGTAAGAAAGAATATGTTTCATGCTATGATTTTCGGCATAAATTTTGCTGGTAGAGCATAGAAAAAAACAGACAAAATTATGGTAAAACACATTGTATTTTTCCGTCTGCAAGACGAAGCCGAAGGGCACAGCAAGTTAGAAAACGCACAAATCATTAAGGAAGGTCTGGAAAATTTGGTAAATTTGGTACCTGTATTACGAAAGGCTGAAGTAGGCATTAATATACCGAACGCCCCTAAAACAGACTATGACCTTTGCCTTTACTGCGAATTTGACAGCTTTGCTGACGTTGACACTTATCAGACACATCCGGAACACGTGAAAGTGGCAACCTATATAGGAAAAGTACGCAGTGGCAGAGCAGCTGTGGATTATGAAGTATAACGAAACACGAATAACAATGAAACATATTTATTATATCGGTTTGCTGGTTGTTGCAAGCCTATTTTTCACCTCCTGCGAAGGTCCGATGGGTCCACAAGGTCCGCAAGGTCCTGCAGGTGAAAGTACACAATGGGAAATCATCAATTTGGCCGCAGAAGCCAACAGCTGGCAACGCATGAGTCAGGAAGATGGTACAAATGCTTTTTATATGGCCAGTTTTGATATACCTGAACTGACACCGTTTATCTATGACAGCGGACTGGTGCAATGTTATCTGGAATATGACCAAGGCTCAAGCAATGCGAGCCAACAACTGTTGCCGCAAGTAAGACACTATGAACAAGTGGATGGCGAGAACTACTATCTGTGGACGGAGACAGTGGATTATGACTACATGGTAGGTAATGTGAACATCTACGTTACCTATTCAGACTTCCCCGATGAGACTATTGCCCCGGGTGCCATGAATTTCCGATTGGTATTGATGTGGTAATCAACGAGGAAACAAAGCAATATATTGCCGCACACCGTCATGACGATGTGCGGCAATTAGCATTAAAGGGCTGCAAAGAAAACAATGTGGACCATGCTTTCGCCTTGCAGCAAATCAGCGCCTATCAGCAAATCAAAGACAAACTCCCCACCCTTGCTGCACGCACGGATGTCATATTTCCCGTGCGTCTCTCACTGGAACAATGTTCGTCAGAAGAAACAGCCCGCCTAAAAGGCGAATTGATAAAGGGAACTCATTTGGCCGACCTTACCGGCGGGTTCGGCATAGATTGCCTGGCTTTGTCTAAACAATTCGAACGGGTAAGCTATGTGGAGCGCAACGAGGAATTGTGCAAAATAGCCGAGCATAATTTCCCCTTGTTGAGCACTACTTCGATAGATATCCATCATGAAGATGGCATAGCCTTCTTACGCCAACATCCCGAAATTGACACCGTATTCCTTGACCCGGCCCGCCGCACACACCAAGGCGGTAAAGCTATACTGATAAACGATTGCGAGCCGGACATCAGCCAAGAAATAGAATTATTGACCCAAAACGGACGAGAGACATGGGTTAAATTGTCGCCTATGCTCGACCTGAGCAGTGCACTACATACCCTGCCCGTAAGCGAAGCTTATATAGTTTCCGTCAAAAACGAATGCAAGGAACTGCTACTGCATTTGAAAGAAGGGAAAAATGAACCTGTGATAACAGCCATAGACATCAGTGGCAGCGGGGAGCGGCAACTGTTCAGCTTCCGGCCTTCGGAAGAGGCGACTGCTACGGCAGAGATTGCCCCAAGCATAGAGAACTACCTGTATGAGCCCAATGCCGCCGTGATGAAAGCCGGAGCCTTCAAAGGCGTGGGTATGCGTTACGGCTTGAAGAAATTAGACACGCACAGCCACCTATATACCTCCGCCCATATGGAAGAAAGCTTTTGCGGACGGGTGTTTGCCGTGCGTGAGCAATGGGAATTCAACAAGCACAACCTGCAAGCGATAAGAACTCATTATGTCGCTGCGCATGTGAGTACGCGCAATTTTCCATTAGGTAGCGATGCTTTGCGGCAACGTCTGAAAATAAAAGAGGGCGGCCATGCCTACCTATTCGGTACGACAGTGAACCGCTCTCTGTATATTATTGCGTGTGACCGCATCCGTTAATCACCCGCCTCCTGCACCTGTTTCCATGCTACACTGGCTATCTGTTTGACTGGTTCGTAGGCGATAGATTCCGTTTTCATTTCAGGTTTGAGGATATGGAACTTATTGTCGAGAAAGGCAAATCCATTGAGGATAATGCTGGTTATGAGTGCCCACTTTGTGAGTCCGAACAGACCTCCCAACACACGATTGAGCCCTCCGAGACTGATGGCGGAAAGCATTTTGGTGAAGAGCTTTCCAATCAGATGCAAGGTGAGTGCTATTCCGAGAAAAACGAGACAGTAGCTGATTACTTGTGCTACCTCTGGCTTCATGGTAATCATTTCCGCAAGTTGCCATGCGAGATGCGGCGCCCAGATGCGTGCGCCTATCACTCCTGCCGCCACAGCCACCATGGCTGTGAGCTCGTGTACGAGTCCTTTGACCAACCCCCTAATCAATCCGTAAAGAAGGGGAATGAGTATTATAATGTCCAGTATATTCATATTTCACAATCGGCTTGTCATAATATATAAGCTGCGGCGGTGTTTTCAGGATTGAGGCGAAAGGCGTTGATTCCGCACAAGTAAGCCGTGTAACCCACATCAAATGCGAGAGGATACATGAGAGAGACCTTTCAGCTTACATATTCCGGCATAATTTTAGGGTTGTGCCAAATAACTCATTTTGACACAACCCCTTATTTTGTCAGTTTTCGTCAATACTTATTTTTTGTCTGACCATTCAGTTGGCGTCCAAGGTTTGGATTTGTCGCCGTTTTCGTAAAGTTCAAGGTCATCAAGCGAGCGCAATGATATGGACCAATCAGAGCGGTCGGAATCATATTTGGCATTATCGCGATAGTATCCAACAATACCCGTTACATTTCCAACAAATTGTTCTTCGGGTATGTACATATAGGCATATTTGGCATATTCACTTGTTGAAACCAAAATCCATTCACCTTCTGCATCTTCGATAGCACGTCCTTGTGGGAAATTGAGAAAATTAGTAGTTGGAGCAAAGACATTTGCATTTCCATCGTCAGCAGGATTGCCTGTAGTCAAATCAGCCAAATCACCATACGTATTAGCATATTTCTGATTGAAGAAAACATTTTTGATACAAACCAAACGGCCGTCCATCTCTTCCTTTGTTGCATTAATGATTTCTGATATGGTAAGCGTATCAACTACAATTTTGCCTTTATCTGGTAATCCAACTGCAGTTACAGCTTTGTGAAAAAGTGGCAACGGAATACGTCCTGGTGCCCAACCTACTTTTTCTGCTGCATTGGTAGCATATTGGTTGTTGTTGTAGGACGGAGCACAAAGCTGTCTTTGGCTTGCATATTTTCCCACAGCCAAACCGTTGCAACGGATAGCGATAAGTTGTCCCATAGGGAACATGCCAGAGATGCTACCACCATCTACACCAATACGCAAGGTTTGTGTATGGTCTTTTTCATCCTGGATAATGAGTGTTTTGTAGAAGTTGCCGGCATAGTCATCGGTAAGGACACGTCCGCGGATAATGATATCCTCGCCATCCATAGGGATGTCGTCAACACTAAACAATGCTTCCTGGCCTGAACGTGTGCGTACAGGGAAATAGGTGCCCGTTTCAGTAAGATAGGTATCAAGAAATTCCTTGATAGTATGGGTTGCCTGTAATTCTTCTGAATCAGCAGTGACATCTTCCACACTTATGGGTTCGGGGGTACATGCAGCAATAACAGCAGCAAGGATAAAAGTACCGAATATTTTTGTTGTTTTCATAAGTTTCATTCTTTAAACGATTAGACTGTCATTAGAACTTATAGGTAATGTTCAGGAAAAAGTTTGCTCCCCAAGCATAGTAATATTTAGCCGGGAATTTCCAAACATTGTTAGAGATTTCCACTTTCTGAATCTTGTTTGATCCATTAAAGCCTTCGCCCTGTACACTGGAAACAGGGATACGTCCTTGCTGATATCCACCTGTTTTCATGTGTGTATTGTTGAGCAAGTTGCTTACGCTAAGGTTAATGCTCAAGGATTGCCGTTGAGGCAAATAGATGAGTTTTCCGACAGACAAATCAACCAGGAAGCGGTTGTACCATTCGCTTGCCACGAGGGATTCCTGATTGGAAAGGATGCTATGTGGATATGCTACCACTGGATGTCCGTTTTTGTCGTAGAGCGTGTTTCCTTCTTCATCGGTTTCGAGACGGTAAGTACCATTAACAGGAGAACCATCGGCACGTACACCAGTGAACAAACCTTGCATACGACGTGATGGAGAGAAGTCGAGGTAGTTCCAGTCGAAATAGCTCACGGTGATGTCAGCAAACCACATTTTCGGGTGGAAGAAACTCAGCTTCAAACTAGTTGCCAATTGAGGTCCATTAGCCACCTTGAGTCCCTTGATGAGCACACTATCACGCAACTCATAAATAGGATTGTTATTAATATCAGAAGCGAGTGACATACCATTTTCTGCACTGGTTACGCTGTAAGCATCAGAAGTGTAGTGTGCATCCATAATAGAAGCAGCTCCTGAAAGCGTAAAGTAAGTTCCAAGTTTAACAGCCAATGCTGCTTCACCTCCCTGATGGATGGTGTTGATACCTGTCATAGCCTGGTTTACGAATGTACGGTAGCCATCATCATAATAACCATTGAGTTCTGTACCATTGACAAAATGAGTGCGGAAACCAGTAACACGACCACGAACAATTCCGTAATTGAATTCATAAGTCAAATCATAGGACAGCGTTTTGGAAGACTGCAATCCGTCGATGGTACGGTCGTGAATACGTTGGGAAATGTAGGCATTGCGCGCCAATGGTGCACGGCTCTCAGCGAGGGCGTTTACCTTGATTCTGTTACGTCCGTCAATCTTATAAGTCAAACCTGCCTTGAAGGAGGGGTCGAGGAACCAGTGCAACTGTCCTTTACCAAGAGAATTGTAAAGAACGGCCAATTTGTCGGCACCGAAATCCGGATAGCGTTGGTTGTAAACGCTCTGAAGGTATATGGCACGTCCGTTTTCCATGTAGCCTACACGATAGAACTGGCTATAAGTAAGTTTAGCCGCATAATAGAAATCAATCTGGTTGAAATTCCATTCGTTTTGGAGGAATGCAGCAGCAGAGAGCATGTTGATATCATAGTTGTAGCCGAAAACATCGCCATCCTTAACAGCCTTGTTCGGATTGTTGATATCGTTCTGTTTCACCAATTCAATTTGTTGCTGCGTCATGCCGACGTTTTGTGCAAGGTCAGACATGTCGCGTTCAGCAAACGGGTCTACGTCAATCCATTGGTTAGCCCCTAAAAGGTCTTCCACAGTTTTATAATGTTTTCCTTGTGAAACTTTCGTATCGATACCGGCTGTAATTTTGAGGTGGTCGATAGGATTACCCGTATATAAAGCATTGAACATGTTTTCCCAGATGTCGTTGTGACGGCGTTCGAGGATATATTTGGCAGAACCTTCCGGATTGATGGCATTGTTGGCATAGTTGGAGCGATAAAGTTCGTCCCAATTGATTTGAGTTGTTTCCGGGTCTCTTTCCCGCCACAGGTCAGCAATCTGTTTATAAGTTTCATAATCGACTGATGGGCCGAATTGTACGGAATAATCACCGTTTGTGTATTCCTGATTATCGCCGAGAGCAACTCCATTCATATCTTTTGTGATGAAATTACCGTTTTCGTCAATCTGGTTGTCAAAAAGGAAAGAAGGAAGATTACGGTAATAGTCTGGACGGGGGTCAGGAGCATTGTAGAAGGTCAATGCCGAATTGCTGTAAAGGCTATAATGGAAAGCCTCGTTGATTTTGACAGAATGCTTGTCATTAATCTTCCATTCATAATTGAGAATGGCAGTCGGGTCGAAGCTCTCAACAATGCGTGAGTTACGCACTTGTCCGTTCTGATAGCCCCAATAAGCATTGTAATAGATAGAACCGTAAAGGTCATATACTTCCTGGGTTACGCCTGCCGATTGTGCACGACGAGTAGGTGAACCAAACGTGGTAAATGCCAATTTATGATTGTCGTTGAAAAACTTTTCCGCAGAGAAATAGTAGCCTCCCGAATTATAGAAGATACCTTCACCAATAATGGGCGTTTTGGTATCGATATAAGGAGAATAGCGGTAAGCCAGTGAAGCGGCAATGGCCCATCCGTTTTGCATGACACCCGTTCCATAAGTGGCATATACCCTACCCTTATAGTTACGGTTGGTTCCGGAGAGTCCTACTTTCCAACCGGCAGCCACACGGCTGGCCGTTGAAAGGATATTGGTGGTATTGCCTACACCGCCATAAGCAACAGAATTAGCTTCGATACCATTGGTTACATCACGGTTGCGGGTGGCATCATTCAGACCACCAATCATGGAATAGCTGAAAACGCCACGCTCCTGGCTATTGAAATTGACACCATTAATATATACCTGTTCGTTTTCCTGACCATAGCCTCTCACGCGGAAGCGCATTGGACTGAAAGCATAAGAGGTGAGATTGGAGAAAACGTCACCACGACGCGACAGGCTGGTTGACATGTTTTGCGACTGTCCGTCATCGGAAATGTCAGATTCAGAAAGTTGTACCAGAATTTCCTGTTTCATTTCCGATTCGATGTCGCTTTTAAGCAACACCGTGCCAAGGTCGTTGGTTTGATTTTCGGTGAGTTTAACCACCTTTACCTGTGTGAGAAAACCTGAAGCGGAGATAATAACCTCTTCATCAATAGGCTGCAAGAGCTGCAAAGAAAATTCGCCCTGAGCATTGGTGGTTGTGGAGATGTCCTGATTGGCCAAGCGAATTTTAGCTCCGACTATCGGGCTCTTGGAATGTTCAGCGGTAATAATGCCTTTGATTGCCGCATTTTGTGCGAGCAAAGGGAAAGCTGCTATTACCCAAAGCAGTGTAAAAAAGATTTTTCTCATGACATTTTGATTTTTAATAGTGTCAAAAAAAGGGTGTTACCACCCTCCACTAAATATTTCTGCGCAAATGTACATATTCTTTTTTACATTTCTGTAACAAAACATCAGTTTAATATTTTTTTGAGAAGAAAAGATAGTGTTTGACCGACTGAAGAGACAGGAAATACTCTTGTTTTCAAAAACTTGCAAAAATGTACATGTAGGAAAACAAGCGATAAAAAACAATCCAGAAAGCCACCGGAAGTGCTGGATGAAAGAGAAAGAGGAAAATGGCGGAATATACGAGAACAAATTAAAGGAAGCGGAACAGAAAGCCGACCCACAGGCCTTTCTGCTCCGTTTCAACCGATTTAGTATCGTATCATCATTGCAACAAAGCCAAAGCTTGTTTGATTCTCCTAAAAGCCTCGATGATTGTTTCATCGGCAGTTGCATAAGACATCCGTATGTAATCAGGCGCACCGAAAGCATCACCGCCTACACAAGCAACATGCCCCACTTCAAGCAGGAACATGGCCAAATCGTTGGAATTGGTGATGGTCTTGCCATTATAGGATTTTCCATAAAACGCCGAACAGCGAGGGAACACATAAAATGCTCCTTGCGGGTTATTGATTTGCAGGCCAGGAATTTCGCCTATGAGCTGGAGCACCAGATTACGACGACGCAAAAAAGCCAATCGCATTTCCTCTACACAAGTCTGGTTGTCGCCATATGCAGCTTCTGCAGCCTTTTGAGCAATGGATGAGGGACCGGAAGTGTATTGTCCCTGTAGGGTATTACATGCCTTTGCGATGGCAAGCGGAGCTGCCATCCATCCGAGACGCCAACCGGTCATGGCATAGGCCTTGGACACACCGTTGACAATTACCACACGGTCATGGATTGCAGGAAACTGCGCCAAACTGGCATGAGAACCTACGTAATTGATATGTTCATAAATCTCATCGGATATGACATATATATTTGGATACTTTTCCAATACCGCCGCAATAGCCCGTAACTCATCATGCGTATAAACACTACCTGTCGGGTTGGAAGGAGAACAGAGAATCAGCACTTTCGTATTAGGCGTAATGACCTGCTGCAATTGCTCTGGAGTAATTTTGAAGTCCTGCTCTATGGAAGTCGAAATATAAACCGATGTACCCTGTGCCAAGGTAACCATCTGCGGATAGCTCACCCAATAAGGAGCGGGAATAATCACCTCATCGCCAGGCGAAACAAGTGCCATAAGCACATTGCAAACAGATTGCTTGGCGCCATTGGAACATACAATCTGCTCCGGCTGATAGGTTAAGCCATTTTCGCGCAGCAACTTACCGCAAATTGCCTTGCGCAACGACAAGTAGCCTGGTACGGGAGAATAAAAGGAAAAATTGTCGTCTATTGCTTTGTGTGCGGCATCCTTGATATGTTGCGGTGTATTAAAATCCGGTTCACCCACACTGAGATTAATAACATCGATACCTTGTGCCTTAAGTTCACTACTTTTTTGAGACATGGCCAAAGTGGCAGAAGGAGCCAAAGCCCTTAAACGCTCGGATAACAATACCATAATTAATTAAGAGAGATGTTGAGAATAATACTTTTCTATACCTTGGCGCAAAGGTAAAGAAAAATCCGTAAGTTTTTGCTTGTCCAATGCGTTTTTTAGAAAGAAAAGGATTTGGAAGTAGCTTATTTGTAAAGCAAGCCAGAGAGGCAAATAAGAATACACTCATAAATAAAAGTTTTCAACAGGCAGAAAATCCTTCCTCACACCTCGTTCTTTTTTGACACTTTTCCATGAAATCAGATGTTTTCATGACAAAAATTCACTCCGAGAGGCCAACACATGAGTCGACAGAGTCGGCCGAATGTCGGCACAAAAGCTGCATGAAAGCTCTTCTGACAAAATGACTCGTCAGACAGGATATTTCTAACAAAATGACAATTCGAGTACAATTCAAATCGATTTCAACAAGGGGGAAGGAAGTAGTTTTCAACAAAAACTGAACAAGAATCAGACAGCAGAGCTTTTGCTACACCTGATAAAACCCATATCTTTGCACCAAACAAAACTACCATGGCAGAATCAGCAAAAAGGAATTACAAGAGAAAAGAGAGTGAGTATGTGCCCATCGGGCCAAACGAATTCGGGAAGTTGCCTCCTCAAGCGCCAGAGTTGGAAGAAGCCGTATTGGGCGCTATCATGGTGGAACGCGATGCCTACGCAACCGTAGCCGGTTTTCTGCGAGAACAACATTTCTACAAAGAAATACACCAATACATTTACCATGCCATCACCTCGCTGTCGAGCAAGCAAGAGCCGGTGGACATGCATACGGTGACGGAACAGCTTCGCAAGGACGGCAAGATAGAGCAAGTGGGCGGACCATATTATATTGCGTTGCTGACATCGAAAGTATCGTCAGCTGCCCACTTGGAATTTCATGCCCGCATCATTGTGCAGAAATACCTGGCACGCGAACTGATACGCATTTCTTCTGAAATACAAACAAAGGCTTTTGATGACCGCACGGACATTGACGACCTGATGCAAGAAGCTGAAGGAATGATGTTTCAAGTTTCGCAACAAAGCATGCAGCGTACCGTGGTGCAAATAGACCCTGTCATCAGCGAAGCCATAGACCGCATCAGACAGGCACAGAAAAGTGATGGTACGAGCGGTGTGCCGAGCGGTTTTCATGATTTGGACAAACTAACCTCCGGATGGCAAGCTTCAGACTTGATTATTATCGCTGCCCGTCCAGCCATGGGAAAAACCGCTTTTGTCTTGTCGATGATGCGCAATATGGCTGTGGATTACAAGCAACCGGTAGCATTGTTTTCGTTGGAAATGTCGAATGTGCAACTGGTCAACCGTTTATTGATGAATGTCTGCGAGATTGAAGGCGAAAAAATCAAAAACGGTCAGCTGAGCTATCATGAGTGGGCACAGCTGGATGCCAAAGTACAGGAATTGTACGGTGCCCCCATCTATGTGGACGACACTCCTAGCCTTTCCATATTTGAATTGCGAAGCAAAGCCCGCCGTCTGGCCCGAGAGAAAGGCATCAAATGTATCATCATCGACTATTTGCAGTTGATGAACGCAAGCGGTATGAACTTTGGCAGCCGTGAGCAGGAGGTAAGTATGATTTCGCGCTCGTTGAAAGGATTGGCCAAGGAGTTGAACATACCTATTATAGCCTTGTCACAGCTGAACCGTAGTGTGGAAAACCGTGGTGGAAGCACTACCGGACAAGACACCAAACGCCCACAGTTGAGCGACTTGCGTGAATCGGGAGCCATAGAGCAAGATGCCGATATGGTATGCTTCATCCACCGTCCGGAATACTACCGGATTACAGAAGGGCCCAATGGTGAGGATTTACGCGGCAAGGCCTATATCATTGTGGCCAAGCACCGTAATGGTGCAACAGACGATGTATTGCTACGCTTCAAGAACATCTATGCAAAATTCATGAACATTGAAGATGGAGACGAGAACCCTTATGCCACCTTCAGGTCGAAGCTAAACAACAACACTTCCGGCATGAAAGGAAATACGGGTGGAATTAACCAAATGCCGGAAATGCCCGATTATGGCATTGGGAACGACAATCCGCCATTTTAGCATATGGGATTTCATGGCATTGCGTAATACAATAAAAAAGTATATCTTTGCAGCCGCATTATCAAAATGCAGTTAGTTCACTTAATGTTTAACCCGTCGGAGGGGCAACTTTCCGGCATAATTTCAAAAAATTCCACTAATGGAAGAAAACAAAGAAAACATCGTTGAAGATGTAAAAAAGCCAGTAGTACCTGGTGATTTCGATTGGGATGCTTATGAGAAAGGCGACACTTTAACCAGCCAATCAAAAGAGGAGCTGACCAAATTGTATGACAAAACATTGAATGCCATCAAGGACAAAGAAGTTGTTGAAGGCACAGTAATCTCCATCAACAAACGTGAGGTTGTTGTAAATGTAGGTTACAAATCAGACGGAATCGTACCTATGAGTGAGTTCCGTTACAATCCCGATTTGAAAGTTGGTGACAAGGTTGAGGTTTATGTAGAAAACCAGGAAGACAAGAAAGGTCAATTGATTTTGTCTCACAAGCAAGCACGCGCATCACGTTCTTGGGAGCGCGTAAATGCTGCTTTGGAGAACGACGAAATAGTAACCGGTTACATCAAATGCCGTACGAAAGGCGGTATGATTGTAGACATATTTGGAATCGAGGCATTCTTGCCAGGTTCACAAATTGACGTTAAACCTATCCGTGATTACGATGTATTTGTAGGCAAGACCATGGAATTCAAGATTGTCAAGATCAATCAGGAATTCAAGAATGTAGTTGTTTCACACAAGGCATTGATTGAAGCTGAACTGGAACAACAGAAACAGGAAATCATGAGCCGTCTGCAAAAAGGTCAGGTATTGGAAGGAACCGTTAAGAACATCACTTCCTATGGTGCATTTATCGACTTGGGTGGTGTTGACGGTTTGATCCACATTACCGATTTGTCATGGGGTCGTGTATCTCATCCGGAAGACGTTGTTAAGCTTGACCAGAAATTGAACGTAGTAGTTCTTGAAGTGGACAACGACGAAAAGAAACGTATTGCTCTTGGCTTGAAACAATTGACTCCTCATCCATGGGATGCTTTGGATCCAAACTTGAAGGTTGGCGACAAAGTGAAAGGCAAAGTGGTTGTTATGGCTGATTACGGTGCATTCGTTGAAATTGCTCCAGGTGTAGAAGGTTTGATCCACGTATCAGAAATGAGCTGGTCACAACACTTGCGTTCTGCACAAGACTTCTTGAAGGTTGGTGACGAAGTAGAAGCCGTTATCCTGACACTTGACCGTGAAGAGCGTAAGATGTCTTTGGGTATCAAACAATTGAAACCAGATCCATGGGAAACTGTTGAGACCAAATATGCTGTCGGAACCCGCCACATGGCAAAAGTTCGCAACTTCACCAATTTCGGTGTATTTGTAGAAATCGAAGAAGGTGTAGATGGTTTAATCCACATTTCCGACTTGTCATGGACCAAGAAAATCAAACACCCATCAGAATTCACTCAGATTGGTGCAGAAATCGAAGTACAGGTATTGGAGATTGACAAGGAAAACCGCCGCTTAAGTCTTGGTCACAAGCAATTGGAAGAAAATCCATGGGGTGTATTGGAAAACACCTTTACAGTTGACAGTGTACATGAGGGAACGATCACAGAAATCAACGACAAGGGTGCCATCATCGCCTTGCCTTATGGTGTTGAAGGATTCTCTCCATTGAAACAATTGGTAAAAGAAGACGGCAGCCAGGCTAAAGTGGGTGAAACTCTTCCATTCAAGGTAACAGAGTTCAACAAAGACTCAAAACGTATCATTCTTTCACATGTCCGCACTTACGATGACAGCAAGAAAGAAGAAAACGAGAACAAGAAACGCCGTTCCAAGAAAGAAGAAAGCCCAGCTACTCCAGCCTTGGAAAAGACCACTTTGGGTGATATCCAATCACTTTCTGAGCTGAAAGAACAGATGGATGCAGCCGCTTTGGAAAAATTGGCCGCAAAAGAAGCCAAGAAGGCATCAAAAGCAGCTCCTGAAGCTCCAGCCGCAGAATAAAACATTAATATGTTAGCAATAAGCAAAGGCGAACGTCCCTTCAAGGCCGTTCGCCTTTCATTTTGTCAAAAGGCACAACCACATCAATTACACACAAATTCCACTGAATCACAATCGCTTGTCCGCATATTTTATTAAGAGGGTGGCATTTTGTTGTAAAATAGAAATATATTTCCTACCTTTGTCAATCGAAAACTCAAATAACCCAAAAACATTATGGAAAAAACGATTGATGAACTGGACCGTAGCATTCTACGCATCATCACCAAGAATGCTCGTATACCTTTTAAAGATGTAGCTGACGAATGCGGCGTATCAAGAGCAGCAGTGCACCAGCGCGTACAACGTCTGATAGAATTAGGCGTTATAACCGGCTCAAGCTACAATGTCAACCCGAAATGCTTAGGTTACCAAATGTGTGCATATGTAGGCATTATACTCGAAAAGGGTTCCATGTACAAAGATGTGATTGAAGCCCTGGACAACATTCCAGAAATCATCGAATCACAATATACATTAGGAGCGTATTCCATATTAGTCAAGCTTTACGCGCGCAACGACGAACACCTGATGCGTTTGCTGAATGGCCAAATTCAAAGTATTCCCGGCGTAGCTTCAACAGAAACCCTGGTTTCGCTGGACCAGCGCATCAAACGTCAAATCCCCATTGAATTGAATAGATAGAGTAAAAGAAACAAATTGGCATGGAAACAGTAGTAAGCGGCATTCGTCCGACTGGAAATCTGCACCTCGGCAATTATTTCGGTGCAGTAAAAAGTTTCATCAAAATGCAGGAAGACTATAACTGTTTTTTCTTTATAGCAGACTGGCATTCACTGACAACACATCCTCATCCCGAAAATATCCGTAAAAGTGTAAAAACCATTTTGGCAGAATATCTGGCCTGCGGCATTGACCCGGAAAAGGCCACTATATATGTGCAAAGTGACGTGAGGGAAGTTGTGGAACTATATTTATACTTCAACATGAACGCCTATTTGGGTGAACTGGAAAGGGTTACATCGTTTAAAGAGAAAGTGCGTAAACAACCGGACAACGTAAATGCGGGCCTACTCACCTATCCTACTCTGATGGCCGCCGACATACTGATTCATCACGCCCATAAAGTGCCTGTTGGCAAAGACCAGGAGCAGAACATGGAAATGGCGCGGAAATTTGCGCGCAGATTCAACACCATTTACAACGTTGAATATTTCAAGGAACCAGCCTCGTTCCATTTTTCGGAAAAAGCCATCAAGATACCAGGCTTGGACGGTTCGGGAAAGATGGGTAAAAGCGAAGGCAACGCCATCTATTTGATTGATGATGAAACCACTATCCGCAAAAAGGTAATGAAAGCTGTAACTGACAGCGGTCCTACCGTTCCCAACAGTGAGAAACCGGATGTCATCCAAAACCTTTTCACGTTGATGGAAGTTGTATCAGACCCTTCCACCTTAGCCTACTTCAATGAGCAATACAACAATTGCGCTATCCGCTATGGTGACATGAAAAAGCAGTTGGCAGCAGACATTAACCAGTTTTGCGCCCCTATCCGCGAACGTATAGTGGATTTAAGCCAAAACAACGCATACATGGAAAAAGTGGCACGTGAAGGCGCAGAACGTGCTCGTGAGAGTGCAGCAAAGACACTGAGAGAAGTGAGGGAAATTATCGGTTTTAGAGCATAATACCCCCTTTCTCATTCCAACATATTCCCCTACAACCGCACGGCAATGTTAACATGTCCGTGCGGTTGTGTTAATCATGGGTGTACAGGTGTGCATGGCATGATTATTGAATCTGTTTCAAAAAAACTCCGATTATGAAAACACGTATTATTTTATTCATCTTTATGGCGGTTGTCACCTTGCATGCAACGGCACAGGCGTTTATAGATGACATCTATTATACTCCTGCCGACGCGACCAAGGCAGCCCAAACACCAAAAGCAAAAGTAAAAAACGGCGCTAAAGAAATTATTTTCATTGGCGACACCCCTGTTGCTGCCAATACGACAGATACTCTTGACGCTGCCAGTACTGCCGCATTACAAGCCAGCAACTCTGCAACGACACAAGCAGGCGATACCATTGAACTGAGTGAAGGAACTTATTTGAATGGCTTTAACGGCTCTGTATCTGATATGGAATATGCCCAACGCATATACCGTTTCCACAATCCACGTTTGTCGATTCACATAAGTGACCCGGCGTATACCGATATATACTTCCTGGACGAAAGTTTATGGAACGTATACATTGACCCATACAATTACGCTTATGTTACTCCGACGTGGACCAATCCGTATTATTTTGACTACATGTATCGTCCTTATTCTTATGGTAACTGGGCATGGATGTACAATCCATACGGTTTCTGGGGCTGGGACAGCTATTGGGGCTGGAACAGCTATTGGGGATTTTACGCCGGTTGGGGCTATCCGTATTATTGGGGAGGCTGGTACGACCCATTTTTCGGGTATCCATATTGGCCTCATTGGCATCACCCTCATCATGGCCCGTATTATGACCACTATGCCTATAACAGCGAAGGACAGAGCAGACGTTTAAACGGCACGCGTGTAAGCAGTAGCGTTGACAGAAATGCAGCTGTATTAAACAATCGTACATCGTATAGACAGGCTTCCCATACAACGTTGAGCAGCAACCGTGTATCCGGTACTAACCGCATTAGTACGGGTACATCCAACACCCGTCGAGCTGGAAGCATATCCACAGGTACGGCCAGCAGCAGTAGCAGACGTCTGGCTGCAACGAGCAGCAGTCAATCGAACCGTATCAATACGGCATCACGTACGGCCAACAATAGCAGCTACAGCAGCAACAGCCGCCGTAGTGCTACCAGCAGTGCCAATATTTCCGCTACGACAGGAAGAAGCGGAAGTTCCGCAGTAAGCAGCTATATGCGTAGCCAATCGGTAAATGGATATCGCACAAGCAGCAGTAGCAGTTACAGTACGCCTTACAGAACTTCCAGCACGAGAAGCAATTCGACGTACAGTCCAAACAGGAGCAGCAGTTCACGTAGCAGCAGTAGCAGTTATACGCCAAGGAGTTCATCCTCCTACCGCTCTAACAGTTCGTCTTCCTACCGCTCCAGTAGTCCATCCTACCGTTCCAGCAGCTCCTCGTTCCGTTCCAGCGGCTCGTCATACTCTGGCAGTCGTTCGTCGTACTCGGGTAGCCGCTCATCTGGCGGCAGCAGCCGTAGCTCAGGTAGCAGACGTTAACCAATAGTCGAACTTGAATAAAAACAGAATACAATGAAAAAAACAGCAATCATATTAGGTATAAGTGTATTATCCGGCTTTAGTCTTCTTGCTCAAGACGCTTTCGATGCTGTGAAGATGAGCAGTTATGACATTAAGGGTTCAGCCCGTTATATGAGTATGGGTGGTGCCTTTGTATCATTAGGCGGCGACGCTACTGCTATACAGGACAACCCTGCCGCATTAGGTGTATTCCGTTCTTCGGAAATAGCATTGTCGCTCAATTATGACTACACCCGCTCCAACAGCCAATGGAACGGCAACGGCAGTTTTGGTATATTGGATAACTTCACGGCCAATCAAACCAATATTGTATTGAATATCAGTCCTTACGGAAAAACGAAAGGTTTGGTTTCCCATAGCTTCGGATTTGGCTATAATCGAGTTAAAAACTTCAACAGAATACTCTCCGCTGAATCAAAAACCGGTGTAAACACATCACTTACCGATAATATGAGTGCTTATGCCAATGGCAACAACAATCCATTGATTCCTGAAGCCTTCCTGGAAGGAAACGAGCCTTATAACAACGAAGAAATAGGATGGCTATCCATATTAGGATATGATGCAGGACTGATGCACTATGATACCACACGAGTTTCCAGCAACAACCCATGGGTATCTACCTTATCACCTGGAGAAACTGTACAACCCTACCAAAAACTGCTAGAACGCGGTTATATCGACCAATATAACTTTGCGTGGGGTGGCAACATCAACAACCGTTATTATATCGGTATAGGAATCAACCTGTTGGATGCTGAATACAGTTTATCATCCGTTTACGGCGAAACCTTCTCTGCAACACGAGGCGGACAGTTCAGTCTTGACAATTACCTAAGAACAAGCGGATTAGGATTTAATGCCAATTTCGGTTTCATTGCCAATCCTGTCAATTTCTTGCGTATAGGTGCTTCCTTCCAGACTCCTACCGTATGGAACTTTACGGATTTGAGCAACGGTAACCTGAACAATAGACACCAAACGCCAGACTGGGTACAGGATTACCGGTTGCATACGCCCTTGAAAGTTAATGCAGGTGCTTCGTTCCTATTTGGGAAACTCGGTCTTGTCAGTTTGGAATACGAATACAATAATATCAGAGGGACTCAGCTATTGTCAAATATAGGTGACTCACAAAGCTATTCTTTGCCTAACCAGGACATGAGGGAGATGTTTAACGACATGCACCGCATAAAATTAGGCGCAGAATTCTGGGTAATGAAAAACCTTGCCCTCAGAGCAGGTTATGTATATCAAACTTCGACTACAAAAGATGATGCATGCCGCTACATGCTAATAAATTCAACCCGTACGGATACCTATTATTCCATTATGGGAGATGCACATTACGCCAGCGCCGGCATCGGTTACAGAAACAGTTTCTTCTTTGCCGATTTAGCTTACCAATATAGGGTCATCAATGAAAGTATTTATCCCTATGAAAATTTATCGGGAGGTACACTCAACCCTATCTTGGCACAAACAGAACGCCACAGCGCTGTATTTTCATTCGGTTTTAAATTTTAAGAGCGAGAGTTCATGGCTCAATTCTTCTATAGAAGAACAAACTTTTGAATGATTGAGAATCCATTTTCCAGCCGATACCTCCACGGAGGTGTCGGCTTTTTCTTCTCCACAATATCCCAACCGGGCCAAAGCGCGCACCGTCCAATAGACTCTCATCTTGTCGCCATAGACATGTACAGGCTTATAGGTATCATAACTGACTGAAAAATTGCCATTGGCGGGATTAAAGAAAAAGGATTGTGAAGCAAAAACCTCTTGAAAGGCCCCGGATAGCACCAAATCTTCCGGCAAGCCACAATACATTCCTTTTTGGGGAGACATGAGCCACAACTTATCAGCCGTCTGCAAAGCCAAATCCAATTCATGGGTGGAAAGCACAACCGCCTTACCCGTTTCATGGGCCAACCTTCTTAAAAGCAACATCGTATCGACCCTATTGGGCAAATCCAAATGAGCCGTAGGCTCATCCAACAAAATAAGTGGGGTGTCTTGTGCCAAAGCACGAGCAATCATAATACGCTGACGTTCGCCATCCGAGAGCTCTGAAATGCGGCTGAAAGTCTTATGCTGTAATTTAACCTGCAGCAAAGCCCGCTGAATAAAATGCTTATCCTCCTCAGACAGATTACCCAGCCAACTGCTATAAGGATAACGCCCTAACGCAATGACATCATAGACAGTCATGTTTTTCGCTTCTACCGGATCAGTCAGCACCAATGCGAACAACTTAGCCTTCTGCTGCGAAGACAAGTCGTCTAAAGACTGCCCCTGCAAAAGGACCTTACCAGCCAAAGAGGGCTGAAGACCAGCCAAGGTCCTCAATAAAGTGGATTTTCCACATCCGTTTGTACCCAACATGCAAATCAAGTCACCATTTTCGACAACCAGATTCAAATTAGACTGAACAATATAATTTCTGTATCCAATAGAAAGATTTTCTGTAGTAACAAGCATAAGGTGCCCGAAAAAGAATTAACCGAACAAAAGTAAGCAAAAGTTATGAAGTAGCCATCCTTTGCACACTATTAAAGATTATAATGTAGCCACAACAAAGTATTTAGTAATAATCTTCCAAAACATATCGGCGAACAAGACAATAGTATTCGGTAAAAACAAATATAAAATACCATTTTGCGTTTGTTACTACGTTCAGCTTTTGCTATCTTTGCACCCTTAATTATAACATAAACTAACTAAACAGAAAGATTTATGTGTGGAATTGTCGGATATATCGGGTATAGAGATGCTTACCCCATTCTAATCAAAGGATTACACCGTTTGGAATATAGAGGATATGACAGTGCCGGCGTAGCTTTAATCAACGAAAAAAACGAATTGAACGTATATAAGGCCAAAGGGAAAGTGGCTGATTTGGAACGTGCCGTAGAATCAAAAGACGTAAGCGGTCACATAGGTATTGCCCATACACGTTGGGCAACCCATGGTGAGCCCAGCGAAGTCAACGCCCACCCACACTACTCCCAATCAGGAGATTTGGCTATAATCCATAATGGTATCATTGAAAACTATGCCATCATCAAACAATCATTGCTGGAGGCTGGATATACCTTCAAGAGCGAAACAGACACCGAAGTTCTGGTTCAACTGATTGACTATATCAAAACCAGCAATGGCACTGATTTGCAGACATCTGTACAATTGGCATTAAACCAAGTTATCGGAGCATACGCCATTGCCGTTCTGGACAGAACCCAACCCGACACGATTATAGCTGCCCGCAAAGGTAGTCCTCTGGTAATCGGTATAGGTGAAGGCGAATATTTTCTGGCCTCTGACGCTACCCCTATTGTTGAATATACAGACAAGGTGGTATATGTAGGCGAAGAAGAAATCGTTTGCTTGCAACGCAACAAGGAATTGCGTATCAAAACCATCAGCAATGTTGAGAAAACACCGGTCATCAAAAAATTGGAAATGACTTTGAGCCAACTGGAAAAGGGAGGTTATCCTCATTTTATGCTCAAAGAAATATTTGAACAGCCAACTACCCTGGCAACCAGTATGAAGGGACGTGTCAATGTAGATAACAACAATGTGACATTGGCTGGATTTATTGACAACAAGGAAAAGTTTCTCCGGGCAAAACGCATTATCATTACCGCCTGCGGTACTTCATGGCATGCCGGACAAATAGGCATGTATGCCATTGAAGAATTTGCACGCATACCGGTTGAGGTGGAATATTCATCTGAATTCCGTTACCGCAAACCAGTCATCACCGAAGACGACATAGTAATTGCCATTTCCCAATCAGGCGAAACGGCAGATACGTTGGCAGCCATAGAATTAGCCAAATCACAAGGAGCCTTCATATTTGGTATCTGCAATGTAGTCGGTGCATCCATTCCACGTGCTGCCCATTCCGGTTGCTATACCCATGTTGGTCCTGAAATCGGTGTTGCCTCTACCAAGGCTTTTACAGCACAAGTAACCGTACTGATTATGCTTGCCCTCATGATAGGCAAAGAGAAAGGCACGTTGAAAAAGGAAGACTATCTAAGGATTGTCGGGGAATTGGGACATATCCCCCAAAAGATATCCGAACTGCTCAAACAGAATGACAGCATAGCAGAATTTGCCAAAACATTTACCTATGCACAAAACTTCATCTATTTGGGACGCGGCTATAATTATCCGGTGGCCTTGGAAGGAGCCTTAAAGCTGAAAGAAATTTCCTATATCCATGCAGAAGGTTATCCTGCTGCCGAAATGAAACATGGCCCCATCGCTTTAATCAGCCACGAGATGCCGGTTGTTGTGATTGCCCCACAATGTGGTACCTATGAAAAGGTCGTAAGCAATATACAAGAAATCAAGGCACGCCATGGGCGCATTATTTCCATTGTCACCAAAGGTGACGAGATTGTCAGAAAGCTGTCTGACTATGTCATAGAAATACCCGAAACAGAAGAATGCCTGGTACCATTACTTGCTGTGATTCCATTGCAATTATTGGCTTACCATATTGCCGTGGTAAAAGGTTGTGATGTGGACCAGCCCCGTAATCTTGCCAAATCAGTAACCGTGGAGTAATCCATCAGATTTCATATAGCAACGCCCCTCAAAAGTACAGGAAACTTTTGAGGGGCGTTGCTATTAGCCCCTATTTATCCAAAATCATTATTCCTTAGCGTCCAACAGCATACGGGCATTTTCGAGAGCGGCCTCCGTAATGCTTGCACCACTGAGCATCTGAGCAATCTCACGAATGCGCTCATCTGGCGTCAATTGCTTGATAAATGTTTCCGTACGCTCTTCGGTATCCTTTTTATACACTTTATAATGCTTATTTCCTTTTGCTGCAATCTGTGGCAAATGCGTTATAGCCAATACCTGCATGTGCGTTCCCATCTGCTGCATGATGTGTGCAATATTATTGGCTACCTCACCGGACACCCCCGTATCAATCTCATCAAAGATGATGGTAGGGAGAGCCTGTTTTTCCGCCAGAAGAGCCTTAAAGCACAGCATCAGCCGGGCAATTTCGCCCCCAGAAGCCACCTCTGCCACATTACGCAAGGTTTGGTTCTTATTGGCGGCAAAAAGGAAAGTAACCTCATCCATACCACTCTCCTGCGGATGTTCGAGCGGAGACAACTGTACCTGAAACTGCGGATGTTGAATGCCTAATGCCCTCAATTGTTCCACCAGACGCAATTCTATAGGTTGGACCGCTTTTTGACGTGTTTCCGACAAGGCCCGTGCTGCTTGCAGCATCACCTGCCGTGCTTGTTCCATTTGCTTGCGTGCTTCCTCTATTGCCTCATCAGCATTGTCAATGTTCTGCAACTGCCTGTCATACTGTTCATACAAGGCTATCAATTCACGAGTAGAACGCACGTTATGTTTCTGCATCAAGGTATTCAGCAAATTGTATCTGTCTTGCAGATACTGTAATTGCTGTGGGTCAAAGTCCATCCTCTCAAAGCGGTCAGCCAAACCGTCAGCCAGGTCTTTCAGCTCTATATAGGCGCTCTCCAAGCGTTCCGCATCATTCTGCAGTTCTGCATAATGCGTCACTGTTCTGTTGAGCAGATTGGCCGAAAATTTCATACGTGAAAGAATGCCCTGCTCGTCATTTTCAAACAAATCCACAATCTGTGCCAAGGAGGTTTTGATTTCCTCCGTATGCTCCATGATATTCAGTTGGCTTTCCAATTCCATTTCCTCATCAGCCTGCAAATGCGCCTCGTGCAACTGATTGAATTGAAAACGTATATAATCAGCATCCGTTTTCTGCTTCTCTATAGTTTCACGCAAAGTATTATAGTGACTTTGCGCTTTGCGGAAAGCATCATAAGCCGATTTGTACGCCTCTTTCTCTGCCTTATTCTGCGCAAGTGTATCCAGGACATCCAATTGGAAATGATTGGCTCCCAAAAGCAAATTTTCATGTTGCGAATGAATATCAATCAATTGGGCTGTGAGTTGCTTGAGTTGCGCAAGGGTTACGGGAGTATCGTTTACAAAGCAACGCGATTTGCCATTGGTCGACAACTCACGCCTCACTATGCAATGCTGCGGGTCGTAATCCCAATCATTCTCCTGAAACAAATCGTGCAACGGATAAAGGGAGATGTCAAAATCCGCTTCAATGACGCATTTCTGTGCCCCTTCTGAAATAGCTTTGCTATCTGCTCTCTGCCCCATGATAAGTCCCAAAGCCCCCAATATGATTGATTTTCCCGAACCCGTTTCACCCGTAATGGACGAGAAACCCGCATGGAAATCCATCTCTAATGAAGAGATGAGCACATAATTATGAATGGATAAGTGTCGTAACATGATTATTCAAGCAATTGATCATACAGTGTATTGCGGGTCGGGTCAACATCCATCAAAATCTCATGCACTGTGTTTTTTTCCGCTTCCGAACCTTTGGAAAAGATGTTCACCAATTCATCCCCTTTAGCATCCAAAAAAGCCACAATCGCAATTGCTGAAGGGCGTGCGCGGTTTGCTTCACGGATAACAGGAAGCCCTTCCGCTATTTTTGCTCTTGCATTCGCCACATTTGCCACCATTTCATCAAGCGCCAAGCGGTGATAGTCATACAAAAAAGAGCGATAAGACTTAAACGCCTCATCCATCAGATTGTTAATCAATGCATAGCGGTTTTTCGTATCGCTGAAAGATTTCCATCCTGCCGCTTCCGATTCGTCAAGCGAAGCACTTTGGGCAGCCAAAGCTATATCCTCCGCTTTCTGGAAATAAGGCGTTCCACCCAAACGTGAATAGGTATCCATGTCGTAGCCGATAATCAGATAAATGTAATAGGCCAACATGGCGGTCAGATTGGTGGTAAACACATTGTCCTGATATTCCAGCTGCTCAAATTCCGTGTAGGAAAACGTGAAATGCTCATCTCGGAAATTGAGTATCGGCGATGAATAAGACGTGTTATAAACCGGACGACGGGATTGGACCTGCAAGGTACCCACCATGATATTATCGCTATAGGATGACAGAATAATGGTCATATTGCAATCAATCTTCTCCTGATTGGCAAAAGTCATATCTGTCCACCGACGGTTGTTGACAAAATCATTTATTGATTGTTGCAGCGTACTGAACACAGAAGTGTTGGTTCCTTGTATCTGGTCAGAATTGATTTGGACATTGCAATTCAACTCTTGCGCCTTCATCCATCCCATGGTGCCCAACACGAACAATAATAGGCAAATTCTTTTCATAGTCCTTTAGTGTAAACAAGTTGACAAATGCGCTACAATGTCTTCCGCCACCTCTGATTTCGGCTTCAGCGGAAATTCTTTCATTGAGCCGTTTTTATTGATAATGGTAATCTTGTTCGTATCATATCCGAAGCAAGCGTCTTTGTCGCGCAAGGAATTGAGCACGATAAAATCAAAATTCTTCCGTTCCAATTTCGATTGCGCATTGGCTTGCTCGTCATTGGTTTCCAAAGCAAATCCCACCAAGACTTGCTTGTCCGTTTTCATCCTTCCCAATGCGGCAGCAATGTCGGAAGTCGGTTTCAAACGAAACATCCAATCGTCCTTGCCCCGTTTCAACTTTTGGTCAGCAGTAGTTTCTGGGGTAAAATCGGCTACCGCCGCACAAAGCACAGCTGCATCTTGATGCGGATAGGCCTCTGTGGCTGCCTCAAACATTTGTTGTGCTGATTCCACATCTATCCGTGTAATGGACGGATGCACCGTTGTCTGTCGCATTGGTCCGGCAATCAGTGTTACCCGCGCTCCATGTTGCGCGCACACTTCAGCAATGGCACACCCCATCTTGCCGGAAGAATAGTTTCCGATGAAACGGACTGGGTCAATTTTCTCATAGGTAGGTCCGGCAGTTACCAGAATATGTTTTCCTGACAGATATTGCTCCATAAACAATTCCGTTGCCTGCCTTACAATAGCATGAAGTTCCGGCATCCGTCCCTTGGCCACCACCCCACAAGCCAACTCGCCGGATTCGGGCTGCATGACACACACAGCTCTTTCCGTCAATGTTTGAATATTGTGCTGCGTTGCGGGATGCTCATACATATGAACATTCATGGCAGGCACCACCAGCACTTTTCCTGTAAAAGCCAAATAGGTAGTAGACAAAGCGTCATCTGCTATCCCTTGAGCCATTTTCGCTATGATATTGGCTGTAGCCGGTGCCACAATCATCATATCCGCCCAGTCAGCCAAGGCAATGTGTTCCGTATGATATTCTGCAGGACCCTGAAACATGTCCACATATACTTTATGGTGCGTGAGTGTTTCAAGGGTAAAAGCTGTAACAAACTGGAGCGCACTCTCCGTGCACACCACTTTCACCTCCGCTCCCGCCTTTATGAGCAAACGGGCCAATTCCGGCGTTTTGTAAGCCGCAATTCCCCCCGAAATACCCAATATGATTTTCTTTCCTTGTAACATAAGTTTCGTAAAGGTAGAGTTTGATTGAGCAAAGGTACTATTTTTTTGTGAAGTATAGTAAAGAATATTATTGACAACCTGCTATCTTTTGAAATAGTCTTGTATCAAATCCATTCAAAAATAATTGAATCTAACCACACACTTTACTATTTGGACATTGTTTTGTATTAACTAACTAACATTAAATTAGCTACTCAGCAATTATAAAAAAGAATCATTATTTTTGTAGCATAAAGGAATAAGAGTAACAATGGAAAACATATCACATAAACTCCGTCTTTGACGTGTCAGTAAAACACTAGCTTGCTCATAATTGCAGACTTATTGGAAGTTGAATTTAGGAACTGATAATTTGTGAGTACAATGTTTATTTTCTATCATAAACATGACTCTAAACAGTACGAACATTGTGTTCGCAAACTATGTTTAGCTTTGCAAAAACATTTAAAATATGCCGACAAACAAGAACGCCTTAACAAGATACAAATATCTTGATGAAATGCTGTCCGACAGACATCATTTTTATGACATTCATGACCTTACAGAAAAATGCAATGAGAAACTTATTGATGCAGGATTCCCTGTAGTATCACAACGTTGCATTGAAAAGGACATAAACTATTTAGAATCCGACCCATTTTATGCTACAATAGAACGCTATAGAATTAATGACCGTCGGTGTATTAGGTATGAAGACCCATCTTTTACCATCTTTAGGAAAGAATTAAGTGAGGAAGAAAACAACTTAATATCAGAAATTCTTAATACAATAGGACAATTCGATGGCTTAGCTCATTTTGAATGGCTTGATCGTTTCAAAATCGGACTTGATTTGAAGAAACGTCCCCGAATTATTAGTTTTAGCAACAATCCATACCTACAAAACTCCAACTTATTAGGTATATTGTTTGACAACATTTCAAATCAAGTTGTCATAAATCTCAAATATCATACCTTTGCAGATAAGGAAATAAAAGAAATAATTTTCCATCCTTATCTACTCAAACAGTATAATAATAGATGGTTCCTAATTGGTGCAGAAAATGAAGATAATAAGATCCTAAATTTTGCACTTGATAGAATCGATAATGTAGTTCCAATTCCAGGTCATAAATATAGACAATGCAAAGAAGATTTGTCCGAACGTTTTGACAACATTATTGGTGTGACTCTCTACGAAAATAGGAAAATTGAACGTATATTCTTTTGGGTTAGCGAATACTCCAAAGACTACGTAGAAACAAAACCAATACACGAGTCACAACGCAAATATAAAGGTAAAAATGAAGATGAATTTCGTAGAAAATATCCACACCTAAATGCTGGAGCATACTTTTCAATAGATTGTATTCCAAATTATGAATTAATACGTGAACTTTGTTCTTTCGGCAAAGATTTGTTAGTTATAGAACCAAGATCAATTCAAGACGATGTTTATAATCGAATAAAATCAATGCTTGCCAATTATTCCTTAGTACGAACATAGAGTTCGTTATACGCTTCTATCTTTGCTGCAGAAATAATAAAACAAGCATTATGAAACCCCAGAAATTTAATAACGTTTTTGTTTTCGACATGGACAACACATTAATTAAAACGAATAAAGCCAACAACCTTGCCTATGCCGAGGCTATAAATTTGATACTGGGTGTTAAATATGACATTGACCATAACGAGAGATTTACAAGAAACAAGCTAATGGCAATATTTCCAGATTTAGCAGAAACACAATTTAGTAAAATAGTTGCTTACAAAGAAAGATGTTTTGAATCGTACTTTAAAGAAACCGAGTTGAACCAAAATTTATTCAAACTTCTAAAACTTCTCCACTATGAGGGCCTTTACACAATTCTATTAACAAATAGTCATTCAGAAAGAGCAATCAGCCTATGCAGCTATTACAATCTCACGAAATATTTTGTCAAGCGTTTTTTTTACGAGGATTGCCTTGGCTACAAATACACTTTTCTTGAATCCCAGGGATACAATTTACAGAACGTTGTGTTATATGAAAATGAAGAAGATTCTGCCTTAGAAGCGATTGCAAACGGAATCAATTTAGAAAAAATCATCAAAGTGGAATTTTGAAAAGTATGGAACAATTTGTAATTTTGTCAGAAACTAGTCTTTGCCGTAAAAAAGAAGGTAATTTTGAGAAAGCCCTCCAACAGGACATTATAGCTTTTTATCACAGCAATTATCAAGGTGGTGGCAAATGGCGTATATCAGGTACTATTGAGAATCTTATCTGCACTTTCAAAAATGATATCACACCGTACCCAGCGCAAATTTTAAGTAATGCAGTGAAAAAACTTGCACAAATTCTCAATTTTGACTTACCTGAGATTCTACGCTTAAGTGGAAAACAAAATCTTCGTGTTTGCGTTATTCCTAGAGCAAAGCGTGAAAATTCATATAGCCCTAATCAATTATTATTAAGAGCTACAATCCAATACGTAGTACAACGTTTGAAAGGTTTGGTTGATGGTACACATGATATTATTAGGCACACAGATACATCGACAACACATTTGGCTCGCAGTGGTAATGGAGGTTTAGGAGAACTTCCATATGTGGGCATAACTAAAGACACGTGTAACATTTCAGATGATATTATAGGGCAAGACATCTTACTTATTGACGATCTTTATACAAAGACTGTCAATATCGATGAAGATTGCATCCAAGCCTTACTGGATAAGGGGGCGAAAAGTGTTATCTTCTACTCAATCGGAAAGACTTTATCAAGATATTAAATACAAAAGTGTATATGAAATATTCCGAAAGCGCATTAAACATTTTAACAATTCGTACTTATCCTCAAAAAGGACCAGCTTGGATCAATCAAAATATACGAGGAAATGAAGACTTGTCTATCTTATATCACCTCTTGAAAACTAACGAATATGAGTTCCTAAAAAAGAGAGAGAGGATAGAATCTGCTATCAATCTGTTAGGAAATAATGTTGATGGACTTGTTACTATCGGAGATGTTGATTTTCCACCTGTGCGAGGTATCGTAAAGCCTGCAGACAAACCTTTTGCACTTTTCTATAAAGGAAATATTGACTTGCTTAGTAAATACAATCTAAATGTTGCTGTAATAGGAGTACTTAATCCTGATGACAAAATTGAACTGACAGAACGGATGGTTACAACTGAAATTTTAAAACATAATGCAACAATTGTAAGTGGGCTGGCTCTTGGTTGTGATTCTATTGCTCATAAAACAGCTTTGGAAAAAGGAGGTAAAACAATTGCTATTTTGCCAAGTACTCATGATAATATTTTACCTAAAGAGAATATAGAGTTAGCTGAACGAATCGTCAATGAAGGTGGTTTGCTTATCAGTGAGTATTATGAACCACCCAAAAGTAAAAACGATATGATAAGTAGATTTGTCGTTAGAGATAGGCTACAAGCATTATTTTCAGATGCTGTACTCCTAGCAGCAAGCTATGCTCCAAACAATTTTGGTAACGATTGCGGTTCGAGACATGCCATGGCGAAGGCAAAAGCTTATGGCATCAAAAGAGGTGTTATTTATAACGATAGCAAACACCGCAATATAGCAATGTATGATTTGAACAGACAAATACTTATTGAGGACAATAGCGTAATTCGTATAGATTCAGGCAATATGTCCGAGGCTGTCCTTCGACTGGTCACCAAGTCAAACGATCAAATATTATTTTAATACGTAGTTAAATACTATATATAGTTATGTATAAAGCAAATATGGACGTATGGGAAGAATCTGTACACAATTCGTGTTTATGCTATTCTGAAGCAAAGGGATTCTATGTGTCAAACATTTTTTGTGCTTCCAAAGAGGAGGTATTATTTCTTCCTCACGGGAATAAAGGTTTCTGGAAAAAACAAGTCCAAATACAGAAAGAAAACCTGACAATACAAATTGAGACAAATTTTGGATATGCTAGTCGAACGTATATGAGAGCTATTGTGGAGAGAGATGGAGAAAGATTGTTAGACTTTGATTTGTACAAACTGTACATTCTCAACAACTGCAGCGTTATGACTTTAGATGTTGAACCTTATGATTGGGAGAATTTATTCAATAAAATTATCTTCGTTTCAAAAGGTTTCTCTGATAGCCAATATACATCATGTGCAATGTCTTATGTTGAAGAACTTAGCAATCTTTTAGATAAAAATGAGATTCTAATTAAGGGGACATTAAATCGGGAAAAAATAAAATGGAATGGGGAATATCTTGTTACTTTGTTTGCTGCAAAAAAAATTAGAGACCTTATTAAAGCATATAATATGGCCAATATTACAGAGATTTTTTCAGGTAAATGCAATCGACTCTACAATAAGTTTTTACATAAGATACAAGAGATTGATATCGATTTGTCAGATGAAAGAACTATACAAATAGAAGAAACTCTATTCATGATTCATGAATTTATGGCAAAAAATGAGAACGGACTAAATTTCTTAAAACATTTCATCTCAAAATCATAAATAAAATATATCGAACATCGGTTTCGTGTATATTTAGTACTTTTGTAAAAGAAAAAAGCGGTCTTTGATAACTCTGGAAGCTGAAACGGAATTTTGAATTTCGTCCGGCGTATTTGTCCGGATGTCTCCTTGTTCTTCTGAATCTTGGAGATAAACAATGTTAGTACGTCAACATGTTGCATTGTAGTATATTACTGTAGTATATTGTTGTATTATTACTATATTGTTATTATGATATTTATATATGTATATTACATAAAGAAAAGAAGCTTCAGTCCAGACCTCAAAGACTGCTTTTAATTTAAAAAACAAAACAAATGGATAAAACAGAAATAGTACAAATCGCATCACGGATGTCAACTAGAGAGGATCTATTGACATTGCTCAATCGTATCAGGCAAGATGAAATTCGTGAATTGGGGGGTGATGCAGACAAGTTTTATCCATTTACAATGAAGCAACTTTTGTATTATTGCAATCCAAATCATGTATTTCATCGTTATCGTCAATTCAAAATAAAGAAAAAGTCTGGTGGTTTTCGCCAAATTACAGCACCGCGCAATCAAAGTTATATGATGCTTCTTCGTTCTGTGAATGAGATTCTAAAAGCCGTTTACACTCCATCTAATTATGCTATGGGATTTACAGAGAAGCGTTCTGTTGTGACTAATGCAACTATGCATAAAAGTCAGAATTATGTGTTTAACATTGACTTAAAAGATTTTTTTCCAAGCATAGAACAAGGCCGGGTTATGAAACGCCTGACTTTGGCTCCCTTCAACTTTTCACCTCAAATAGCATTATTGATTTCGGGTCTATGTTCCATGAGGGTTAAACGCGAGCAAACAATAGAAACCAAACAACACGATTTAGACAAACAATTTATGTACGTATTACCACAAGGTGCACCGACATCGCCAATCATTACCAACATGATTTGCGATACGTTAGACCGCAAATTGGCAGGGCTGGCTAAACGTTTTGGGATATGCTATACCCGATATGCAGATGACATCACGTTTAGTTCTATGCATTACGTCTACTCGAAAAATGGGGAGTTCATAAAAGAGCTAACTCGCATTATAAACTCTCAGGGCTTTGTGATAAACGAAATCAAAACAAGGTTACAAAAACTCGGAAGCCGTCAGGAGGTAACTGGTATTATTGTCAGTAAGAAATTGAATGTTACTAAAAAATATGTTCGTGAAATTAGAAGTTTACTTTATATATGGGACAGGTATGGATATTCGGAAGCAATGTCAAGATTCTTCCCTAAGTATAAAATGGAAAAAGGACATATAAAGAAAGGTAATCCTGAACTGGCCAATGTGCTCGATGGGAAGCTTATATATCTAAAGATGGTAAAAGGTGACGCCGATTCTGTATATGCGCGACTTCACACAAAATTTCAAGGACTTGTCAATAGAGATTTTGATTCTGATAAAACAAATTCTTATGGTATTACTTACATCGAGTCTTTGCCTCTTCTGGAATTTGAGAAAGATAAAAATACAAATATCATTATCCATAGTGAGGAAAGCAATAAACGATATGCTATATTCAAAATAGGAGAAACAAACCAGATTGCATCAATAAATAAAGATGTGGCATTAGGTGATGAGCAACAAAAAGAGAAACTAGCCATCTCTTATTGTAGGAATTCTAAGAGAGAAAGATTCTGGCTCATACATCTACTCGATAAAGTGACAGTATTCAAGCAGAAGACTGTTGATATTGACGAATTGAATAATGAATTAGACTTACTATTAAGCACTTGATATGGATGACAAATTAATATCCACGATAGATAAAATAACAAAGTTAACTCAGCAAAATACCGAGTTTGATATAGAGTTGCGAAAGAGACTGAATGTATCTTCCGCAAATTCTGTTTTGTCTGAAGATGAACGTATAAATCAAATTTATGAGTATTGCATAGAGAAAATTATAAGACAGCAAGCTATCGAATTTTATGCAGACTTCCCTTTAGAGTCTATAAAGACTATTCTGATTGAAGATTATGTTCGGATGGAGTCATTCAGAAGAAAGGATAATTTCGGGGACTTTTGTTTGTCTCTTTATCAACAAATAGAGTGTATGACTAACAAACTGTGCGAAACACGAGAATTGTCCGAGATTACAGAAAAAATGTGGGGGTACCCTGCATATCTAAAGATCGAAAAAGGTAAAGATCCATCCATCAATAGCAGAAGTTGTGACTATACAATTGCCAGCCTACTGTTCCCTGGCAATAACAAACGGACAGGAAACACCAATGCTTTTGAGAAATCAAGAATATCATTGCAAACTCAATATGCAATAGACAAGATACGTACAATTGTATATTTTTTGGGTTACAAAGCAATGATGAAAGGAAGTGATTATGATTCGTTTGTAGAGATCACCTCACTGTTAAACGACATTTATCAATGCCGTAACATGAATCATCGAGGAAACTCTCAGAACCAGTGGGAAAAGGAAACTATTGACAGAATAATCCCATTGAAATCATTCTATTACTTTAAATTTCTCGGGGTGTTGGCACAATATATAGAATATATAAAAGAAGGTTATACTCATATTCCCACTCTACTAGATTTCTGCAAAACAATTCAGCCCCAAAAGATAGAGGGCCCAAATATCAAGTCCGTAGGGTTTCTTAGTCCAGAAGAACTTGCCCGTCGGACTAAGAAAAAATGATTGTGATTACTTTTTATAAGGATCATTAAAACTGCATGTTCTCTACTTCTATAACAATATCCAAAATGTCAGAGCATTGAGTTAATACGTGTTTGGAAAGATAACTATTTTAGATGGATTCGCAGCTTTATGGATGTGTAAGGAGTCATCATGTATTTCAACATGGTGAATATGAGTTAACTCACACCATAACATACTAAAATAAGAACACACAAAATTTATCCATGCTTTACTACCCATATTTTACGAAAATTCCCCACATATTTATCCTCCCTTCGCCTTGTAGCTATTGGCTGTTTGTCGTATTTTTGTGGGATAAAACAAAACCCAACTGAAACAGAATTAAAGGTGAACAAATTTCTAAAGAACGCTATCATACTATTGTCGGTATTATGGGCTGGGAACTCCTACGGTTCGACGAACATTGACTATCGTCCATATATGCCTTATGACAGTTTAATCAGCCACGAATTGGAATTATACGGGCTACCTTCCAACTTCCGCTTTATTCCATTGTTACTTACTGAATGCAACGAACGCTTCAGCAATGAATACGCTGCCGGACCATGGGCTTTATCTGCTGCGGCAGCACATTATTATGGATTGTTGATGACTCCAGGATATGATGAACGCCACGATTTGTTCAGTTCCACCCGTGCTGCCGCTGCCTATCTGGCAGATTTGTATGCTCTAAACGATTGCGATGCTGAAAGGACATTACGCCAATTTACCAAATGTGCAACTAAACGCATATACTACAATCAAGATGTAAGTATTGTTTTTCTACTGAACCGCATGGAAGTAGGATTCAAGAATTATTTAGCATTGACACACGACACTCTACCTTCCAGAACCGCCATCAATTTACGTAAAACGGTCAAAATAGGCGAATTCTGCCGTTTGCTTGAAATTGACTCAACGGCATTGGTTGCCAATAATCCCTGCATTCGTCCGAAAAGCCATTTGCTGTATAAAGACAGCCGCATCTATATTCCCTCATCCAAGAACGAGGTATTTAATGCCACTGCCGATTCTCTGTATGCACATGCCATAGATGAAAGCAAGACTAGCCGGATTGTATTGCCGACCGAGCGTCCAGCACCGCTCCCCAAATATATCGTTTACAGAGTCAAATCGGGCGATACACTGGGACATATTGCACTTCGATATGGTGTTGGTGTATCACAAATCAAACGTTGGAACAAGCTGCGTTCCGACATGCTTCAAATTGGCCAACGACTGAAAATATATCAATAGATGAAAGCATACAAAACAACCCTGTTCATATTTGCCATCATTGGCCTTTTGGCCCTCTTATGCCTCTTTTTCCCAAAAGACGGTGTGCAAATCGGTCCTTTAGAGCTGGAATTTCCATCACTGGAAGAAGTGCTGGGAGCACCGACCGACACAGTGGAAGGGCCCAAGGAATCGCCCGAAGAACTGTTGGCACGACGCCTGGAAGAGATGCGCATGGAGGAAGAGAGCCAATACTTGGATTATTTTGAAAATAATCCGGCACGCATTGAATTTCCCGACAACGACCTGCATACCTTAGACGCATTTTTTGCAGCATTGGACAGTGCGGAATCCAAGGAATTGCGCATTGTACATTATGGTGACTCCCAGATTGAAGAGGACCGCATAAGCAGTACTCTCCGAACAGAATTGCAATCGGAATTTGGTGGACAAGGTGTTGGGCTGGTGCCTGCCATCCAAACCATTCCGACCGTATCTATAGGTCAATCCTGTGACAAGGAACTCACCCGCTATCTGGTTTATGGCAACAGTGAAATGCGTGCCGAAAATGATTTATATGGCATTATGGGACAGAAAGCCATGCTGGACACTACTATTCATTTGCGTTTCTATCCTCTTGCCCGCGTGAACGAAGAGACACCCAGCCGTTATTTTACAGAAGTTAGGGTATTGGCCGGCGAGATTGAAGACACACTGAAAATACGTTGCAACGGAACTACCCTATGGGCTGACAGTACTCAGAAGGGTATTGTTGAGCTCAGTTTCCATCTGCCAGACAGCAGCGTAAGAGCCCAACTCGAAATAAGCGGGAATGCTGCCCTTTATGGCATCATGCTCGACGGAAAAAATGGAGTATCGGTAGACAACATTCCTATGAGAGGCTGTTCGGGAACTGTTTTCACTCAAATGAATGGAGAACAGCTTGCGTCTTATTTCCGCAACGAAAATGTGCGCCTTATCATCATGCAGTTTGGCGGCAACTCTGTACCCTATCTGAAAAAACCGCAAAGCATCAGTAATTACGGCAAGCAGATGGCACGACAAATTAAATACATGAAACGGCTTGCTCCTAATGCTTCCATCTTGTTTATCGGGCCGTCGGACATGGCTACCAAAGTAAAAGCCAATATGGAAACCTATCCTCATTTGCCAATGGTGATTGACTCGCTCCGCCATGCTGTGTTGAATGCCGGTGCTGCCTATTGGGACTTATATAGCGTAATGGGCGGACACAATTCCATGGTACAATGGGTCAATGCACAACCGCCGCTGGCCGCTTCTGATTATGTGCATTTCTCACGAGGTGGCGCCGAACGCATAGGCGACATGTTGTGCAAATCATTGATGCTCTATTACGACTACTACAAGTGGCGCACAGACACCACGCAATGGAGCGACACCACCAAGATGTTGAATGACAGCATTCTATTATTGAGAGAAGAGGCAGCCGCCATAGAGGAAACCCAAGTTGAAGAATAAAAAACGTTATGAATTTAATCAAGAACATTTTCTGCCTGAACATATTCCTTTTGATATTTTTCCCATTGACAGCCCAACCGCCATTGAAGCAATTGCCGGCCTACAGATGTGTGCATTACGACAGGAATGTATTGCATTTCCCCAACGGCCATGAACGGCAGGACACGCTTTATGCCAAAATGGACAGCCTGCTGGTTTTCGGGAGGGGCGAAATAAATGTATGGCATGTGGGAGGTTCACATGTGCAAGCCGATATTTTTTCCCACCGCATGCGTTTAAACCTTTCCAATATGATACCCGATTTGGCATCAGGAAGAGGCATTCTTTTCCCCTATCCCATTGCCCGTACCAATTATGGATACAACTATAAAGTTAGTTATACAGGGAGCTGGACAACAGGCAAGAACACCAAGAAAGAACAGCCTTACCGTTTGGGAATTACCGGCATGGCAGCACGTACCAGCGACGAGAATGCCAGCATCACCCTACGCCTGAATACGGACGGAAACGAATTGTGGAAATTCAATGAACTGCGTATATTGGGCTATGGCTCAAACGACTCTATTTTTCCCTACATCGTAAATGGTACAGACACTTTATATGCCCAACGTGACAGCATCAAGCCGGGTTTCATTATCCATCTGAAAAATGCCATAGACTCGACCACTTTATACATGAATGTTGACGATGACGAATGGTTTACACTGACAGGAATCGAGCCGGACAACCGACAAGGTGGCATCCGCTATTTTTCATCGGGAGTCAATGGTGCAGCTGTTCCAGCTTGGTTGCGCTGTACTGATTTGCAACGCGACCTGCAATTGGTCAAGCCCGACCTGGTGATTTTTGCCATTGGTATCAACGACGCAGCCGTACCCTACGGAAGATTTGATGCTGAGCATTTCAAATGGGGCTACAGGCAACTGATCGATCAGGTTTTGCGAGTTTCACCGGATTGTGCCTTCATTTTCATCACCAACAACGACAGTTACCGCTACGTAAGCCGCAGAAGAATGGCACCCAATGCCAACGGCAGGATAGTTCAGGAAGCATTCTATGACTTGGCCAAAGAATACAAAGGAGCCGTGTGGGATTTATTTGACATCATGGGCGGATATGGCTCCGTTGACAGTTGGGAACTTGAAGGTCTCGTACGCCGCGACCGCCTGCATTTTACAGTTGATGGATACAACCTGCTAGGCGACTTATTATACAATGCTTTGCTAACCGATTATTTATTTGAGCGATAAACAAACACTATACAATGGAATTGAGCACATTATTGAACTTCATAAAAGACGTTTTCGCTTTTGACGAGAACTCTCCCTTATTGTTTACCCAATTTTACTTTTGGGCTTTCTTTGCCTTGGTTTTTGCTGTATTCAGTCTCATCAAGAGCAAACGGCTCCTGCGTAACAGCTTCCTGCTTTTTGTGAGTCTGTTTTTCTACTACAAAACCAGTGGGTTTTTTGTGCTGATTCTGATGTTTGTAACCTGTTCTGATTTCTTAATAGCGCAACGCATAGACAAGGCCAGTAGTGCCGTTAAAAAGAAAGCATGGCTGATATGCAGTATAGTCATCGACCTATTCCTGCTCTGTTATTTCAAATATGCCTATTTCTTTACGGATGTCATCAATAACATGTTCGGTTGGGAACTGCACGTATTTGACGCCTTCGCATGGATAGGCAACGCATTGACAGGCACAGAACGATTTAGAGTGGATCAAATCATATTGCCGGTCGGCATTTCCTTCTACACCTTCCAAGTAATCAGTTATACGGTTGATGTTTACAAAGGTAGCATCCGACCTGTCAGAAACCTACTGGATTTCGGTTTCTACGTAAGCTTCTTTCCACAACTGGTGGCGGGACCCATTGTGCGCGCAAGTGAATTCATTCCACAGCTCTACAAGCCCTATCATTTGGGCAGACGACAATTCGGGATTGCCGTATTTTGGATTCTCAACGGATTGGCCAAGAAAATCATCTTGAGCGACTATATTGCCGTCAACTTTATTGACCGCGTTTTTGAAAATCCCTTGCTATTTTCAGGCTTCGAAAATCTGATGGCTTTATTTGGTTATTCCTTGCAGGTTTATGCCGATTTTTCAGGTTATACCGACATTGCCACCGGCGTGGCCATGCTCATGGGATTTTATCTGCCGCAAAATTTCAATTCACCTTACAAGGCACCCAATGCCAGCAATTTCTGGAAACGTTGGCACATATCCTTGAGCCGCTGGCTGCAAACGTATCTGTACATTCCTTTAGGTGGTAACAGGAACGCCAGTTTCGGAACCTATTTCTGGATTATCCTTATCGCACTGATAGCCCTTATCCTATCAGGTAGCTTATATGCAGCATTGACAGTCATTGGTGTTGCTATCATATTAGGACTTGTGGCATGGTTTAAACCAGAGAAACGAATCAAAATCATCACCAACTTGAACTCGTTCATCACCATGCTATTAGGCGGTATATGGCATGGAGCCAGCTGGAACTTTATGATTTGGGGTGGACTGAACGGCGTTGGAATGATTATCTATAAATTCTGGCGTGACATGAAATGGATATGGCGAATGGTATGGGTGGGCGCTACCACTTTAGTGCTCGGACTATTGTGCCATTTCACCCCTCAACCCGTCTATAACATGCTGTTTGTGTGGGTCGCCATCATCTGTGCCGGCTCCGTTATCCGTTATATCTACCACCTGACCCGTTGTCAGTATCCATTTAAACATTTGGGCAATGCGTGGGCTGTGACGCAAACTTTCGTATTCATCACTTTCACCCGTCTGTTCTTCCGTTCCGGCTCCAACCTTGACCCGGCTGTGGCCAATGAAGTAGCATGGAATACCGCCAAAAACATGGTAAACCAGATTGGCAGTACCTGGAATACCAGCATTATTCCTCAAATTATTTGGGAATACAAAAATGTCTTCCTATTAATCGTACTGGGCATGATTATCCATTGGCTGCCGGTCAATTTCAAACGTTGGTACCGCTTAAACTTTGCACTGCTACCCGTTCCTGTCATCGCATTACTAGTGGTATTTGTGGTATTTGTGGTTTACCAATTCATTACGGCAGACCTGCAGGCATTCATCTATTTCCAATTCTAATAGGGGGAGAGCTTTAAAAAAGGCTTTTATCTTTCTTCCACGGGAAGAGCATGCATAAAGCCTTTCAATTCATCTTTGGATAGATTTCCCTGAATGACAGCAACCACATATTCAGAAGGAGACTCCGTACATTGGATGAAAACAGCATAGGGAGAAGCCGCTTTGTGATATATCACTGTATTCTCATCGTTTCCGCTTTGACGTTCCACTTCCTCATAACCATTTTGATGGATATATGTTGCCGTCTCTCTTGTGAGTTCTGTAATTGCGGAGGGATTATCAGCCACAACAATATTCATGCTTTGCAAGCGCTCAATACTTGTTGCAGAAAGTAAGCTATCTTTCTGAGCGACTCCCAGCAATCGAAACATTTTTGGGGATATATAGACCGTTTGCACGGATGGAATCTTCTCCAGACGAGCCACCAAAGATTCTGCACCAGCAGGAATCAAAGCGACAAAAAGCAAAACTGCCAACAAGGTCTTACGAATCATTTTGTATGTAAATTAATGATTAATTTTTCTCTTCTGTAGAACATCCCTCCGATGAATTGTCCATTTGAATCATACCCGCCAATTCCTCCAATTGAAATTCACCGGAAAAGAGAGCCAGGCTATTGGAATCACCACTGCTCCCGATAAGCAACTCTACAACCATATTCTGCTGTTCCTTTATCAGGAAAAACACTTTATCATCGCCATCCTTCATGCGCATCAACACCTCATAGCCTTGAGATGGAAGAGCCGCCAAACGTCTGGCATAACCCTCTTTTACCGTCTGGGAGCATTCATCCAAATCCAACATTTTGATTGCTGAGATTCGCTTTGCCAAATCTTTCTGACCCGCAGACCTCATACCCATTCTAACAAGGAAGCGGGGCAAATTGACATAATCGGCCTTCTTCTCATTTTTGTAATCATTCATAATAGCCGTTGCATCATCGGCATACAGTAATGAAACAGACAAGCACAATGTCAAACAAAGAGTAAGAATGATTTTCATAGGACAACATTTCCGATTTTAGAATTTATTCTTCCTCCTTGGGAAGACGTTTCACGAGCAACTTGTCAATACGAATACCATCCATATCGGCAATTTCGATACGGAAACCTTGCCATTCCACAAATTCGCCTACCGTAGGAATATGCTCCATAAGGTCAAGCACTAATCCGCTCATGGTATTATATTCATCTGCTTCTATATCTTCTATATCAAAATAAAGCAGGAAGTCATGGAATGGGCATTGTCCATCAACGTACCATTCATCATTCGAACGTTGCACTATATCGCTGTTTTCATCCTGTGACAGTGTTCCTACCAAAGCCTCCAACATGTCTTTCAATGTAATAATGCCGACAAAATCGCCGAACTCATCACACACAAAAGCACGGCTGATATTGCGCTCCTTCAAAGCTTCAAGCGCTTTATATACCGACATATTTTCAGGGAAGAAAACCGGTTCGCACATAAAGTCCTTGATGTTACCATTCTGATGAAGCGACCAGCGTGCATAATCCTTCAGAGATATGCCGCCAATGATTGACCCGTTGTCTGATGAACGGACGGGATAGACTTCAAATGTAGACTGACATACAATCTCTGCCACTGCGGCATAATCCATATTTTCATCCAACATGACCACATCCTGCCTTCGCGTCATAATAGAGTCCACATCCATATCACCCAACATGAATGTACGTTCCATAATGTCCTGCTCCACTTCCTGTACAACACCCGAGGCAGTTCCTTCTTCAATCAATGTTTTGATTTCCTCTTCTGTAACTTGGTTTTCTTCATCTTTCAATCCAAACACCCACAATAAGCCTTGCGTACTCTTAGCTAAAATCCAAACAAAAGGCATTGCTATAATAGAAAGGATGCGCATAGGAATGGCAACAGCCGTAGCGGCCTTGTCGGCCATGTTCAATCCAATCCGTTTCGGAAACAATTCACCCAAAACGATGGAAACATATGTAACAATTACAACGATAATACCTTGTGCCAATTTATAGGCTATTGAAGCAGCGACCCCATTCTCGACCAGCAAATCGCCAAAACTTTTGGCCAACATATCGCTGGAGAAAATACCGGTAAGGATACCGATTAAGGTGATACCGATTTGAATGGTTGACAGAAATTTATCGGGTTGTTCAGACAATTTGAGAGCTATTCTTGCAGCCTTGCTCCCTTTGGAACCTGCTTTTTGAAGTTTTACTTTTTTTGCCGAGAGCAATGCTATTTCAGACATTGCAAAAAGACCATTTAACAGAATAAGTAATAAAATTACCAGTAGATCACTCATATAGATTTTAGATATTGTTATGAATAATATAACGTAGTATTTTTAATAATGTTGTGTTGCCTTACAAGATTATTTGAGCATATCGGTTTTATTTCTATCAACCTCAACCTACCATCCGCCCAATTATAATTCTATCACTTAATAGCGTTATTGTATGCCTTTTTCTACTCGGCTTGCACTTCTTTAAAGAAGATAGGCGGCGTCTCGGTAAAGCAAAATCACAAAACTGCGTTTTTCATTTTGCTTTGCTATTAATTGCATTGCAATCGGGCGGCGCCTCATCATAACCCGAACATGTTCGGTTCTGATTTCGGCTTGCACCAATTGTCGGCTTGCACTTCTTTAGAGAAGATAGGCGGCGCCTCGGCAAAGCAAAATCACAAAACTGTGTTTTTCATTTTGCTTTGCACTCGGCTTGCACTATCTTTGCCCTGGAAAAGTAAAACAGATGACAAAACTTACACCTCCCATACCAACTGACAAGATACTATTGCACGCCTGTTGCGCTCCCTGCTCTTCAGCCATAGTTGAATGCTTGCTGGCAAACGGCATACGGCCTACCCTGTTCTATTATAACCCCAACATTTTTCCCGAAGAGGAATACATGAAACGCAAAAATGAGGCTATCCGCCATTGTCAATTATTGGGACTGGATTTTGTAGATGCCGATTACCAACATAAAACATGGTTAAACGAGATATGCGGATTGGAAAATGAGCCCGAACGCGGTGCACGGTGTCTGAAATGCTTTGAAATAAGACTTCAGGCTGCTGCACACTACGCTGCTACACATGGTTTTCAGGTATTTGCCACTACCCTATCGACCTCCCGCTGGAAGAATCTGGCCCAAATCAATGCGGCTGGAGAGAAGGCCATGTCAGACAACGAAGGTACTATTTTTTGGGGCGCCAACTGGAGAAAAGGGGGGCTGCAAAACCGACGTTCGGAATTGATTGCCCAATATGGCTTTTATAACCAAACCTATTGCGGCTGTGAATTCAGCATGCAACACACAAAAGACAAGAAATCATGATAAAACTGTCAATCAAAGACCTTCCTCCATTGGGAAAAATATTATTGCTTACATGCATCATGTTAGGCTGCTCAATAATAGCCATCGTCTTATGGGGGCTATTCAGTGACGGCAGTCTTGTTTCCTTGAAATGGATGCAAGTGGTACAAAGCGTTTTTGTTTTCATTCTGCCATGCATTATATGCTGTTACTTGTGGACAGACCAGCCTTGGAAATGGCTGAAATTGACAAACTGGCCTCATGCATGGCCCATTATATTGACCATATTGCTATTTGTCTGTGGCATACCATTCATCAATCTATTGAGCTATTGGAATGAACAACTCCGTTTACCGGCATTCATGGCAGACATTGAAGCATGGATGCAAGCAGCAGAAGCAAATGCAGGCAACCTGACCGAACAATTTCTCCAAGACAGCAACTATGCCGGTTTGCTTTTCAACCTGTTCATCATGGCTATCAGTCCGGCGTTATCAGAAGAAATATTTTTCAGAGGTACACTCCAACCATTATTGGGAGAGAAACATCATCCACATATTGCCATATGGTCAACCGCCATCCTGTTTAGTGCCATCCATATGCAATTCTACGGATTCATTCCACGCATGCTATTGGGAGCTGTACTAGGCTATACCGTCTATTGGTCAAAATCATTATGGTTGGGAATTATCGGTCATGCCGTAAACAATGGAATGGCTGTTATTTCCTATTTCGCAGCCAACAGGCTGAATTACAACGCTCAATTTCTGGACCAATTGGGCACAGGAACAACATTATGGCTGGGAATTGTTAGCGGTATATGTGTCGGTGCACTGCTTTATGCCTTACGCCGTTCACTTACAATAAGCAATGCTTCTTCACGCAACTCATCGGGCAATTGAATATTTCTAGTCTGAAGGCTCCGCAACCATCCGGCTACATCCTTTTCGCGAAGCGTATAGAAGACATCCTCCAATTGTTTTATCTGACTCTCGGAATAATTATCTGGAGCTATGCCGGCCAATGCATCCAGCTCCTCATCATCATAGTACTCGATTTTTGTTGTTTTAGTGAGAAGGCTGTCACGTTCACACACCGCGTGGGCCCCACAACATTCGCCATCATCACGCACGGGTTTTGCCTCCTGTGGTGCAGAGGAAGGCTCTTTTTTACTAAGGAAATAGGCAATAACACCTATTAAGAGCAATGCAACAACAGCAATAACTATGAACCAAACCATATAACTTTTTATTTTGCGGATGCAAAGTTACGCAAATTTCCCATGAGGCAAATTACGGCAACATTTATTTCAACAAAAAAAGCGACCTGTTACAGATCGCTTTCCAATATTTTGTTTACCAACTATTTTTTGATACACCTTTTATTCAAAGCAGCCACCACTTCTGCCGTGATGTTATATTCATCATTAGCCTGAAGAAGATTGTCACCTGCTGTGTTACTGATAATCATGTGGTAACGGCCATCAGCATTGAATTCCTTCAAGAAATTATTGATGGTGTCACGCAATTGCAAACTCATGTTCTGCTGTTCAACCATCAATTCTTCTGTCAACTTAGCATCGAGATTTTGCAATTCCTGCTGTTTTTGGAGGATACGGGTTTGTTCTTGTTCTGCACGTTCGCGGCTCAAGAAGGCATTGTTTTCCAATTTGCGCTGGAATTCTTCCATATCAGCCTGCAATTTGCGTGCTTGAGTGTTTATTTTAAGTCTGGCATCTTCTTGTTTGCGCATCAATGCTTCATTGGCATCAACTGCAAACTGATATTGCAACAAAAGCGAATCAACATTAATATAGGCAACCGGCAATATTTCTCCCGTCTGAACCTTTTCACGTACTTCTTCTACTGAGGATTTTGCGTCTTTCTTATTGAGTACCAAAACGAAGAGCACAATGACTGCCACTACGAGTACTGCATTGATAACGATGCTAATTGTTTTATTCATAAATGGAATGATTAAAGTTGTTTTATATCTATTTTGACTTTGTTTTTCTCATGCTGCGCCTCTCTATCCTGCGATGTAGCACACCCTATCCCCCTATCTTTCATCGGTTTGCTACCACCAATGTGAATATTAGGAAAACGTCCTCCTTTGATAAAAAAGATTTTAAATCCCAGAAGCAAAACTGCCACCAGAACAATCAATAGAGTAATTATCAATAACTGTAGCACAATGTTATGATTTATGATTTGGAGGACAAAGGTACTTTAAAAAAAAGGATATGCATGTGCTTACTATCCTTTTTTTGTGGTAATACATATATTTAGCATGCTTTTAACATTTCCAGAAATCCAACAAGGAACCGACATGGCCTATTTCCATGTTCTTCTATTCTTCCATTGTTGTGAAATCAATGTATTCATAAGTATTCCCTATAATATGGAGATAGTTGTCGAATTCTTCTCTGGCAATTACCACCGTTGCCCTACAATCATTCGGGTGGAAGGATAACAATGATGCTGTTTGCAATGATTCATCCATAAAAAGATGCACATGGTTTTCTGTATCATTGATAAGCCCAAAAGGCGAAACGGAACCCGGTTTAAGCGCCAAGTATTTCATCATCCGCTCTGGAGACGCAAAAGATAGCTTTCCTTGATGTAGTTTCTTCTCCAAATCATGTATGGGCAATTCCATATTGGAAGGGAAACATACCAAATAATGACGATTACCCTTGTGATTTCTGAAAAAAAGATTTTTGCAATGTACGGAACCGTCATTCTTCCAATATTGCATAGCTTCCGCAATAGTAGCTGCCGCCGGATGATGGTAGCACTCGTATGCAATCTGATTTTTATCCAAAAAGTCAAATACGATTTCTTCTTCCGTCATGACTAGTTCAAATAGAGGTTATGAATCCGTTCGTGACCAATCGTGGTATGAGGTCCATGTCCGCAATACACAACAACATCATCAGGAAGCACCATCAATCGTTGGTGTATACTTTTGAGTAGCTGCCGAAAATCTCCTCTCAGCACATCCGTCCGCCCAATTCCTCCAGCAAAAAGGGTATCACCGGAAAAGAGAACCTTTTCTTCCGGGAAATAGAAACAAAGCCCTCCAGGCGAATGTCCAGGTGTAGCTATAACATGGCAAACTGTTCCACAGAGTGAGAGAATTTGACCATCCTCCAAATACCCTCCCAATTGTTGGCTTTCCATCTTAAATCTTGACAAGCCAAATAAGGCCACCTGTTCCGCCAATGAATTTACCAACGGTTCATCTTCCTTGGATGCCAAAGGCAATACACCATACTTGCTTGCCACAAAATGGTTACCAAACTGATGGTCAAGATGCAGATGCGTATTCAACAAATACGTCACCTTTAAGCCATTGGTTTCTATGAAATTTTCCAGCTGTTGCTGTTCCTTTTCAAACATGCATCCCGCATCAATAATAGCAGCCGCCTTCGTCTGCTCGTCATAAATGATATATGTATTTTCCTGAAAAGGATTAAATGTCAACACATGTATATTCATCTTCGTATTATTATAAAGGTAAGTAGACTGCTTTCTTGGTTTTAAAGTATTCCTCTTTGAAATAATCGCTGAGCTGATATTCTGAAGCCAAATGTTTGAATGGTCTGATTTCTTCATTCAGTTCTCCCCCTTTAAGACATATCAGTCCATTTGGAAGTGCATTGAACTGTTCCTTGGCCACATTCTTCTTGGTCAGCGACACCAAATCGGCCAAAGGCATTACGGCACGACTCACTACAAAATGAAACTTGGCTTTTTCATCCTGTACCCGCAAATGTTTGGCTTCCACATTCTGCAAGCCAATAGCTTCTGCCACTGCCGTTGCCACCTTTATTTTCTTTCCAATAGAATCAATAAGTGTAAACTGACATTCCGGAAAAAGTATAGCTAAAGGAATGCCTGGAAATCCGCCTCCCGTGCCAACATCCAGCAAGGCTGTTCCCGGTTTGAACTGCAACACTTTGGCAATCCCCAAAGAATGAAGGACATGATGTTCATAAAGATTTTCTATATCTTTACGAGAAATGACATTGATTTTGGAATTCCAATCGAAATACAAATCATAAAGTGCAGCCAATTGTTGCTGCTGGATTTCCGTAAGCTTCGGGAAATATTTAAGTATCTTTTCCATCAAGTATAAATTATCATCCATAAAAATAACTCCGCTCGTTTTTTTAACTAGAAACGACTGGATCCATCAAAACAGTGTGTGCAAATTTTACATTTGGGAAGTCCTATAGCTTCCGCCAATGTCTCCACTGTATTGAATTTCAACGTAGTAAGTCCGAATCGTTCACGAATCACCTCAATCATTCTCTTGTATTCCGGCGAATCGGTAGTAGCATATTTCTCCAGATTTTTGTTTTCATCACCCTCCAATTCTTTAATGACGCGGCGCGTTATCAATTCCAGCACCCCCTTGGAAGATGTGAAACCGATAAAAGGACAACTATAGATGAGCGGTGGGCAGGCAATACGCATGTGCACTTCTTTCGCACCATAATCATACAGGATTTTTACATTGTCGCGCAATTGCGTTCCCCTTACAATGGAATCATCACAGAACAAGAGACGCTTATCCTGCAACATCGAACGGTTGGGTACCAACTTCATTTTCGCCACCAAAGAGCGCATCGATTGGTTGACCGGCGTAAAACTGCGCGGCCATGTAGGAGTATATTTGGAAATGGCACGATGATAGGGGACGCCCTTTCCTTCTGCATACCCTAAAGCCATTCCCACACCGGAATCAGGTATACCACACGCACAATCCACTATAGAATCATCTTTTTGCCCCATTTTCAACCCACAAGTGAAGCGTACTTCCTCCACATTACGCCCTTCATAACATGATGTGGGAAAACCATAATAGACCCAAAGAAACGAACAAATTTGCATTTCTTCATTAGGCTTACGCAATTGTTCGATTCCTTCTGCCGTAATACGCAGAATCTCACCAGGACCAATATAGCGTTCAATCTCAAAATCCAAATTAGGAAAGGCCGTCGTTTCGCTGGCAACGGCATAGGCACATTCTTTTTTACCTACAACTATAGGCGTTCGTCCCAACTTATCGCGTGCAGCAATAATTTCATGCTCCGTCAAAATGAGCATCGAACATGAACCCTTAATTTTATTGTAGACATTCTCTATGCCATCCACAAAGGTTTTGCCTTGAATAATCAACAAGGCTACCAATTCCGTTTGATTGATACCACCCGAGCTAAGTTCACCAAAATGCATATTTGCTTCAAGCAAATCGGCTTCCAATTCGTCTATATTGACAATCTTGGCCACTGTGACAATAGCAAATTTTCCCAAATGTGAGTGAATGATAATCGGTTGAGGGTCTGTATCGCTGATAACACCTATACCGGAATTACCAACAAACTTATCCAATTCGTGTTCAAACTTTGTACGAAAATACGTGTTATCCAAATTATGAATTGACCTTGCGAACCCATTTTCCGGGTCATAAGTAACCATACCTCCGCGGCGGGTCCCCAAGTGCGATTGATAGTCTGTTCCGTAAAACAAATCAGCTTTGCAAGCCTTTTTAGAAATAGTTCCAAAAAATCCTCCCATACCAGCGAGTTTAATTATTTGCTTGCAAAGATAATACATGACGAGCGCAGAAGCAAATGAAAACTCCGTTTTCAATTTTGATTAAGCCCAACCGCAGCTTAACAAACCTATTACATCCCCTTGCCCTATTTGACAAACCCCTTTGTAGTCCATTTCTTACTATTCCAACGTCTAATGAACAATGCTGCACGGATATTCTCATCCAACAGAAAAGCAAACCACATACCAACAAGTCCCCATCCCATGGTAATACCAAACAGATAGCTGCAAGCCACAGATACGCCCCACATCACAATAATACCCACCGTTATCGGATAATAGATATCCCCTGCTGAACGCAATGCATTGACAGCAAAAATATTGACGGCACGCCCAAACTCCAACACAACATCAATCCAAAGAATAACCACTCCCATTTGAATGATAGTTGGATTATGGGTAAGCAAGGAGAAAGTCCATTTACCGGACAAAGCAAACAGAATGGACAAAGCAATGGAAATGGTCACAGACCAACGCAACACCATTTTTCCCAACACATATGCTGCATTCGGCTTTTTGTCGCCCATCAAATGACCTATCGTTATAGCTCCACCCTGAGCCACTGCGACAGAAAATAAATAGACAAACATGATAATGTTGACACAATAGGTTCTGGCCGCCAACGCATCATTCCCTAGCATATTAATAAAATAGGTAATAACCACCTGCGACAAGCTATAGGAAATCTGTTCTCCCGCCGAAGGCAATCCAATTTTAAGCAGATTACGCAATTCCACAAAAGGGAAAGGTCGGAATAACCGACGGGGAAAAGAAGGAATATGTTTCTTGAACAACAGAACAAACAATACCAACATGGCCACCGTACGGCTGGCTGCTGTAGAAATAGCAGCTCCCTCTACTCCCAAAGCTGGGGCTCCAAACTTTCCGAATATGAGCGTATAATTACCTATAATATTAAGCACATTCACCACCAACGTCACCATCATGGGATAGACAGCTTTATCGGCACTACGGAGTGAGGCTGAAATAGCCATGGAAATAGCTTGAACAACAGCAAAAGCCCCCACTATACGCATATATATTACTCCTTCCGGCATAAGTTCCGGGCGCAAACCCATAAGCGTAAGCAATTGTTCCGCCCCAAAATAAAGAGCGGTACTTACAGTCAACCCAAACACTAAGTTGAGCAATATAGAGACACCAACCACTTGTGTTACCTTATCATGCAGTTTGGCACCTATGTATTGCGAACAAAGAATGGAAGTTCCTACAGCAGTCACTTCAAAAACCAGAAATACCAGATTGATAAGCTGATTGACCATACCCACCGCAGCCACACTATTGTCTGAATGCTGGCTAAGCATAATGGTGTCTACCGCACCGAGGGTCATGACGAGCAAGGTCTCCATGAATATAGGCCCTGCCAATTTGGCCAGCTGGCGCTGCAATCCATGGGGATGGATGTGACGATAAATTTTCATACCTAACTAATACCTTATAGTGCTTTCAAAAAAGCGCGCAAAAGTACAAAAGTATGCAGAAACAGACAAGACAGGTAATTCCCTATTATCCTCCAAATTACAAACCTTTAATAATTGCAGCCGAATTATCAGTTCTTTTCAAGACTAATTTTCTCGTATTTGTATCTCCGCCGTTTCAACTCAACAGCGACACCTATACGGAAAATCACCTTAATACTACGAGCATACACATGAAACGCCAATACACTTTGCGGCTCAATCTGCTCATGCCGAATCAAGTCCAAAGTGAGATGCGCACACGAACGCATCAAGTCTTCCAATGAGGAGGCTTCCATTCCTCCTTCCGGCAATTTCAATACTTTATAAAGCACATATTCATCCAGCAAATCAAATCCCTGCTTGTTTCTCAAGTACAGATACAGATTAGGATTACGGGAATAGCGTTGCCAATCTTCATCCCAATAAGCAGCCAATGCCATACCCACATAACCAGCCCACGCCAGCGCCACACTAGGATATTCCGCAATTTGAGGTACCGCATCTGACACATAATCGGGTGCAATCTGATGCCATTTTTCATCCAGGTCATCGGAATGAAGTAACTGTCCATCCAGATAGCGACGCCTGGTTACTTCACGCAACAACAGTTCCGTCAACTGACGCTCATAACGGTTAAGGTATTCGATATTTTCCATTATTGATATGATTTGCTGTGCAAATGCAGGTGTTTTTGGGGAAAGAGGGAAAGATTGTTTATAGTTAGAGTTTCACAATGTAACATGCCATCGGACTCAACGACAAAATGATGGACATCAAATCAATTCAAACAAAAAGCAACATTATTATCTCTACAGAACAAAACGACTACAAAACATCTATTTATCCAAAAGTTCAATATCATCCTTATCAAAAATCATCCGTAAAATCTTTTTTTTCATATCTGATTTAAGTTCTATTGTCAGAACAGCCTTTATCTCATTATTATCAACCACACTACTTCGTTTCTCAAATTTTTCAGGATAAGTAAATATGTCAATTATATCCATATTTAAACTTGTTGCAATATTTGAAATCTGCCATAAGCTAATCTGAACAGTCCCGTTCATTATCTTGCTGAATTGGGAAGGTTCTACACCTGCATACTCGGCCATAACACTTTGAGTTATACCTTTGTCATTCATTATTTTACGCAGGTTCAAGACGACTGGATGTGCACCTAAATTTTTCTTGCTTTTCATATCTACAATATACAACATTTTCCATCAACAAGAAGTGCACAACATTAATATTAATATCAAATTATTACATTAAATATTTCATGGTATGAAATTTTCTTCGTACATTTGCCGCGTAAACATTTACAAAATGCTACATAAATGAATATAATGAAATAAACTGGTATATTTCCAAGAGATGACGGCGGATATACTACTGATTTTTTGGTTTGTGTCCAGCTAGGAATTGTTGTTAAATTTGGATTCAAAACAATCATAATATCAGAGGGTCCATATTCAATGCTATACACAAGCATATAAAGGTAACATTAAAAAAAAGATGGGACATACCCCATCCTTCAAGTACTACATATTAACTAACTAATTAATTTAAAAAGATTATGGAATACAAAGTTCTTCCTTTTAACGCAAACTTAGAGCAAAAAGATGCCTCGCAAGTTGCCGTAAATCAATTACAATCATTAATCAACAAAGAACTCGCCAACGGATTCGAATTCGTATGTTTAGACAGCATTGAAACAAGTGTTGCTCCGACAAGCGGTTGCCTTGGCATTGGAGCCAAACCAGGTTACAATACTACTGTATCTGTTGCCATATTCAAAAAAAGCAATTGATACAATGAAATACCTTCTTCTCTTTATGATACGCCTGTATTGGCTAATCCCTGCATCTAAACGCAAAAAATGCATCTTTAAAGAAAGCTGCTCTAATTACGTTTGGCGTATTACTAAAGAGAAGGGGTTGATTGCTGGTATAAAGGCTTTTCTGTTCAGAAACAAACATTGTTGTCCTGGCTTTGCCATATATAGATACCAAGGACATTATGAAATTAAGACAATAAATGGATTGATTATAAAAGAAGAAGACATTGACAAACGACTTCTAAATGCAGACAATCCGTCTTTGATTGATTTTGATGGCCCAAATATATTTCAATCCGCAATAAGATTACAATCAGAACAAAGAAGTCCAACAAGTACAGAGTTTAAACATCAAACAAAATAAACAACAAGAACATATGAATGTTTTTATTAGCATCGTTATAGGAGTCATCATCCTATGCATTTTATGGGCATTAGGCATCGTGCAAGAATTTCTTTTCATGGTCTTTTTTCCATCTGTCATAGGCTTGATTAGTGGTCTGATTGGATTATTTTGGGGCAATTTCAATGGAGGATGGGATGTCGGCGTAATAATAGGAGTCATTCTATACGTCATTTATTGTATTACACGTATCATCGATCCAGAAACACCCATAACAATAACAGGATACAGCGACAACACAATCACAAAAGAAGAAGACGACACAAATGGTCGTGCTCGTGGAATTGCTGGCATAGTTGTATTTATAGCTGCTACAATATATTATCTCGTACAAAACTAAGTCACTGCACTGCTATCTCCTCAAAAAACCATGGAAAGAACAGAAGATAACATAGCAACTATAGTAGATTGGATTTTAACAGAAAAATGCAATCTTAATTGCTATTACTGTCTTCAAAATGCAGATACAAGAACCGCAAAGCTTAAGCCCATAAACTGTGGTTTTGCAATAAAAGCAAAGTCACCAATGCTATTTCATATGACCGGTGGAGAACCTTTTCTTGTTCCCAATCTAATAGATTTGGTTAATGAATTGCAATCAATGGGTCATTACGTTAGCATGAATACAAATCTCACACATCCGACAACAAACTTTTCTCAAAATATAAATAAGGAAAATTTTCTTTTCATCAACGCAAGTTACCACTATGTATACAGAAAAGAGCTGATCAATCCATTCATCAAAAATTATATGAATTTACGGAAAGCAGGTATATTCACTTATACAACAATAGTGATGCTTCCAAATTTAATAGATGAATTATTCTCAGTAGCTGACAAACTTATATCACATGGTGTATGCGTGTTACCCAAACTAATGAGAGGTCGCGATAATGGCAAAGAATATCCTCAAGATTACGATTTCAAGCAATTAGAAAGAATGTCAACATTAACCGAAAAGTCCAAATCCGGCCTCACCAATGAAGAAAAAGTCCAATTAGAGCGAGCGTTTCTATACAACATAAGCATTGATGATTGGAGAATGGGAACACATAGTATCGGGACACGTTGTTTTGATGGGAAACGCTATATCCGCATTACAGAGACCGGTGATGTTGTGTTTTGTAATGGAATATCGATGGGAAATGTGTATGAAAAAAATTTCCAATTCCAATTTTGCAACACGAAAAAGGCATGTCCATATAGAACAGACAATTATTTATGCAAAAAAAATTTTTAATATGAAACTCATCAACTTTCACTACAATACAAAAAACAATATAAACAAATATTATCTAGCTCAACATGTAGAGTGGCAGTATATGGGAAATGATTTGGTGTTGTACAACACCTTGTTTGATTCCGTAGTCATCGCAAAACCCAAAAGCATTGAAAGCGGAATCATGTTTGTCAAGGCTCTGGAAGATGGCTGTGATGACATTATTTCCCTAATAAAAAACTCTTTCATCCAATCGCCAAAAGCCGTTTATTCGTTGTTAGTAAATAAAAAGATAATAGAATGATACCTAAATACAAGTACATTGAACCTTTCAAGATATCTGATGAAGTAGGAACTTTTATCGGAACATATTTTTTTTCAAACAAAGATTACTCGTTTCTGTTGAATGCAGAGAACGGGTGCTCCATTGTACTGGACTCCGCCCTCACAAATGAAATACAGAATCATAATATTTCAGAAGCTTTGGCTATGAGATTAACCCAACGCGGTCTCATATCTAATAAAAATACTCTTTCACCAGTAGTTAAAGAGATTGAGCAACCCACTTTTTTTATTTTCGACCTTACACAGGCATGCAATTTCAGATGTGTATATTGTTTTCGTCATCTTGAAGACAAGATAACAACCATTACTGACGACAACTTGGACGCGATAACTTCCTATATCATCAATTACTGCAAAAAATATCAGATTAAAGATTTCTGCATCCAGCCATGGGGCGGAGAACCTCTTATAGCTTTTGAAAAAATAAAAAGGATGGATGATGCTTTCAAGGCAGCTGATTTACATCCATTGATCTCCATTGAGACTAATGCAAGTCTGATTACTGAGGAATTGGCAAAAGAAGCTTCCGAACGTAACATAAGATTGGGAATAAGTATAGACGGATTTCCTGAGATTCAAAACATGCACCGTCCACTTATGAGTGGTGCCCCCTCCTTTGAAAAGATAAAACGAGGTGTTGAAATTATTTCAAAATTCGCCAATCTCAAGCAATTCGGAGTGGTTTGCGTTCTTACAAGTCGCAGTTTTCCTTTTTTAGCGGATATTATTGAGTTTTTTGGTACCGAATTGAAAATCAAGTGTTTCAAGCTAAATTTAATAAAAGACAACCCTGTAATGAAGGATGCCCAATTGTGTCTTAGCGATGAACAAATCACGGAAGCCCAGAACATACTGATTGACAAACTGATTAACCTGAACCAGCGCGGCTATGAGATTACTGAGTTGAATGTTCAGGAAAAGCTAATGAATCTTTTGGTTAGGGCTAAATCAAATATTTGTACATCCCGTGGTTGTATGGGTGGGACCAAAATGATTGCTTTTGATCAGGATGGCCGTATCTATCCTTGTGATGTCACCGATTACAAAGAAGAATCAATAGGTGATGCCCACGTCAGTGGTGATCTTGTCGAATTAGTAAGGACTGCCAAAAGACAGAAAAGGGATTTTTTTGCAAAGAAGTATAGTAAAGATTGTGGCCAATGTCCATTCTGGTTCTTTTGCAAAGGTGGTTGTACAACTGCCATCAAATACAAAATTGGAAAAGTTGAAGGGATTGACCATCAAGAATGCTTCTCTAATCTTTCATTGTACCCGCGACTTATAGACATCATATTGACAAATCCGAAGGCTGTTTGTAATCTAACACGCCATCGGGTAAACATTGTAGAAGAATGAAAACATTATATTGTGCAATAGGATATTTGTGTAATGAACGTTGCCGGTTCTGTCCTTGTTCGGAAGAAGCGGCTGATGTTTCGTCACTAACATTTGAGGAGATTTGCACTGCAATCCGCCGTGCAATAGAGGAAAGAGGTGTGAAAAACATCCTATTATCCGGTGGAGAACCTACTATTCACCCTGATTTTTTCAGAATATTGGAATTTATCAAAAGTAACAGCGTAAATATCAGTCTGCTTACTAATGCTCTGAAACTTGCCGATAACGACTTTGCTAAACAGATGTTCTCGATCATTGATGGTGAGAAACTTGATGTTACTGTGGCTTTTCACAGCCACATCCCTGAGAAGCATGATTTCCTGACTCAGCATAAAGGAAGCTTTGAGAAGAGTATGAGAGGTGTGGAAAACATGTTAAAACACAACGTGAGACTGTCCATCAAGAACAACATAGTCAAATACACATATCAGGATCTTCCTGAATACGTCAGGTGGGCGACATCTCATTTCACTGACAATGTAACCTTGTTATTTTGCAACATAGACATCAATGGTACAGCTGCAAACAACAAAAACAATGTCGCTGTAGAATTCAGACAATCGATGCCATATTTACAACGAGCATTAGATATTATTATAAAGCAACGCAAAGCCGGTCATAAACGAAATGTAAAAGTTCTCACCACTCCTTTATGCCTAATGGATCCATATTATTGGGGATTTGTCGAAAATGCCACTCAGACCGTCATAGATGCATATAAAGTACCGAACAGCGATTTGCTTTGGAATGTAAGTAGTGATAGCGGGCCATTGTTCAAAGCTTGTGTCGATTGTGAGTTGAAGCACTATTGCCCAGGTACATGGAACAGTTTCAAAAAGAATTATGATGAATCTATCTTAAAAAGCATTGTTTCTGAAACTACGTGATGAACAATGTTGTATGTTTAATTTATAAATTTATTAACAATGAAGACTGTAAAAGTTTTTTCTGAGAAGTTAGGTGCTGAGGTCAGCATCCAGCTTGAGGGTAATGCAGCAAGCATTACTGAAATGTATGATTCTTCAAAAGAATCTAACGAATGTGCTCTTGCTTCAAAGTTTGAAAACCGTGCATGGGAATCATGGATGAACAACGGTTGGAATAACTGGGGAGCTATCTGCAACTAATCTCAAATCGGGCAATAGAGGTAAAAGTCTTCATCGGCTTTTATCTCTGTTGCTATTCATTACAGTACTTCAATCCGTGTTCAATTGTATCCACAAAACTTTATTAATAATGACTTATAGAAGATTATCAAGATTCAGCCATATATACACAAAGAATGGTCAAACTATGATATATCATTCTTTAAAAATGATGTCAGAAGACATCACTGGAGTTACATATGATGAAATGACAAACTCCCTGACCGGCATAGCCCCATCTATGGAGCAAGTTCTGACAGATAAGGGCTTTATAGTCGAAAATGATGATGCAGATGACAAAATATTGGATGATTGCAGAAAAGAAATTTTAGAGCCATATATCTCAACCGCATATTTTTTCCTGACCAAAAACTGCAATCTTGCATGCAGATACTGTTTTGAGAGACAGTCAGAAGCAAAAAACTCCTCGGAAGGAATCATGTCTTTTGATGTCTTTAATAGAGGACTTGATTGCTTCCAAAGACTTATCAACCTTGATAAAAACCGCTTCAACGAGAAAAAGACAATAATCTTTTATGGTGGAGAACCATTTCATAATAAAAAACTTCTATTTTCAGCAATAACCGAAATCCAAAATAGGATAGAAAAAGGAGACTTTCCTATCCAAACGAAAATGTTGGTGGTGACCAACGGAACACTGATAAATGATGAAGACATCCCATTCATTAAGAAAAATGGAGTTACCGTTACGTTCTCTTTAGATGGCGACAGACAGGCATCTACCAACAGAGTGTATCCAGATGGAAAGACTTTGGCATGGAACAAAGCAACAGAGACCTTCAAGAAATGCGTTGAAGCAGGAATAGACCTAAACATAGCATGTACTCTATCACCAGAAACCATTGCCCGTCAAAAAGAAGTGCTGGACTACTTTATCAGCATAGGTACTACCAATATCGGTTTCAATGTCATTTTGGATAACGACATTATTCATTTGAATACTGATTATGATGACAAGGCAGCAAATTTTGTAACTACGGCATATCATACGCTGTCAAGCAATAATATTACAGAAAACCGCACAAGGCGCAGAATAGATGTGTTCAAGCATAAGCATCCATGTTTATTTGACTGTAATGCAGCGGGAGGACGGCAAATAGCCATTGCTCCTAATGGAGACATTGGTATCTGCCATGAACATATAATGGACAAGAAGCACTTCATCACAACAATAGATGACATGGAATTTGATCCCAAGCAATCCGCCGAATACAAAATGTGGAACAAACGCTCCCCACTGTATATTGACAGTTGCCAGAATTGTATCGCATTGGGTGTATGTGGTGGTGGATGTGTAATCAATTCGGAAAGGAAACATGATTCCATATTTATTCCTGACCAGCGATTCTGCAGGCAAACAATATCAATATTAAAAAACATTTTGTTATGAAAACATTATTTGTCTCTCCTTCCTATATTTGCAATGAGAAATGCGTTTTTTGCCCTTGTTACAAAGAAGCTAAACGCTATGCACCCATTCCTGAAGTCTTGCTGAAGTCTTGCATCGAAGAGGCTTTCCAAAAGAACAGGATTGAAATGGTGCTGATTTCCGGAGGAGAGCCTACACTATACAAAGAGTTGCCTGAAATAATGAAGTATATACGCGAAATGGGGCTAAAAATCGGAATTTTAAGCAATTCACTAAGATTTGCAGATGAGTTTTTCATCAATTCGTTCATAAATTCTGTTGGTGGTGATTTTGAGCTGACGACTGCATTTCACAGCCATATTGCAAAAGAGCACGATGCAATTACAGGAATAAAAGGCAGTTTTGAGAAATCATTAAAAGGAATAAACAACCTTATCAAAGCAAATGTTCATGTGACTCTAAAACATGTCATCAACGCTCTTTCATATAAGAAATTGCCAGAATTCGCACAATGGGTTTACCTGACATTCCCAGATTCCGTCCCTTGGGTGATTTGCAATATGGACCTGTGTGGAGAAGCCCTCAACAACAAATCCTTAACCGCTGTTTCTTTTGATGAATCAAAACCGTATTTGGAAAAGACGTTGGACATTGTCACTGAAAATCACGCAAAAGAAAGACACCGGAATGTATCTGTATTCAATACCCCTCTGTGTTGTATTGACCCTTACTACTGGAAATTTTTACAAAAATATGAGAGTGAGGAGTCTATGTCCGCCCTATTGCTACCATCTGCGGATAAAAACATAGCACCAGCCATAAAATACAATTTGAAAGGTGATGGTGGAGCAAATTTCATTCCTTGTCTAGAATGTAAGGTCAAATCATTTTGTCCAGGGACATGGCGTCAGACCGCAGGACATTTCGGAAACAAAATATTTAATCCCATAATATGATTTTAAATTATGTTTAGTAATGATATACAAGCATATTTTGAACAACTAGTCGAGACACCATCTCCTTCAGGCTTTGAGATGAAGTGTCAAAATCTTTTTAAAGATTATGCTTCGAGATACGTTGAACATGTATATAAAGATACATTCGGAAATGTAATTGCACATAACTCTTGTAACGGCAAGTCAAAACTAATGATTTCAGCTCATATTGATGAAATTGGATTCATGGTCAAACATATTGATGATGATGGATTTCTATATATCGTTCCAATAGGCGGTATCGATACGATGTTACTTCCAGGTTCACGTTTGGCTATCCATCATAATGGTAATTCATTTTTGGGAATTATAGGCAGAAAACCAATACATCTTCTTAATGAGAATGAACGAAATAAAGTCATATTTGAAGACTTATGGCTAGATTGTGGTTTTACAAGCCAGAAACACGCCCAACTATCAGTCTCTATAGGAGACCCTATTACATTTACAACAAATCCAATATACATGAGTGATAATTGCATGGTAACACGCTCGGCAGACAACAAAGTTGGTAGTGCAATTATGATGGAAGTAATGAAAAGGTTAAAAGATTTGGATACGAATTATGATATATACTATGCCTCAACTCGCCAAGAAGAAATTGGGCTACGCGGAGGTATTACTGCTGCAGCAAACGTAAAACCAGATTACACAATTGTAATAGACGCAACACATGCGACAGATTATCCTTCTGTAAAAAAAACGTTTTATGGCGAAATTGCATTGGGGAAAGGTCCCTCTATAAGTATAAGTCCAGATACTGACGAAGAATTTAGAAGCAAGTTTCTAGAGAGCATTCAAAAAAAAGCATATCCATATCAAATAGAGGTCCATCCTAATGCAAGCGGGACAGAATCAAGAGCAATTCAAATACAACATGGTGGAATAAAAACGCTTAACATTTCATACCCTGTTAGGTACATGCACTCTGCATCGGAAATTATATCATCTGACGATGTAAAAGATGTGATTGAAATTCTATGTAATTTTCTTATATCACAATAGAAATGAAAGACAGATTTATGAGTTGCTTCTTACTACCTAAGTATTATACCATCAACTATTGTTATTAGCGTTTTTTATGTGTAAAATTAGCGTCGTCATTCCTGTTTACAATTCAAAGAATTTCATTAGACAATGCATGGATTCTATTATATACCAAACATTTTCAGAATTTGAGATAATATGTGTCGATGACGGTTCTACAGATGAAAGTTACACTATTCTTTCTAGATATTCCCAACAATATAAAAATATTCAAGTTGTACGACAGAAAAATAAGGGACAAGGCCCAGCAAGAAATAAAGGTGTTACATTAGCAAGAGGGAAATATGTTAAATTTGTTGATGCCGATGATTATTTACATCCAGATGCTTTACGAATATTATATGAAACAGCAGAAAGAACAAAGGCAGATATTATTGTTAGCAAAGCGTTTTGTGTAAATGAAGCTGGAGACATAACATCACCTCTAAAAATGTGGAATAATCTAATCGGTAATTACACAAGAGAAAGTTTTATAAATCTAGATTTTTTCAACAACAAATGTAGTCCTGTCTTATGGGATAAACTTATTAAAACCAAAATAGCTAAGACTTATTTATCACCATCATTAAAAAGGGGACAAGACTTTGTTACCCTTATAAAATACATCTCAGCATGCAATAATATTTATTTTATAGAAGACAGACTATATTATTATAGACATCATAATTTATCTATAATGGCGACAACAGAATCGAGAGAAACTATTATGCTAGATTTTACCACTGAACAAATGGCAATAAAGGTTATGCAGGATTGTTTTCAAAACACTAAAGCATATTCATTTTATTGCAAAAGAATTCTGCAAGAATGGGCAAACAGAATAGAAGCCAATAAAGAGCTACTAATGAGCAGAGATACTGCACTTATTAAAAATTTAATGACAAATATCCACAATAATTTATTCACAATAAAAGAGAATATAAATCTAACGGCATCAGCAAGGAACCAAAAAAAGACACTAATCTTTTAGGTGTTTTTACAAAAAAAGAAATCAATCTTAGAGCTATTAAAAACAATACCATTGAGTAGATGAGATAATAAACCTGTATTAGGCTAAAATAACGCTTCCAAGTGGAAAGTATCATAAGTATAAATCTAAAAACCGAGATTGATACACATCTTACACCAAAAGAACATCTGATAAATAACAGCAGTCATGGTAAAATGTAAAAGCAAATCCAAACTCCATTAGGTGAGGTAACCGTATCTACTCCTCATGACTGTAAGTCAAGTTTTAATCCACAATTTATCAAGAAGCATAAGACCATCTTAGCAGAAGATGTTGCTGATTGTATAATCGGCTGTATAAATTTGGTAATTGCACATGCGAAATCAACAATAGGATGGAGAGATTCTTGGTAAATTTGAATATCACCTATGTTTTCTGTTTATCATATCATCTGAACGAACACTATACAAACTAACGGATGAACGTGACTATGTGATTACAAGTACAATCTAATCTATAATATATTGTTATTGAAACAAATAGCCACTTACAAGGTACATGGAGCAAACTTCGAGCTCCGTGCACTACCCTTTCAGAAGCATAAAGTCAAAAATTTCCTATTGTCTGCATAAACGGCTTAAAAGGCTTTCACAAAGTCATTCTAAGCGTTTATCCAAATACTGTTGTATCGCATTGTGCCATAAGTCTAATACGTAGTTCCATCTAGTATGCAGGCTTCAAGAAGCAAAAGGAATTCTTGAAAAATTTGAAATACATCTATCAAAATGGAAATAAAGAACCTGCAGGAAATAGCGTTTTTCATGTTGTGAGAGAAATGGGGTAAACAGTATACTATGTCATCAAGGCCTAGCAGGAAAACTAAAATAAGTCGTCAGAATAATTCCAATATACTTTGGCTATCTGTAAGTTTATTTATACAACGAATACAGTTGAAGGTTATCAGCGTCAAATCCGTAAGTAAGATAACAAAAAAACAAGGACATATCCTCAATCAAATACAAACTTTGAAAACCGGTTCATTTTGCATACCATAATATACGAAAAAAAATGGACTAGAGAGCATTAACTAATTGACACTATAAAATATTTTGTGTAAATAGAAATACGGGATTCAAAAATGAGTCTCGTATTTATTATTTTATACATTTGCAAAATGAAGAAGATTATGAAAGAAAAGAATCAAGTAGTGCCTGATGAAGTATTAAGCAAGGAGTTCCTTAGCCAGTTTAAAACAGAAGCCGATGTAAGCAAGTTCCTGAAGCAGTTGCATGCCAAGGTATTGGAAAAGATACTTGAAAGTGAAATGGATGCCCATTTGGGGTATGAAAAGAATTCCGTGGCCGATAATAACAGCGGCAACTCACGCAATGGCAGCTATCCAAAGAAAATCCAGACCGAACATGGAGAAGCTGTCATCTCTATACCCCGTGATCGTAACGGCCAATTTGAGCCGATAGCCGTGCCCAAACATGAAAGCCGTGTACTTTCGATAGAAAAGCTTGTTATCTCCTTATATGCCAAAGGAATGATCGTTTCTAACATAGAGGAAGAGATGCGTGAAATTTATAAAATAGAGCTCTCTACATCTGCAATTTCCATCATTACCAACAAAGTCAATCAGGCTGCTAGGAATGGCAGAACCGCCACCTTGCTCCTGTTTACCTCATTGTTTAAATGGACGGCATCGTCTTCAAGGTACGGGATAACGGCAAGATCATAAACAAGACCGTTTATCTTTGCGTCGGCCTGAAACAGAACGGCCAAAAGGAAATCCTTGGCATGTGGGTCGGCAAATAGGAAAGTTCTTCTTTCTGGATGGGTGTTCTGACCGATTTAAAGGCCCGTGAAGTGCAGGATATACTGATTACCTGTACCGATAACCTGAATGGATTTACCGATACCATCCGTACCGTATTCCTCAGTCATCCACCCAAATCTGTGTGGTACACCGGATCATAAATTCCTGTAAATATGTCGTTTATAAGAAAAAGAAAGAGTTTACGACAGATATAAAGAATATCTATAATGCACCCAACAAAGAGGTTGCAGCCACGGAACTTGACAATCTGGAAAAGAAATGGGGAGGAAAGTATCCATACGCCATACTTTCATGGAAAAACAACTGGGAGAACCTGACTGTTTTCTTCCAGTTCCCTCTGAAAAATCAGAAAAATAATCTACACGACAAATCTTATTGAAAACCTGAACGCGAAAATCAGAAAGTACACAAAATCAAAGCTTTCATCCCCTTCGGATGATGCCGTGAAGAAAATTGTATACTTATCACTTATGGAGATTGAGAAGAGATGGACACAGCCTATTCATAACTGGGGATTGATTATGAACCAATTTATTACTATCTTTGAAAACAGAATCCAGATTTAAGAAGATACTTACTGCTGAATCCTGTTTCCATTTACACAAAATCTTGGACAGAATCAACTAATTGAACTACAATTTCACAGTAACCAACTATAACCTTCAAAAAAAACGATTTAAATTATTGTAAATTTCACTCATCGAGACAAGTATTTTTTCACCTTGACGCAAACTGTTCCCCGCTAATGAGTTTTCTACAGAGAAATTATGCATGACACAATCTATCATATACAATTTATTTAAAAGTTAATTAATATACCATTACTCTTTACATAAACAAGCAAGATAATTTTCATATATAATTTAACTTTTTTAATAAACACACCATACTGCGTTAGAACAAAATAAAATACCAATAGTATAACATAAAAATCATCATATACCTGTATATTTTTTTATAAAAAACATTTCTGCCTGCGACATTCTAATTTATAAAAGTCAGAGAAATCTATCGAGGATATTTCTTGACCATTGTAACTGCCTCTTTCAAACACACAAATCTGCCCTTTTCCCATCTTCCGAAAAATCATTACTTTTGCAGGGATGAAGTTAGAGTTTTTCATAGCAAAGCGCCTTTATTTTACGGACAAAGGAAAGGAGCGTGTGTCAATCCCTGCGGTGCGGGTAGCCATTGCTGGTATTGCTGTGGGATTGGCGGTGATGATTCTGACCATTGCCATTGTATTGGGATTCAAAAAGGAGGTGAGCGAGAAAGCCATCGGTTTCGGGGCACATATACAAGTGGTGAACTTCGACAGCAACAATACCTACGAAATGCAACCCATCATTGTCGATAGCAGCCTTGTTGAAAAGATAAAGGGATTTGAAGGCGTAAGGCACGTGCAATGTTACGCAACCAAACCATGCATTCTGAAAACCCAAGAAGACTTTGAGGGGGTGGTACTGAAAGGTATAGGCACTGATTTCGATTGGGATTTCTTTGCACGCAACATGGTGAAAGGCCAATTGCCCACTATCAACGATTCCACCATCTCCAGGGAGATTCTCATATCGGAAATAACCGCCAAGGCATTGAAACTCGATGTGGGCGATGCGGTGTTTGCCTATTTTGTCCAAGACGATATACGTGCCAGAAAGTTCCAAATCTGTGGCATTTACAATACGGATTTTTCGGAATATGACAAGCTCATAATTATAGGCGACAACCGACAAGTGCAACAATTGAATCAATGGCGGAAGAACCAATACAGTGGCATTGAGATATTGATTGACGACTTCAAACATCTGGATGCCATTGGTGACCAAGTGTATTTTGCAACCGCCAACCGCTTCGATGAAGAAGGCAACAGCTATTACACACGAACCATCAAGGAAAGCAATCCGCAACTGTTCTCCTGGCTGCGACTGCTGGATATGAACGTGTGGGTGATTATTGTGCTGATGCTTGCCGTGGCTGGATTCAATATGATATCGGGATTGCTGATACTGATTTTAGAAAAAATCAACTTTATCGGCACCATGAAAGCACTCGGCAGCAGCAACAAAAGCATACGTAAAATTTTCATGTGGCAAGCCACCTTCCTAATTACCAAGGGGATGATAATTGGTAATCTGATTGGAATAATGCTTTGCGCATTGCAATACTATTTCCACATTATTCCATTAGATGCCAGTGCCTACTATGTCAGCTATGTGCCTATCTATCTGAATTGGACCTATTGGCTGCTGCTGAACATCGGCACATGGTGCATCTCTGTACTGATGCTCATTGGTCCGTCACACATTGTCACCAAAATATCTCCGGCAAAAGTGATGCGCTATGAATAAGAAGACCTCCATGCGTTTCTGTACACCTGTTGATATTGCCCCCAGTGCGTTTGAAATTAAGCACTCCAATCACATACTGGTGATGGGGTCCTGCTTTAGCGAACATATCGGAAAACGATTGGTGGACGCCTATTTCCCCTGTTTGGTAAATCCTTATGGTATCTTGTTCAATCCTGCAAGCATAGCCCAATCGCTCCAGGAAATCATGAAAAAAAAGGAATATTGCGCATCTGATTTGGTACTATACAACGGATTATATCACAGCATGAACCATCACGGATGCTTTTCCTGTAGTCACGAAGAGGAGACTCTTCGCCAAATCAACGAAAGCATCCACAAAACCCATGAGCACCTGCTGAAAACCGATTATCTGTTTATCACATTCGGCACGGCATGGATATATGAAATGGACGGAAAGGTAGTGGCCAATTGCCACAAAATGCCGGCACAACGCTTTGACCGCCGTCGAATGGAAGTGGATGAAATCTGTGAAATCTATACATCGTTGATTGCACAACTTCGTCACATACGTCCCGAAATACAGATTGTATTTACCGTCAGTCCCGTGAGACACACAAAAGACGGATTGCATGAAAATCAATTGAGCAAAAGCACACTATTACTAGCTGTGGACAAGATATGCCGTCAAACCAATGGATGTTATTATTTCCCTGCCTACGAAATCGTATTGGATGAACTGCGCGACTACCGCTTCTTTGCTGACGACATGGCACATCCAAGTGAACTGACGGCATCGTATGTATGGGAGCGCTTTTTGGATACTTATTGCACAGCCCCTACCCGACAGCTAATTGACGAGGCTTTCCGCTTACGGCAAAGATTGGAACACAGAATGCTGCACCCTGACAGTGAAGAAGCCAAACGATTCACACAAGAAACTCAAAACAAACTGACA
>JADIMG010000025.1 GCA_017694875.1 Candidatus Gallipaludibacter merdavium
AGTCCTTGGTAATTAACTTAAAAAGATTTAGTCATGAAAAAAATAGCTTATTCTTTATTTGCAGCCGCCTTTGTAGCATTGAGTGGTTGCCAGGATGATGTCGTGGTAGAAGAACCCGTGGTTCCGGCACAGACAGGCGATGAGATTACTTTCGGTTCTTCGTTGGAAAATACGGGTGTTGATACCCGTACAGTTTACGGAGATGAACCGGTGAATGGTGCATACCCTGTGTATTGGGAAGCAGACGGTAGTGATCAGATTTCTATCTACTGCCCGGAGGCTGCGCAGGGAAAGGTGGTGAGTTACAAAGTTACACCTCAGAATCCGAATGAGATGTATGATGGATCTCAAGGTGACCAGTCCAAATCATTGTACGTGACCAAGGTAAACTCTGAAGAAGCCGGATTGCAATGGGGAAGTAACGATAAAACACATCATTTCTCCGCTTTTTATCCTGCCAGTGGGATTCTAGGAAATCAAGATGGAAAATTAAAAGGATTTATTCCAGTAGAACAAGATCCGGTGGAATGGAAAATGGAGACAAATGAGGCTGGCGGTAAAACTTATACCGGCGTGGCCAACACAGATTACGCTTTCATGTGGGCGTATAATACACATAATCCACAGGACGGTGGTGATGTGCCTTTAATATTCAAGCCGTGGGTGACCATTCTTGATGTGGAGATTAACGGACCTGCTACTGCAGGTGAGAAAATTAAGATGTCATCTGTGCAGTTACGTTCGCTGAGCAATGAGACGCTGACCGGTGAGTTCTTGATCGATTTCAATCCAGTGGAGGACAACGAGAAAAACGCTCCAGTTTATGAGGCAGTGGACGATGTAAGTTCCACCCGAAATCAAATTTCTATTGAATTTTATGCTAATGAAATAAAAGATGAAGATCGAGGTGGAACAACTGAAAAGTTCAATAATTATATTACTTTGGAACATAATGACAAGATTGTGGTACGCTTCTATTTGCTGCCTAAAGATGTAAATTACGATACAAGCATAGAAGGACGGAACGACCTGCAAATCCGTGTGACCCCATTCAATTCTGCTGTGTTGACACGTACATTGAATGCACAAGACGGTTCGCAAACTGGTGGTATCCTGGCACATAAGGTGAACAAGGTTATTCTTCCATCAGTAAGCAATGAAGGGCCTAACTATTGGATGTCATCATTGGATCCGAATATTTTTATCACCGAGCTTTCGCTGCCGGGCAGCAAGATGTCGTATCAGACAAGGGATAATGTGGACGGTTGGAATGCGGTTTATTATCAGAGTTTGTCGATTTCTGAGCAGATTCAGAATGGTATTCGTGCGTTTCAGATTCAGACGGCAAGTACAGATGCCGGTACGGGTCTTAGTTCTGATGCTTTAGAACAAGATCTTTATATGACAGTTGCCGGAAACAAAAGAAATATTCGTTTTAAAGAAATTGTTGAAGAAATAGCAACAGGGCTTAAGGCGGCCGAGACGGCGGGCAGAAACAATGAATATGCTTTCATTCTGCTGACTCCTTCACTTGATGCTTGTGACGGATATAATCATTGGAATGGTGGTGCTGACTGGACGTTTGTTCCCGGCAAGCAGGCATGGATGGATGCTATTCGCAACGAGTTGGCTTTTATGGCTGAATATGAGGATACTTATAGGATTTATACAGGCGAAATTACGCCAAATACAACCATCGATAATGTAAAAGGTCATGTTATTATTAAAGTGAACTATAATGATGACGAAATGGCCAATCATTTGAACGAAAGCGATAGGATTCCGGCCATGTTTGCTCAATGGGGTACCCGTAATGACATTTCTTTAGATTTCACAGAAACAGATGCTTATGCCATTAATGCCATGCGTTGGGGTACTTCTTATAATGCTTCTTCTAGCGATTTGCAGTGGTTCTACCACGAGGCTACTCCTGTTGGTTACAACGGTGCTTCGGGAGGAGACTATGGTGAGCCTTCTACTGTAAAGATTGCCAATATCGAAGATATGTGGAACCGAAGCATTGAGTATTATTCCCAGAACGAATACCATAATATTTGGTATCTCAACGATCTTGGAGGTTGTTATGTAAATGGAGGCTATAGCAGCGGTGAAACGCAGGGTGGTGTGGACGCATGGACGGAGTTTATTGGCCCGTATGCAACCGACCTGCTCCAGAACCGAAACGCGGACGCTACACTGGGTATCGTGTTGATGAATCAAGTATCGGATGATCCAAATGCTTACACGAGTAATTTGGTACAGACCATCATCAATAACAACTTCAACTTCCAGTTGCGTACGAGTGGCTCTAGTGAGGCGAAAACCTACAGTATTCCTGCCCGCGCATCATCCAACGGTTGGGATGAATAATTTTGGAAGAAATAGGATTTCCCTTGATATTTCTTTGAAAACCCCAAGAAAAATTTATAGTCCACCCGGCGAACCGTACGGTTCACCATGGCGGACTGTACGGTCCATATCGGTGGACTATACGGTTCACGGGCCGGACTATAGAACTTCTCCTGATGTTTCCGGAAAGTCATCGTATAGTCCTACAGGAAAGTCCGGCCACAGGCGGCAGAGATTCTTCGCTCCGCTCAGAATGACAGGCAACTATTCCGACAGACCGCCCTTGAAAGTCTGTCGTTATTT
>JADIMG010000026.1 GCA_017694875.1 Candidatus Gallipaludibacter merdavium
TCCTGAGCCAGGATCAAACTCTTCGTTGTATATATCTGCTTATAATCTGTTCTTTTCCTGTCAGGACGGAATCGTCTCCTTCAATATAGGATCGTGTCCTTTGACGTGGACCACATCTTTACAATGTGTTCCTGTACTACATCTTTCGTATCTTTTCCAGTCATCCAAAGATCGCCCGCTCCCGCTCGGGGAGACTCCTGTACTTGAACTCTCTCGTTTCAAGCGAAATGGATTGCAAAGATAAGCTCTTTCGTTGATTCTCCAAAATTTTCCAAGATTTTTTTTCAAAAAACTTTTCCAGTGTCTCCAAACGGAATCATATTACATTTATTATCAGATAAATATAAGCAACACAACATTTAGGCAACTCAGCATATCACAAATAAAGCCAAACAGAAGCATTACCGTTGAGGATAATCTTTCTGTTTGGCTTTTTCTATGTGTTAACCTGCTATTGCTATCCCTTTGTTACTATCCTTGCATAACAGTATATATTGTAAACAAAACGTATAACAACAACAAAACCACCGAGCAAACACGTCCTTGTTGCCGATTTTTGAAAGTAAAGAGCCAGAATATGACGCTCGCTGCAACAAGGAACATAATATCATAATTAAATTTCACAGAATAAGTTAGTGGATTGAAGAACGAACATATCGGAATTATAAACAGGATATTAAAAACATTACTTCCTACCACATTTGCGATTGCAATATCATCCTTCCTTTTAACCGCAGCTACTACAGAAGTTGCCAATTCAGGCAATGAAGTTCCCATAGCAACAATCGTTATTCCGATAAATTTTTCACTCATTCCCCAATATTCAGCCAGCTCAATAGCATTATCCACCAAAAGGTTTCCTCCAAAGACCAAACAAATCAATCCAACAATAATCAACGCAATGGCCCACCATACATTAATATGTTTAGTTTCTGTTCCTACACTCTGTTTTCTATCTTTCATTGCCATGATGACAACATATGACATATAGATGATGAAAACAATCAGCATCAGCAATCCTTCTCCCCAACTAATCGTATAAGGAGATGATGCCATAGGCGCAAGCAGTCCAGCCCCCAACAAAATAAGTGCTCCTAAAACAGAAGTTGGTAAATCCACCTGGATAATACTTTTATTAACTGTCATCGGAAAAATAATTCCGGCAATCCCCAAAATAAACAAAAGATTAAAAATATTACTCCCTACCACATTAGCTATCGCTATGTCATTAGCATCTTTCAACGATGCGCTTAGACTTACAACAAATTCGGGCATTGATGTACCGAAAGCCACAATGACAAGTCCAATAACCAATTCCGATATTCTCAGCCTTTGAGCCAATTTAGAAGCTCCATCTACAAGCATGTCTGCTCCCCAAATAAGAAGCGCCAGCCCAAAACAAAAATACAAAATGCTTAGCCACATAATTTACCTCGTTAATTATTAAGTATTAGAAACTAATTATTTTTCTCCTTACGATGTATTCTATAGAAACAATGAAAATATATTCCTCCAACAATGGCAAGAAACACAATCAAAACCGGCGATACACCCAATTGCCAAATTGCCAATGCCACTGCAATAGGTATAATAGCCGTTTTCCATGTCAACTTAGCCGCCTTGGACATTTTCCAAATAGGAGCAACGATTAGCGCAACGACGGCGGGACGTATTCCTTTAAAAATCCGTTCCACCCAAACATTGTCTTTAATGTTCGTAAAACAAATCGCAATGCACAGAATGATAAGAAATGAAGGCAAAGCACTGCCAAGAGCACTTACCAAACTGCCTTTAAATCCTTTTAGTTTATATCCGACAAAAATGGATGTATTTATAGCAATTACTCCCGGTGCGGATTGTGCCATTGCGACCATATCAATAAACTCTTCCTCGCTCATCCACTTATATCGGTCAACTACTTCATGTTGAATAAGCGGTATCATTGCATAACCTCCACCCAATGTAAAGCTGCCTATACGAAAGAAGGTAGAAAATATGTCCCAATAAATACTCCTCATCGATTAATTCCTAACTGTTTTTCTATATGCGACGGCATATCTTCAAATGGAATATTTTTTGCGACAATCACACCATCTTTTCCAAACAAGAAGTTTGTTGGTATTTGGCTAATGTTATATAGGCGGAAACATTCCTCGCCGCTCCCTTGCTCACCTCTGACACAAATCCAAGGCAGAGCTTTTACTGCATCCTGCCACAAAAGCAAGCTTCTATCTGCAGACACTTGATAGATTTGGAATCCTTTCTCATGATAACGGTTGTACAAATCTCTCAATTCAAATATATAAGCTGTATTATTTGGCATTTCCGCCGCAGAAAAATCCAACAGAAATACATTCCCTTTTAAAGATGACAAGGTCTGAGTCTGGCCATTAACATCGGGTAATTGTATATCCAAGAACCCAACTTCAGCATTATCTACCATCTTTTGTATATCATATGCATTCTTCTCTGCTCTTTCCGCCTGAATAGCCCCCAAGACCAATGCATATAAATTCTTGCTTCGCTGGTACTCCGGCATGAACGTATGAAAGGCCGTTGCTACAGCCGCACAAAATGCCCTGTCCTCCTTCTCATAGGGAGAGAACAAAAAATATCCTCCAACCTTTTGAAACAAGGCATAATAAGCAACAATGGAGCGTGGATTCTGCAAAATGATTTTTCGAGCCATTTCCTTGTGCTTCTCTATGTTCATACGAAACTCATCCACACTCAATTCATTTTGAACCGCCTTCAAATAATCAGCTTGAAGATTTGCCACTGATTTACGTAACACCTGCATTTGCTTTACCTTATCAGAGCCACTAATACTGTCTGGATAAGAAAAGTCTTCTAAAGAAGTATAGATTTGGATATGTTCACAAGAATCAACTGAAAAAACAAATTGCTTGCCTTCAAGTATCATCCGATAAATATCAGGATATTCCGGCCGTTTCGCCTTAAATTTAAAAGAAGCATCATGCTTAACTATAGCTGAATCAATCACGACATTACCACTTAAAGCCATTTGCTCCAAATAAATCTGCTTACCTTCCGCCCCTTGTATCATCCCACTAACCTTAAAAGATTCATTCTTTTTACAAGAAGAAGCCAGAAAGATGAGCAACAAGCAACAGGAAAAAATATATGCGACCTTATTCATCACTTTATCATTTAGGTTGCAAATATAAGAAAAAAAAAAGCAGTGCCAAACACAATTGACACTGTTTCTATAAAAAGTTTCACATAAACGTCTATACCACTCCTGAGAATCCCATGAATGCCATAGCCAAAAGACCAGCGGTAAGCAATGCGATAGGAGTTCCTTCCATTCCTTTTGGGATATTAGCATATCTCAACTGTTCCCTCATTCCCGCAAAAAGCACCAATGCCAAAGCAAAGCCGATAGCGGTAGCAATAGCAAAAACTACTCCTGTAAGAAGATTTGCTTCCAACCCAGCAGGCAATTTGTATGTACCATTAGCAACAAGGATGGCTACACCAAGAATACAACAGTTAGTTGTAATCAAAGGCAGGAAAACCCCCAAAGCCTGATACAGTGCCGGCGATACTTTCTTCAGAATAATTTCAACCAACTGTACCAATGCAGCAATAACCAAAATGAACAAGAGCGTCTGCAGATAGACAATTCCAAAAGCTTCCAATACATATTTCTGCAACAGATATGTGATAATAGTGGCTAGTGTAAGCACAAAAGTTACAGCAGCACCCATACCAAGAGCTGTATCTACTTTTTTAGAAACTCCCAAGAAAGGACAGATTCCCAAAAATTGTGACAAAACAATATTGTTCACAAGAACAGCACCTACTAAAATTAACAAGTATGCCATAAATAAATCATTTAATCGGTTAATAAAAAACTATGCTTTGCGCAGTCTATTTACAATAGCAATGAGATAACCCAATGCGATGAATGCACCTGGTGCCAGAACGAAAATCAGCGCACCATAGCTTTCGGCAAAAATAGTCATAGAGAACACTTTTCCCGTACCTAACAATTCGCGTATAGCACCGAGGAGTGTCAATGCGAATGTAAAGCCGAGTCCAATTCCAACACCGTCAAGAGCGGAATACCATGCATTGTTTTTTGCAGCAAAAGCCTCAGCTCTTCCCAAAACAATGCAGTTAACCACAATAAGAGGAATAAACAATCCCAGTGTCTCATATATAGCCGGCACATAAGCTTCCATACACATTTGCAACACGGAAACAAAAGCTGCAATTACGACAACATAGCACGGGATTCTTACTTTATCGGGTACCAGATTCTTAATCAAAGATATTACCACATTTGAGCAAATCAGCACAAAAGTCGTTGCCAACCCCATGCTCATACCATTGATAGCAGATGAAGTTGTACCCAACGTAGGACACATACCCAACAGGAGAACAAAAGTCGGGTTCTCCTTAACCAGTCCGTTTATGATAACATTCAAGCTCTTCATTGTTCTAATCATTTATAACATTAATACTATCCGTTATAACGCTGAGGCTATCTGCAACAGTCGATTGCAATGAATCGCAAGACGCAGATTCGGCAGACTGATGGTGTACATTGGGTGCACCACTCACTGCATTAACATCACCTCCACTGAAAGCAGCATATGCTTTATTAACCGCCCCAAGAAAAGCACGGGAACTGATGGTTGCAGCCGTAATGGCATCAATGTCGCCACCATCCTTGCTTACAGAAAGCTGTTTTTCACCTGGGTTTTTCCCTTTGATATTCTGATTGCCTTTGTCGGTTTTGAACCAATCTACCATCTTGGTACCAAGTCCCGGTGTTTCTGCCTGTTGCAGCACAGCATAATCTAGAATATTACCCTCCTTGTCAAATCCGACCATAATTTTCACTTCGCCTCCAAAGCCGTTCTCAGATGCTTCAACGGCAGCACCCACAAACTCATCTGCGACATATCCTTTGTAAAGAGTGATACCTTCTAGCACCTCTTCTTCCAATCGATCAAAATTACCCAACACCTGCTTGATGGCATTCTGTTGTTTTTCTGCTTTCGCTTTGGCTATTGGCTCTTCCGTAACCTGATAGACAGATCCCAAGACACCGGCAGCTATCAATGATATTATCGTCAGCACCAAAACCATGTTTTTAAAATTCGATTCCAGTTTCATACAAATATCTCCTTTCGTCTTTTATTGTATTTACTTTTTATTTTCACCAAAGCGTTTTGGATGTATATACATATTGATGAGTGGCGTTGCCGCATTCATAATCAAGATGGCAAATGACATACCTTCCGGATAAGATCCAAATACCCTTATGACAATCGTAATGATACCGATACCTATTCCATAGACAATTTGTCCAAGTGGCGACATAGGAGAAGTGACATAATCAGTTGCCATAAAAATGGCACCCAACATAAGACCACCTGAAAGCAGATGAATCATTGGATTAGCATAAACCTCACCATTAGCCAGCCAAAGAATGCCTGAGAAAACGAAAACAGTCAAAAGAATGCTCACCGGAATATGCCATGAAATTGTTTTGGTAGCAATAAGATAGATGCCACCTATCAGTAGAGCCAAGGCTGAAACTTCACCAAGCGATCCCCCCATATGTCCGATAAACATTTCCCACAAGGTGGGTAGCGCTTCCACACCTTTCTCTTTCATGAGCGTCAGAGGTGTTGCTGCAGTCTGGGCGTCCAGGTAACTCATTGTCAGTGGAGTCGGTTTTGGCCATGTAGTCATTGGTGCCGGGAAAGAAATCAAGAGGAACACACGTCCAACAAGTGCCGGGTTAAACAAATTGTTTCCCAATCCTCCAAAAGACATTTTTGCGACCCCAATTGCAACCAAGGCACCTACCACCACCATCCAAACCGGCAGGTTAGAAGGCAGGTTAAATCCGAGCAGCATACCGGTCAGAACCGCCGACAAATCGCCTATGGAAGTTTTCTGTTTACATATAAAACGTTGAATAAGGTATTCAAACACTACACAAGATACAACAGCCGTTGCGCTTACGATAAATGCGCCCAATCCGAAAAAATACAAAGAAACCAGATAAGCCGGAATCAGGGCAATTATCACATTCAGCATGTTTTTTCTAACCGAATCCCCACTGTGTACATGAGGAGCGGGTGCTACTATTAATTTATTCATGTCTGTAGATTTTTCTGATTATTTTTTCATATTGCGGGCACGAATGATGCCTCCCACCTTATTTTTACCCATGCGGATATAATCGAGCAACGGTCTGTTACTTGGGCAAGTAAACAAGCAGCATCCGCATTCGATACAATCCATCACATGTGTTGCTTCCATTTCGTTCCAAAGTCCCAATCCTGCCTGTTTTGCCAGCATATATGGTTCAAGTCCCATAGGGCAAGCTGAAACGCACTTTGCACAGCGGATACAGTTTTGTGGTTCTTTACGTTTAGATTCCTCCAGTGGCATGAGCAAAAGTCCGGAAATACGCTTATTGGCCGGCATATCTGTATTGCTCATGGCACGTCCCATCATAGGACCGCCAGCAATAATTTTTCCTGTGTTTTCAGGAACACCCCCAGCCATTGCCAGAATATCATTAAGCGGAGTACCAAAACGCACGCGGAAGTTACCCGGTTTGGCAACAGACTTACCTGTTACAGTCACCACGCGATCAATAAGCGGCTTGTTTTTCTGAACAGCTTCGTAAACGGCATATACAGTAGCCACATTTTGTACCACAGCACCCACTTCTATAGGTAGTGCTCCACTTGGTACCTGACGATGGATGCAAGCATCAATCAACTGTTTTTCACCTCCTTGCGGATATTTCAATTTCAAGGGTAATACTTCAACCCCCATAACCTTTGACGCCAAATCCGTCATATGCTTAATGGCATCCGGTTTATTATTTTCAATACCAATAATTGCTTTAGTGACTCCAATGGCACGCATGATAATGCTTATACCCACCATAATTTCCTCACCATGCTCCAGCATAAGCTGATGATCACAGGTCAGATATGGTTCACATTCCACACCGTTCACAATAAGTACTTCCGCTTTTTTTCCAGGAGGTGGAGACAATTTCACATGTGTGGGGAAGCATGCTCCACCCAATCCGACAATACCAGCCTCGCCCACCTTTTTAACGATTTCAGCCGGTTCCAGTTTACAAATTGTGTCCACTTTTTCTGAACGGTCGATTGTTTCAAGCCATTCATCTCCTTCCACATCAATAAACACGGCCGGGGTTTTCATTCCCCATCCGTCAACAATCGTGTCAATCTTAGCCACCTTTCCAGAAACCGGAGAATGCACATTAGCGGAAATAAATCCACTTGCTGTTGCTATCAATTGACCAACTTTCACCTCCGTCCCTTTTTCCACTACCGGAGTGGCTGGTGCACCCAGATGTTGTGCCAGCAGAACCACTGCCTGTTTGGGTAGGGGAACATTTTGAATTTTTTGTCCAGCCGACAATTTATTTTCATGCGGATGGACACCACCTATTCTAAATGTCTTCATCTTATATAAACTCTTAGGATTATCAAAAATTATTATGCCTCAGTTGTTTTTGGAGTATCTATCTGTGCAGGCTGTTCGGGAGTTGTTTCAGGCTTTACCACATTCTCCACTTTTGGTGCAGCTTTTTCTTCCACTTGTGGTGCTCGTGGAGGGAAATTTACTTCATGGATAGCCCCAGTAGGACAAACAGCTACGCACTTGCGGCACAAACGACATTTTGTAAAGTCAATATATGCCAAATTGTTTTCTACTGTAATTGCTCCAAACGGACATTCTTTTGCACATTTTCCGCAACCAATACATGCAGCCAAACATGCTTTCTTGGCAACTCCGCCTTTATCCTTATTGATACAGCTAACGAATACGCGACGTGATTTTGGTCCTTTCTTGCGCAATTCAATTACATTCTTCGGACACGCTTTCACACAAGCCCCACACGCTGTACATTTTTCTTCATCTACCACAGGCAAACCTGTTTCCTTATTAATGGCAATTGCGCCAAACTTACATGCAGCCACACAATCACCATATCCGAGACAGCCATAAGAGCAACCAGTCTCACCAGCATAAAGATTAGCGACAATCTGGCAGTTTTTCGAGCCATTGTACTCCGTAGTGTGTGGACGATTGACACACGTACCATTGCATCTGACAACAGCCACCATCGGTTCTGTAGCTACCACAGCTCGTCCAAGTACTTCTGCCACTTTCTCCATAGTCGGTTGTCCACCTACCGGACACAAAAGTCCCTCCATTGTTTCAGCCTTTACACAACCTTCAGCGAAACCATGACAGCCGGGGAAACCACAGCCACCACAATTTGCTCCTGGGAGCAGTGCTTCAACTTGTTCAATACGAGGGTCTTCGAATACTTTAAACTTTTGGGCGGCCACATATAGAATGATTGCTGCCAAGCAACCCGTCACGCCCAAAGTAATTAACGACACAACAATTAGGTTCATCTTTAATTAGTTTATAATTAATATTCAGGATTCAGACTACATTTATTCTGCTTTTCTCGCATAAAAACAGAATCCCTTTTTGAGATTCTCGCGGAAAAAAGACAGTATAATATAATATGGTATCAAAGTTGCCAAAGACAAGGTTCCTTTCCATGCTTCCGACAAACCAGTTTGCTGCAAAAGCAACAAGGTTACAAACAAAATAACAAAAGGAATCACAAACGCCCACAAGACGGCTTTCATCCCTAATTTACGTTGTCCATATACGATTACAGCATCGCCTACCTCCAGATTATTGTCTATTACCAATGCCTCGACCAGTTTTTCACTTTTATCAGCCGCCGTGCAAGCACCTTTCGCATGACATGACGAACAAGCTGAACTTTGCGTAATCAAAACCATCACCACTCCATCTCCCTTGGTTTGAACAATTCCTGGATGTTCTATCATTTTACTCATTTTTGACAACTCCACATAGCAATTAATGTCGCAAAAGTACAAAAAAGAATTTATAGACACACTCATTATGCAAATTATTTGCATCTAAAACTCAAATTCGACACCTTTTCGGCCAATTATTCTCTTTCCTACAATGTATTTTAGGGTCAGGAAGCAAATTATATTGACCGCTGGGATTCGGGAAACCAAGAAAAAAATATATCTTTGTAACAGATTGAAATCCATGAGAAAGCTATTCAGAACATATTGGAAAACGTGCTGTGTCTTATTGCTCATCCTATATGCATCGACCACCAGAAACACTCCTGATATTGGGATTGCCTACATGATACCTTATTTTGACAAAGTGGTACATTTCTGCATGTATGCAATATTAGCTTTTACCGTCTGCTATGACCGACGTTTCGTGTACCAGGGCTATATTCTCCATTTATTGCCCATACTACTTCTTACTATTCTATACGGGATTATAATGGAACTTTTACAAGAATACTTTTTTCCGCCAAGAACCGGCAGTTTTTATGATTGTTTGGCCAATAGTATCGGCAGTATAGCCGGTTGCGGCCTTTTCCTGATTTTCAACCGACTTAACACCCCAAAGGCATGAATCCACAACTCCGCTACCAAATTGCCCTGAATTATATTGAACACATTGGCCCTGTCAGAGCCAAACAGCTCTTATCTTATTTTGGAAGTGCAGAAGCCATCTTCAAGGAATCTACCCAATCATTGGCCAAACTTCCATCGATAGGTCCTGAGCGTGCAGCTGCCATTAAGAAAAAGGAAGTACTTGAAAGAGCTGACCAAGAAATAACCTTCATCGAGAAGAAAAACATAAAAACCTATTTTTTCACTGACGCATCCTATCCTTATCGTCTTAAAGAATGTGCAGACGCGCCATTGATGCTCTATGGTTCTGGCAATCTACATTTGGATGCTGGACATTTTATTGCCATTGTAGGAACACGCAAGCCTACAGACAGAGGAAAAGCCAACACAGAAAGACTTATCAAGGAGTTGGGCGAACGCATGAACAATATCACCATTATTAGCGGACTGGCATATGGTATTGATATATGCGCTCACAGAGCAGCCCTTGAATCTGGCATTCCCACCATCGGCATTCCCGCTCATGGACTTGATACCATTTATCCGAGCACTCACCGCAACACGGCGGCACAAATGCTGGAAAGGGGCGGTATCCTCACTGAATTCTGCACGAGAACCATTCCAGACGCAGGTAATTTTGTAAGAAGAAACCGCATTATAGCAGGGCTTTCGGATGCAGTCATCGTTGTTGAATCAAAAGAAAAAGGAGGATCACTCATCACAGCTAACTATGCGAATGGTTATAACAGAGATGTTTTTGCCTTTCCCGGCAGGCCAGAGGACAAAGAATCAGCAGGATGTAACCAACTAATCAAACGAAATATTGCCGCACTCATTGAAAATGCAGATGATTTAATCCAATACATGAACTGGGATCTTATTACGCAAAGCAAAAAACCTATACAGACACAGCTTTTCGAAGAACTCACTGACATGGAACGGCGTATACTGGAACAACTTCGCAGCCATAGCGACGGTTTACATATCAACGAATTAGCCTTATCAATGCAAGTTCCGTTCAGTAATATTTCCGCAGAACTGGTGACAATGGAATTCAAAGGATTAGTAAGAGCACTACCAGGAAGCATTTACAGAGCCGTGTGAATGAAATAAACATATAGCAGAGGGACATGCCTAATTGTCTGGCATGTCCCTCTTTCCCTTAAAATCTCCAACAGATTTTCCCTTTAATCAATAGCGGTAATGTTCTGCCTTGTAAGGTCCGTCAACTGGAACCCCAATATAATCGGCCTGTTTTTGTGTGAGTTTCGTAAGCTTTACGCCCAATTTGTCCAAATGTAAGCGAGCCACTTCTTCATCCAAATGTTTTGGCAAACGATATACTCCCACCTCATATTTCTTGGTAAACAATTCAATTTGTGCCAATGTTTGGTTGGTAAACGAATTACTCATCACAAACGAGGGATGACCCGTAGCACAACCGAGGTTGACCAAACGGCCATCGGCCAAAAGCAAAATACTGTGTCCGTCGGGGAATACATATTTATCTACCTGCGGCTTGATGTTCACACACTTGATACCCTCAAAATGCTTCAATTTGTCCACTTGAATTTCATTATCAAAATGTCCGATGTTACATACAATAGCGCTATCTTTCATTGCCACCATGTGCTCCATACGAATGATATCACAATTGCCAGTAGTGGTAACATATACATCGGCAAATAGTAAAGCATCTTCAACAGTGAGGACTTCAAATCCTTCCATAGAGGCCTGCAATGCACATATCGGGTCTATTTCAGTGATGACTACACGTGCACCATAAGCTCTCATACTGCGTGCACATCCTTTGCCAACATCGCCATAGCCACATACACACACCACTTTACCCGCAAGCATAATATCCGTAGCACGCTTAATACCATCGGCCAAAGACTCACGGCAACCATAAAGGTTGTCAAATTTGGATTTTGTAACGGAATCATTGACATTGAACGCAGGGAAAAGCAATTCCCCTTTTTCCATCATTTGATATAGGCGGTGAACACCAGTTGTTGTTTCTTCAGAAACACCACGGATTTCCGGTATCATTCGTCCCCAAATGCCATTATCCTCTTTCAGCACACTTTTCAGAATTTCATAAAGACGCAATTCGTCTTCTCCACTGACAGGTTTATCCAGGACAGATGCATTCTTTTCTGCTGCAGCACCAACATGAATCATCAGAGTTGCATCCCCACCATCGTCGACAATCACATTCGGTCCTTTATGACCTTCGAAAGTAAGTGCCTGCAATGTACACCACCAATATTCCTCAAGCGTCTCACCTTTCCATGCAAAGACAGGTACACCTGCAGCCGCGATTGCAGCTGCGGCATGGTCTTGCGTAGAGAAAATGTTACAACTGCACCAACGGACCTCGGCACCCAATTCAACCAACGTTTCAATAAGTACAGCAGTCTGTATGGTCATGTGGAGTGAGCCCATGATACGCGCTCCCTTCAACGGCTTTTCCTTGCCATATTTTTCACGCAATGCCATCAAGCCCGGCATTTCCTTTTCAGACAATTCGATTTCCTTACGGCCAAAATCGGCCAAACCAATATCCGCCACTTTATAAGGCAGACCACTAAATAACTTTTCCATATATTTATGAACTAATTTATTTCACAAAATTCCGCATGCAAAGATAAATAAAGACAAGTGCAGAAACAAATACCGAACAACCACCCCATTTTACCATCCTTGCACCTAAAGGACAATTAAGACTCCTGCTGCATTTTTTCCGCCTCGAGCTGTTGACGGCTTTTGCTTTGCGTCACCACAAAGACACCCACAAAAACCAAAACAACCGCAATGACCTTCAAGAAAGTGAATTCACCAATTCCCCACAACAGAGCCGCCGTACTAGCAACAATAGGTTGCACGTAATTGTACATTACGGCAACCGTAGGCCGCAATGTCCTCTGTCCTATAGGCACAAGCAAATAAGTAATGAACGTTCCACATAAAACAACATAAGCAATTCCACCTACCACATTCCAATTCATATCCGTCCATTGAACATGTGACATAATGCTGTAGGAGAAAGGCACCATACAAATACTTGCATAGGTAAACATCCACTTCATTATCGTAATAGGGCTATAGCGACTAATCAGTCCTTTGTAAAAGACGATGTACATGGAGAAGCTAAGCTGAGCCGACAAGCAAAGCAAATCGCCCCAGACGTTTCCAGAACCAACCCCTTGCTGTTGTCCGCTCATTATGAGAAGCAAAGCGCCTGCCGCACCAAGTAAAATACCTATAACCTTCTTACCTGTAACCGGTTCTTTCAAATAAAGCGCTGAAATTATCATGGTAAGAATTGGCGTGCTAGTAGTAATCACAGACGCATCAATAGGCGATGTAAGACCCACTCCGACAATATAGGAACCTTGATTGAATACAATAGCCAATAAAGCGGCAAAAAACAGATGCATCATATCATTGGGTGCCACCTTTTCCTTAGGAACGAAAATAGAAGCAATCCAAAACGCTATTGCTGCACCAAAAATACGAAAATCGGTCAGAGCAAAAGAAGTTATTATACCTGCATTCAACACGACTTTGGAGATTGGCGCCATAAATCCCCATAAAATATTGGCCGTCAACATAGCAAGATGGCCTTTATAGACATCTTTTATCATACCTAAACAACAAAAAAATTAAGACAAGAGGAAAATACTCGCAATGAAATAAGGCATTGTTGCAATCAGCAATCCTTTAGCTGTCTTCCACCATTCCGTTTTGTAAGTAACAAACACCAAAGCAAGATTAGGAAAAACTGCCACCAGAAATACCCGACCAAGCAAAGCATACATCTGGTCTCCGATGTAATGCATGGTCAGAGAATTAAAAAAGGAATTCCACAACCCCATACGATACAGATAAAGCAAACCGAATGCAGTCGGTAAAAGCAATCCCACCACGATGCCTATCCAATAACGATTGAAAACACTGTTCTCGTTCATACTTCCAATGATTTCATTTGTGCCAGCAAATCATAATCGGTCATATCAATTCTGACAGGGACGACAGTAATATATCCTTGGTTCAACCAAGCCTCATCCGTATCATTTGCATCTGTTTCCGCACTCAGAAACTCACCCGTCATCCAATAATAATCGCGTCCATGTGGGTCTGTACGCTTCTCAAACTCCTTAATCCATCTACCCTTGCATTGGCGTGCCACCCTTATGCCCTTTAACTCGCCGCACGGGGCATTGACATTGAAACAGGTTCCATAGGGCACCTCCATGGCAAGAATCCGTTTGGTAAGTTGCAATATATAGGCCTCAAAGAAACTAAAGTCGGCCTCCATGGCATGATTGCACAGGGAAAAGCCAATCGAAAGAATCCCGCTGACACAACCCTCCATTGCCGCTCCCATTGTACCGGAATAGATTACACTAATAGCAGAATTAGAACCATGATTTATTCCAGTAGCGACCAAGTCGGGCTTGTTATTGTCATTGTACAACTGGTCAAGCGCCAATTTGATACAATCAGCCGGCGTACCGTTGCATACATAAACAGTCAAGGAAGGCGTTTCCTCCTTTTTTCTAAGACGCAACGGAGAATTGACGGTCAATGCACTCGATTGTCCAGAACGCGGCCCATCAGGAGCTACCACCGTTACATGTCCGAGTTGTTGCATGATGCCAGCCAAGACATGTATTCCCGGCGCCTTTATTCCATCGTCATTGGTAATAAGTATTTCCATAACACATTAAATTTCCAACATTTCCAGTCCTGCCAAACGCAAGCGCTGATTATCTTTCTTTGGTATCCGTGGTGCAGCACCTTCCACTAGTGGAGCATAAGCAGCAATATGTGCCGGTGTTGTGCCACAGCAACCACCAATGATATTGACCAGACTTTCATCGATATATTGCTTGACATGAGTAGCCATCGTTTCCGGCGTTTCATCATATTCCCCCATCTGGTTCGGCAGTCCAGCGTTCGGATAGGCACTGACATAACATGTTGCCAAATCTGCCAGTTCCTTCAGATAGGGTTTCATATCTTTTGCTCCAAACGAACAATTCAATCCAACCGATAGCATACCGGCATGTTCGACAGAAGCCCAGAAAGCCGCAAGCGTCTGTCCAGATAGCGTTCGCCCTGCTGAGTCGGCAACAGTGGCCGACAACATGATTTCCGTTTGCTTTCCAACTATTTTCATTGCTTCGGTAGCCGCATAAATGGCAGCCTTAGCATTGAGCGTATCGAAAACAGTCTCAATAAGGAGAGCATCAACCCCACCCCGTATCAGCACTACCATCTGTTCCACATAAGCCTCAACCAATTCATCGAAAGTAATAGCACGAAAAGCAGGATTTTCCACATCGGGCGACAAGGACGTCGTTTTTGAAGTTGGTCCTATTGACCCCACAACAAAACGCGGCTTGTGGGGTGTAAGCCGTGTCATGGCATCTGCCTGCTCTTTGGCTATTCTGACAGCCGCCTCATTCAATTCCACGACCAAATCTTCCATGCCATAATCGGCCATGGAAATGCGTTGGGAATTAAACGAGCAAGTTTCAATAATGTCGGCACCAGCTTCCAAATATTGCCTGTGTATCTCTGCAATTATCTGTGGTTGGGTGAGACACAAAAGGTCGTTGTTTCCTTTTTGCGGTATTTGAACTGCGGCAAAGCGTTTCCCTCTATAATCTTCTTCTGCAAGGTGATAGCGCTGAATCATGGTACCCATGGCTCCATCGAGCACAAGAATACGTTCAGCCAATGTATTGCGCAATGACATTTTCATTCTGTTTTTTCCCAATATTCTGTTTGTCCCAAAGCGGGGGCACCGACATAACCTCGTACCTTGAGGCGCGTTGCTGACTCAAATTCCATATAAGCAGAAAAATATTTTCCGTAAGATGGATGATAGAGTTCCTTGGTTTCCCAACGTTGTTTTTTCTCGTTGTATTTAAGATTTTTAGCGACAACGATTTCGTAGGCTTTTCTGGTTCTCAAAGCAGGGTCAGGATTCTTTTCATCCAAACGTGGCGAACCATCCGGATTGTTGGGTTGTGCCAACCATATAATCCGAGCATCATATCCTCCCTTTCCATTGTCATAGATTTTCACTTTGGCGTCCTCGCCTGAATAACTATCCTTGAATTTGTAGATGCCAGCCAAAGAAGGGGTTGCCGCAAAGGCCATACAAACAGTCAACAACCACATAGCCAGCAGTAAGATTCTCTTTTCCATATATGTTATTTAAATGCTGGGCAAAGATACGGCAAGACAAGCGAAAAGACAAATGAAAAAAGTACCAGTCAGTCAATAAACTTTTAGAAGAAAAATGTTGACTGCCATGGTAATAAAGAAAGAGTCAATGAGAGGAAACATGGCAGTCAACAAACACAAATTAACTTTGTAAGGCGAAAGCAGAGCTTTGAACAACATAGCAATATCCGAACGCATTTACCAACCGAAAAAACTCCAATGAATCTGTCCTTAACGCCATCCCTTTTATATAAGGGCAGAGGATTATTGGACTCCTCCTCCCAAAGCATGATAAAGATTTACAACCCCTTGTATCTCATTGAAACGATCTTGTACTTCAGTCAGTTCTGCCTGCAAAAGATTCTGCTGGGCAATAAGCACTTCCAAATAATTGGTTGTACCATATTCCATAAGCAGCTCGGTGTCGTTCAAGGCAGAACTCAAAGATTGAATCTGCTGTTTGTCAAGAACCAGACGCTGCTGTGCCGTTTGCCATTGTGACAATGCATCATTGACCTCGACACCCGCATCAAGTATAGATTGCTGGAACAGCAAAAGCGCTTCTTCCTGCTGTGCCTTGCTGATTTTCAAACGCGCCATATTGGTGCCTCTATTGAACAAAGGCTGTACCAATGATGCTACGGCATTCAGCAACCAGCCAGCAGGGTTAACAATGACTCCCCCGCCACTATTGGTCCATCCTGCCAATCCGCTGAGCGAAACCGATGGATAAAAAGCCGAATATGCCTCGTTTGTTGCATAAAAGGCCTGAGCTAAAACCCATTCCGCCTGTTGGACATCCGGGCGGTTGCGCAACAACTGTAAGGGAATACCCGTTGAAATCTGCGCGTCAAAAACCTGCTCACTGAGCGAAGTTCGTACAATAGGTCCTGGCACATCACCCAAAAGTGCACAAAGAGAATTTTCCACCGCCTGTATCTGCTGTTTTAGTGTCAGAATAGAGGCTTCCACACTCAATTTGCTGGCCTTCGCCTGTGCAATTGCCACTTGGTCGACAGAACCATACTCCTTCAGCATTTCAAGTGTATTCACATAATCCGCCCAATTTTCAACCGTTTGCTCACTCACCCTCAATTGTTCGTCGAGCATCAACAAAGAAAAATAGCTATCAGCAATGGTAGCTATCAATTGCGTACGCACCGCTTGCGAATATGCCTGCGTCTGCATAAGAGCGGCCTTTGCGCCTTTTTGCGCATTGCGTAACTTGCCAAACAAATCTATTTCCCAACTTGCAGATGCAGCCAATGAATAGGTCATGGATGGTTCCGCACCATTGAAAGAAGAAATGCCGCCTTCAGGCGTAAATGAAACAGAAGGCAGATATGCCAATTTGGAAGCGGTCAAAGTAGCTTCAGCCTCCTGTACCTTCAAATAGGCCACCCTTACATCCGTATTATTATCCAAACCTCTCTGAATCAAGCCTTGCAGCAGAGAATCCGTAAAAAGAACCTTCCAAGAAATTGAAGCCATGGAAGTAGAATCATCCGATAGAACCGGTTGACGGAAAATACTGTCACTCACCTGCACATCGGGGCGTTTATACGAACTATAGATACGGCATCCGGCCAACAGCGGCATCAGTAACAAAAGGGCAAATATGTATTTTATCATTGATTTCATAAACAACATCTTCATCGCTTGTTCAACAAAGTCAAATCACGTTTAGGCATTACGCGCTCCTGTATTGTCTGGAACACTATGAACCAAACCGGCACCACAAACAACAAGGCAATTGTACCGATAAGCATACCTCCCACTGTGCCCACACCCAAAGATATATTACCATTGGCACCTACACCTGTAGCAAACATCATTGGCAGCAGACCAAAAATCATGGTCAAGGATGTCATCAAAATGGGACGCAAACGCACTTTTGCCGCAGACATAGCAGCTTGTGCTATGGTCATCCCCTGCTTGCGGCGTTCAGAAGCATATTCCGTTAAAAGTATTGCCGTTTTTGCCAACAACCCAATCAACATGATAAGTCCTGTCTGCATGTAAATATTGTTTTCCAAGCCGAACATTTGGGCAAACAGGAAGCTACCTGCCAATCCAAAAGGCACGGAAAGGATTACTGCCAACGGAATAAATATACTTTCATACAAGGCACAAAGAATCAAATAGATAAATACCACACAAATGATAAAAACCAATGTTGCAGTATTTTCCGATTCGGACTCTTCACGTGACAATCCTCCAAACTCAAAACCATAGCCAGCGGGGAGCACTTCACTTGCCACTTCACGTATGGCCTGAATAGCCTGACCGGAACTGTAACCTTGTGCCGGCACACCATTGATGGCAATGGCCGAGAACAAATTAAATCGGGTGAGCGATTCAGCCCCATAAATACGTGTTAACTTCAAATATTGTTCAATCGGTGACATTTCGCCATCGGCATTGCGCACAAACATGTTGTTGAGTGATTCGGTGTCAAGACGAAATTCCGGAGCTGCCTGCACCATTACCCTATACAACTTGGAGAAACGGTTCATATTGGATGAATAGCTACCACCTACATATCCGGAAAGCACATCCAAAACATCGGCAGGTGAAACTCCATTCCGTTTACACAAAGCTGCATCGACCTCCACCAGATATTGCGGATATTTGGTATCGAAAGAGGTATAGGCTCGGGAAATTTCAGGACGTTCATTCAAAGCCTCCACCATATTGTTGGTACATGTCAGCAAATCTTCTGTTGTGCCGCCTTTCTGGTCCTGCACATAGAACTGGAATCCGTTGCTTGCGCCAAAACCAGGAATCATGGGCTGTGCAAACACCTGTATCTTAGCACCCTTTATATGGTCAGTATATTGATAAATCTTTTCAATAATGGCATTGCACTCATGCTCCTTGCCCTTACGCTCATCCCAGGGCTTGAGCCTAATGATGTATTGTCCATTGGACGAGCCTTGTCCATTGATGATACTATTACCTGTAAGTTTGGAATAGATAAGTATCTCATCTATACGCTTAATAGCCACCTCCACCTCATCCATCACCGTTTGCGTTTCATGCAAGCTGCTTCCTGGAGGGGTCTGTACATTCATGAAGATGGTTCCCATATCTTCTTCGGGCACCAATCCCGTCTTGGTGGTTTTCATCAACAGAAACAAACCTACACAAGCCAATACCGTAAAAACAACGCCCAACCAACGACGTTTCATGAAAAAGAACACACCCACCTTATATTTGTTGACCAATTGATGGAAAGCCGCATCGAATGCGACATGGAACCGTGAGGAGAAAGACATCTTTCCATTGTTATCCACGCCCTGGTGTGGTGTCATGATGAGTGCACACAATGCAGGACTGAGCGTCAATGCATTCAATGCAGAAATAGCCACAGCAACCGCCATGGTAAGCCCGAACTGGGTGTAGAAGGTACCCGTCGTTCCACCAATGAAACACACAGGAATAAACACTGCCATGAAAACAAAAGTTGTTGAAATAAGTGCGGAAGTAATATTTCCCATGGCATCAATGGTGGCCAAATAAGGTGATTTGTATCCTTCGTCAAATTTGGCTTGTACTGCTTCGACCACTACGATGGCATCATCGACAACTGTACCAATAACCAATACCAATGCAAAAAGCGTCAGCATATTCAGACTGAAGCCCACTGCATAAAGGAAAGCAAAAGTTCCGATAAGACTCACGATAATGGAAATGGTTGGAATGAACGTTGAGCGCATGCTCTGCAAAAACACATATACCACCAGAATAACCAAAAGTATAGCTTCCAACAATGTTTTCACCACGTTTTTGATAGATGCGTCCAAGAAATCCTTTGAGCTCATCAGGTCTACGATTTCTACCCCTTTCGGAAGTGTCGGTCTAATGGCTTCCACCTCCTTATCGATCAACTTGATGATTTCATTGGCATTTGAACCAGAAGTCTGGGCAATCATACAGCTTGTTCCCGGCAAGCCATTTACTTCACCAATATACTTATAACTAACCTCTCCCAGTTCAATCTCAGCCACATCCTTCAAACGCAGTACTTTACCTCCAGGGAGTGAACGTATGACCAGATTTTCATAGTCAACTTCTTCTTCATAGCGTCCCCTATACTTCAGTACGTATTCAAAAGTGTTTTCCGAGTCAGCACCCAACGTTCCTGTAGGCGCCTCTATATTTTGTTCAGCCAAAACTGTAGAAATGTCATTCGGCACAAGTCCGTATTCAGCCATTTTATGCGGGTCGAGCCATATACGCAATGAGTAATCGCCACCAAATACATTGATTTCACCAATGCCAGGAATACGAGAAAGACGCGGCTCTATATTGATTTTCATGTAATTGGTGAGGAAGGTCTTATCAAACGAACCATCAGGGCTATAAATTGCCAATGACTTGATGTTGCTCGTCTGCCTTTTGCGTACTGTAATACCTGTTTTGGTCACTTCAGCCGGCAAAAGTCCTTGTGCAGTAGCTATTCGGTTCTGTACATTAACCGTTGCCATATCGGGATCTGTGCCCTGACGGAAATAGACCGTAATGCTAGCCGACCCCGTATTGGTTGCCGTTGACGTCATATAGGTCATATTTTCCACACCATTAATCGCTTCTTCCAGCGGAACCACTACACTTTTCATTACCGTTTCCGCATTGGCTCCCGTATAATTGGCAGATACCCTAACCGTAGGAGGGGCAATCTCCGGAAATTGCTCCACCGGCAATTGGGTCAATCCAATCAATCCAATAATAAGAATAATTACAGAAATTACTCCGGCAAAAATGGGTCTATCTATAAATGTCTTTATCGTCATCGCCTATTATTCCTGATTCGTTTTTACCCACACACTATCCCTTAATAAACCAGCTCCTTCTGCAATTAAGGTATCGCCAACCTCCAGTCCGGATTCTACAATATAATTCTGACCATCGTTCAGCTTGAACACATCTATCTCCGTCGATTGCGTATAACCGCCTACCACTTTATAGACAAAAGTCTTGTTTTGAATTTCATAAGTGGCAGCTTGAGGAATAATGATTACCCCTTGACGGCTGGTGGGTAAAATAACCGTACCATTTCCTCCGTTTCTGAGCCATCCTTCAGAATTAGGAAACACTGCCCTCAGCACAACAGCACCTGTTGAAGCATCTACAGTACCGCTTATGGCATCTATACGGCCTTCGTGCGGATACATTTTCCCATTGCTTAGCTTAAAGCCAACTGCCGGCATATTACGTAAGGCCTGCTCTAACGAGCCATATAATTGCATCAAATCAAGAATCTGCGTTTCCGTGAGCGAAAAATAAGCATAAATCTCACTATCATCCGCTACCGACACCAATGGCTCAGTAATCGTACTGCTGACCAAAGCCCCCACTCTATAAGGAATCATGCTGGCCACTCCATCGACCGGGCTTCTTATCTCGGTATAGGACAAATCATTGCGTGCATTTATTTCCTGTGCTTTTGCCTGTGCCAACTCAGCCTCAGCCTCTGCCAAGGAGTTGCGTGCCGTCTGTAAATCGAAAAGCGAAACCACTTGCCTATCATACAAAGCCTGTTTGCTTTCAGCCGTCAGTTTTACTGTTTCCAGTTTGGCCCGCGCCGTCTTCACATTAGCCTCAGCTGTTTCTAGCGCGGCCTTATAAGGCACCTGGTCTATTACAAACAGCAACTGCCCCTTTTTCACATGTGCACCTTCATTAATACATATATCAGTAATGACTCCACTCACCTGCGGCCTTATATCCACGTATTGTTTGCCGCTAATAGTAGCCGTGTAATTTGAATAGAGCACGCAACTGGCTGTATCGGTCACCAGCGTATTGTAATAGGATGCCTGTTTTTGCTGACCAGAATTTTGACATGCCACCAGCAAGAACATAGCCCCTAATATACCCATCAGTTTCTTCATACCTATTGTCTATCATTATTTGTGCAAATCTATGTAAAATGCCTTTGTGCCCCAACGATGTGTTGACCAACGACCAAAAAGCGTTGACCAACGGAAAGCACATTTTATTGTCAAAACACTTTTATCGATTATTTTTGCATTATGAAACAGAAGCAAATTGCTTTATATATTGACCTGCTCTTTTGTATTGTAATCCTTCCGATAGTGATTACATTGGTTCCTGTTGATAGGTGGATGATACACCACCGCGCTTTTTTGTTGACTCTAATCGCATATTTATATAGCTTATACGCTGTATACCGCATGAGCAATCTCCCGTCCCTCTTCATGCAAAAAAAATATGCACAAGCTATTCTAATCATTATCGCTCTGTTATTCATTACAGAAATGATGAGCCGATTCCCGTTGCCGGAAGCATCATCCGCCAAATTGTATGAAGCCCGCAAACATTTGCGGATGCAGACAGTATGGTTTTTCTTTCTGGTGGTAACGGGCTTCTCATTAGCTATTGAACTGGTATTTGAGCTCTTCAAACAAATATTGCTGAAACATGAAATAGAAGCGGAAAAAAACAAGGCAGAACTGGCTCTCTATAAATCACAAATTGACCCTCACTTTCTTTTTAATACGTTAAACTCGCTTTACGGTTTGGTTATCAGCCATTCGGAACATTCAGAATCAGCCTTTATCAAATTTTCCGACATATTGAAATATATGTATAGCCAAGCCGATTCAGACACGATAGACATAAAAAGTGAACTAAGTTACATACAGCAATATGTTGACTTGCAAAAGCTTCGTCTGAACAGCCACACACAAGTAAATTTGTACTACTCTGTGGAAGACGATTACATACAGATTGCTCCGATGATACTGATTACCTTTATTGAGAATGCATTCAAATATGGTACTTCTTCTGACGAAGACTGTCTGATTGATATCCGATTGAATGAATCAGATGGTATTGTTCATTTTGAGGTTAAAAACGACATTAAGCACAAACGCCAGGACAATAGACCAACGATTGGCATTTCCAATTGCAGAAAACGATTGGAGCTACTATACCCAGACAAGCACCATCTGACCGTAAGCGAAGACGGGCAACAATTTATTGTGTCACTAACTTTAGACTTGCGCACATGAATATACGCGGTATTGCCATAGATGATGAACCGATAGCACTAAGCATTATCAGTAATTTCTGCAATAGGAAAGGCGGTATAGACCTATCCACCTATTGTGAACCGCGCATTGGTTTGGAGGCTATAGAAAAGGAAAAACCTGATTTGGTTTTTCTTGATATTGAGATGAACAGCATCAGCGGGTTGGATTTGGCTAAACATCTCCCTAAAGAATGTGCACTGATATTTACCACAGCCCATGCACAATTTGCCCTGGAAGGATTCAACCTTAATGCGATAGACTACCTGCACAAGCCTTTTTCGTATGAACGCTTCGAACAGGCAGTGGAAAAAGCTCTCCGCTATCTACAACCCAAAGAGACGGGTAATGATGCACTAGTGGTAAAGCAGGAATACAACAATGTCATCATTCCCCTCAATGATATTTTGTATTTGGAAGCCATGGAAAATTACACGAAGATATATCGTTTGAACGGTAGCTATATACTTTCGCGGACAAATCTGAAAAGTTTACAACAAACACTTCCACTGGCCAATTTTATACGAATACACAAGTCTTTTATTGTTCCCATCAGCAAAATAAGCAGCTACAGAAACAACCAACTATTATTGAACAACAATACAGCATTACCCATAGGACGAACCTATCTGAATGCCGTATTACAGATTATCAGACAAAAAACTACATAATTGGTACAAACAGACGCGCAAATGATTCTTTCAAACGCGCCCAACGGGAACGGTTCTCCCACTGCGAAAGAGTCAGCTCGTAACTACTCTCCAGGTCATGCCAAAAATATTGTTTCAAGAGCTGTGCAGTATCCACATCATAAATAAAGGCATTCAGCTCAAAATTCTGGTTGCTGCTGCGTTCATCCAAATTGGCAGATCCGACGCTTGAAATCATGTCATCAATGACCACACACTTGCTGTGCAAAAAATTACCCGTGTAGAAATAGACTCTCACTCCCGCCTCCAGCAATCGTGTTATATAGGTTTTGGTGGCTGCGGAACTCAAAGGAGAGTCAGATTTTTCAGGCACAAGCAAGCGAACATCTATACCGCTAAGAGCCGCCGTATAAACAGCCGAAGTAACAACTTCCGGAGGCATAAAATAAGGGGTGTGCATGTAAACATATTTAGTGGCTGTCATGATGGCCTGACTGAGTCCGCACATAATATTAGGCCAATCACTGTCTGGTCCACTGGCTACGAACTGCACAAGATTGTCCTCATAGTATGGCATTTCCGGGTAATATTTCGGATCGACAATAAGCTTGCGGTCAACAAAAAACCAGTCGATAAGGAAATTGGACTGCAAACCATGAACAGCTGCTCCTTCAATGCGTACAAAAGTATCGCGCCATTTTCCCAACTTGTTTCCAACCAGATAGCGGTCGGCAATATTCAAACCGCCGGTAAATCCTATCTTGCCATCGACCACCACCACTTTCCTATGATTGCGGTAGTTGATTTTTATGCGTGCCCAGCGGAAACGTACCGGCAAAAAAGAGCGCACATAGACTCCCGCATCACGTAACGACTGGATATAGGATTTCGGCAATCGCCAACTACCTAGATAATCATAAATCATGCGAACGCGAACGCCCTGTTTGGCTTTCTTTATAAGCAATTCGCGAAGGGCGTTTGATATTTTATCATCCTCAAAAATAAAGAATTCAATGTGGATATGCTGTTGTGCATTTTCAATGGCATGGAAAAGAGCATTGAAGGTGGAGGGACCATCAACATACAACTCCAATTTATTGCCTGGATAAACGGGTGCTTCACCTATCCTCATCAGGAGTTTTATGAGATTCTTCTGCTGTTGTGTCAAAATGTGCGTATCCACTTTAGAGATGTCACATTCTGGAATTGGCCGGTCTTTAATTTTACGTATGCTCTTCCTTGAAATGATTTTTTGTTTACGGAAATCGCGACCAAGAAAAAAATAGAGAATAATTCCCAAAACTGGGAGCATGACAAGCACAGTGACCCAGGCAAGCGATTTTATCGGCTCACGGTTATCCAGTAAAATAACGACGATTATCGATATAATGGTAAAAATATAAATGGCCGAAAATGTCCAAGATAGGATAGTAAAAACATCCATGCCCCAATTCGTTTGATTTATTTGTTATAATAATAGCGTATGGCGTGCCCGTCATAGAATTCTTCAATGTCGGGTAGCAGGGCGATGCGTGGTGCTTCAACACCTTTACCCAGTAGACACGGAGAAGTTTCCACATGTATCTCGTCCCATAATCCTATCTGCAACAATGAATCAAGCAAGACTGTACCACCCTCAACAATCAATGAGTGTATTTTTCGCCTGAACAATTCATCGAGCATCTGTTGCCATGCATTACCCGCAAAATCAATCTGACAAAGCTCTGCCGAAGTTTCAAAGGGATAAGCTGCTTTTTCCGTAAATACCAATGTTGGAGCAATGGGCTGGAGCAGCTTTGAATTCTCCGGCAAACGCAGTTGCTTGTCTATGACAACTCTGAGAGGATTGTTTCCATTCCATCTTGTTGTGCGCAACGAGGGATTATCGAGAAGGGCAGTATGCGTACCAACCATGATAGCCATGTTTTCTGCACGCATCTTGTGTACAAGCTGTTTGGTAATAGTGTTGGAAATGACCGCCACAGACTCACTGGAAGATTGCCGGCAAACATCTATCTTAAAATCAGCACTTTGAGCCCATTTGAGAATTATATAAGGACGTTTTTTCTCATGATAACAGATAAAGCGCTTGTTGAGTTGGCGGCATTGCTGCTCCAAAACCCCTACGGTCACTTCCACTCCTGCCTGCCTGAGCATTTGAATACCCTTTCCCGCCACCAGCGGATTAGGGTCCTCCATGCCTATTACTACACGGGGAATCCTCTTTTTTATAATGAGCTCAGCGCAAGGCGGTGTTTTTCCATAATGTGAACACGGTTCCAACGAAACATAGAGCGTAGACTGTTCGAGCAAGTATTCATCCTTGACACTGGCAATGGCGTTTGGTTCAGCATGTGCTTGTCCGCACTTGCGATGATAGCCCTCACCAATGATTTTGCCATTATGTACAATCACCGCTCCCACCATAGGATTGGGCGCTACATCACGGATGCCATTTTTTGCCAATTGGAGACAACGCCCCATGTATAAATCGTCGATGTCCATTACTATTGGATTTAGTGTTGGGACAAAGTTACATTTTTGTTGGGACATTACCATATCATAAGATAGAAAAGATGATGTTGCCTTAAGGCTTCACCTCGAGTTGCCCAACATCTACAGTAAAGCAAAAAAGCGACAGAGGATACCTCTTAAAAAGAGATACCCTCTTAGCCTTCAAATACTTAATTAGTGTCTAAGCGTGGCATGCGGCAATTTGCTCAAAAGCATGTTGCAACGGTAAATCGAGCGGTATTGCGTTTGTTTCAATCTGCTTTATCTTTTTCCGACCTTCAGCCGACAGTTCAAAACACATCTGTCGTTTGTCTGATTTACATAGAATTCTATTGATAAGACCTTTCTCTTCGACCGCCCTGATTACTTTGGAAGTATTGGATGAAGTAAGTTCAAGCAGTTCGGCAATTTGCCCAGCGGTAGAAGTACCGTGTTGTTGCAGACAGCACAACAGCATTCCCTCATTCAATGACAACTGATGCTGTTCAATAAAACTTGCTTCAAACCGCGCTATGGCGCGATACAGTTCACGTATTTTACAAAGTTGTTCCATAAGCCAAATCATTCATTCCAATGTCTGACAGCCTGCTTGGGACAATGTGCCGAACAGTATCCACATTCAATACAAGTATCATTGTCAATATGGGGCAAACCAAATCCTTCTTGAGTAATGGCTCCGACAGGGCATGCAGCCACTAATGGACATCTGTGATTTTGCGGACAATACGCAGGATTTACACTCAACATAATAGGATTATTTTAAAAGGATATTGTCAATGGCTTGCTTGAAAGACGACTTAGGCATTGCTCCCGTTACCATCTGTGGCTGTCCATTGAGTGGAACAAACAGAATAGTAGGAATACTTCTGATTCCAAATGCAGCAGCAAGTTCCTGCTCATTTTCCGTATTGACTTTATAGATATAGATTTTATCACCATATTCACTGGCAAGCTCTTCCAAAATGGGGGCTACCATTTTGCAAGGGCCACACCATGATGCATAGAAATCGATGATTGCAGGTTTGTCACCCAAATATTTCCACTCCGTAGGATTTGCCTCATAGTTAACTACCTTTGCAAGAAAATCTTGTTTGTTCAATTCAATTGGTTTCATAGTCGTTGTTGTTTTATCTGTTATATTTACATTATTCGTCTGCTTTTTATTGTTATCTGTTGCACATGCCGTAAAAGCCAGCAACGTAATAATGGAAAGAAAGAATGTTTTTTTCATATTTACATGTATTGACTGTTATTGATGGTGCAAAGATAGAAATATTTTCCATATGAAACAAATTTCCATAAGAAAATATTTCTGATGCAACAGCAAATAATTTACAAATAACTGTTTATCAAGCAAATAAAGAAATGTTAAATATTTCTTTTGCTAAATCAGACTTAAAAACGATAAGCACAACCCACGGCAAAGTCATTGGAATCGGCTCCAAAACCAAACCGACAATCATCCTCGGAATAGAAAAAGCCAGCAGCTCCCAACTTCAGATAGATATCAAAATGTTCATGGGGCGTAAACCGGATATAAGGACTTACACTTACTTCTGAAGCCACCAATACGTCAGAAAAAGAGAAACCAAGCGTTGCACGCATATCAACAGCCAAAATGTCATTATGCCAAAAAGTATATCGGAAGAAAGGTGCAATTACTCCAGCTCCTCCAGAATAATCTTCTTCGGCTGCTATGGCAAACCCCACTTGCCCACCAACCGCACACTTGTCATTGAACTCATAACCCACCTCTGGCAAAACGGATAAAGAAAAGAGCGCAGAACGTGTGTCATACCACATAGCAACATTTCCACCCAAAAACCAACGAGCGTGAACAGGAAGAGACAAAATAGCCAATAGGCTGAAAATGATGATTTTTTTCATAGTATTATGTATTAAAGTGATGCGAACAAAGATATGAAAAACCAAAAGATAGACAATGAAAAATTCATAGTAACCTAATCGGAAACAAGAAGCTTTATGGAGAACACTAACGATTCAGACAGAGTGTCACATAAAACCATCTATTTGATAACAAAACATGAAAATACGCATGCAGAACAGTCTCTCGGCGGAGGCTGCCAATTTTGCTGGAGTAATCAGCATTGCCTCTCACTGACATTTTGTCTAAAAACATGGTATCTTACTTACAATTTGCTTAATGGACAAAACCTTCATGAGAGCCATAAGGTCATGTTGTATGATTAGGCAAGAATCTGTATCTTTGCCATGTCTGAAACCAGACATTTTTCGTCAACCAAACAACAGTTCTTATATGCAAGAAAAGATTATTATCCTTGACTTTGGGTCGCAAACCACCCAATTAATTGGGCGTCGTTTGCGTGAATTGAACGAGTATTGCGAAATTCTTCCCTATAATAAATTTCCAAAAGACACTACGGGAATCAAAGGCGTAATACTTTCAGGCAGCCCTTATTCGGTATATGACCCATCAGCCTTTAAAGTTGATTTGTCCACCCTACGTGGCAAGTGGCCTTTATTGGGTATCTGCTATGGTGCGCAATACATAGCTTATTGTAGCGGAGGTAGCGTAGAGCCTGCCGTTGCACGTGAATATGGACGAGCAAATCTGGAGACCATAGATAAGGATGACGCTTTGTTTAAGGGTATTAACGCCGGCTCACAGATATGGATGTCGCATGGAGATACGATAACCCGACTGCCTGAAGGCTTTAAAATAATAGCCAGCACTAATGATGTCCCCGTTGCAGCCTATAAAATTGAAGGAGAAGACACTTGGGGCGTACAGTTTCATCCGGAGGTATTCCACAGCCTGGACGGTATTTTACTATTGGATAATTTTCTTCAGATATGCCATTGCAAGAAAGACTGGTCACCGGCATCTTTTATTGAAAGTACCATTGCAAGCTTACGTGAACAACTTGGCAATGACAAGGTAGTTCTTGGGCTATCGGGCGGCGTAGACTCTTCGGTTGCAGCCGTACTGCTGAACAAGGCCATAGGGAAAAACCTGACTTGTATATTTGTTGACCATGGCCTATTGCGCAAGAATGAGTTTGAAAAAGTGATGGAAGATTATAAGCACCTAGGCCTGAATGTAATTGGCGTACGTGCACATGAAAAATTCTATCGAGAATTGGCGGGTGTGACCGACCCGGAAAAGAAACGTAAGATTATCGGCAAAGGCTTTATTGATGTGTTTGATGAAGAAGCACGCAAGATAAAGGATGTCAAATGGTTGGCACAAGGAACAATTTATCCTGACTGCATCGAGTCGCTTTCCATTACGGGCACCACCATCAAGTCACACCACAATGTAGGTGGTCTGCCAGAAAAAATGAATTTGAAATTGTGCGAACCTCTACGTCTGCTCTTCAAGGATGAAGTAAGAAAAGTGGGGCGCGAATTGGGCATGATGGGGCACTTGATTAAACGACAACCCTTCCCCGGACCCGGTTTGGCTGTTCGTATTCTCGGAGATATCACTCCCGAAAAAGTAAGAATCCTACAAGATGCCGACGATATATTCATCAGTGCATTGCGTGAGTGGAACCTATATGACAAAGTATGGCAGGCGGGTGTGATTTTGCTCCCTGTACAGTCAGTGGGTGTCATGGGTGATGAACGTACCTATGAAAATGCCGTTGCACTACGTGCCGTAACTTCAACTGACGCCATGACAGCCGATTGGGCGCAATTACCATACGACTTTCTTGCTAAAGTCTCCAATGACATTATCAACAAGGTCAAGGGTGTCAACCGCGTAGTGTATGACATTAGTTCAAAACCGCCAGCAACCATTGAATGGGAATAAACCCAGGGCACACAATAGAGGTCGGATAGGATACCCCATCCGACCCTCATTTTCTAAATCGGTTCTTAAAGGAGAAATATGAAAGCTATAACTTTTAACAGCGTAGTACCCATGCGTACAGAACCCAGCGAGCAAGCTGAAATGTGCTCACAGATATTGTTTGCCGAAACAATGACCATCATAGAAATCACCGATAAATGGTGTAAAGTACACTTGGATTCCGACAATTATGAAGGCTGGGTTGATCGGAAAATGATATCTACCTTGCCAGACAATGCTTGTGAGGCTATACAGAATTCCCCCAAAGCAAGTATAGCACTTCCCGTGGTCTTAGCCGTAAGCAAAGCCAATCAGATCTCTATATTGTTGACTGGTGGCACACGCCTTCCCAATTACAAGGACGGCGAATTTGAACTGCTGGGCATTCATTTCCAAATAGACCCAAGTGCCATATTGCCTGCAGGCACCAATTTCTCTAAAGAGAATGTATTGAATGTTGCCCGTTTCTTCTTGAACACACCTTATCTGTGGGGTGGCCGCAACGCATTGGGAATGGATTGTTCCGGTTTCACACAAATGATGTACAGAATATTCGGCATACAACTTCCCCGTGATGCATCAGAACAGGTGAAAATAGGGAAAACCGTCGATTTCCTGACAGAAGCACAAGCGGGTGACTTGGCTTTTTTTGAAAACAAAGATCACAAAATAATACACGTGGGCATGCTGATGGACAACCAAAGCATTATGCACGCATCTGGCCGTGTAAAAATCAACCGTATTGATGCAACCGGTATTGTTTCTGAAGAGGACGGACAGCATACACACCAATTGCGTATCATCAAGCGCATCATATAAGTCCAACTTTCATGTTCGCCGAGATAATACTGCCATTTGCCATTTCCGGCACTTTTACCTATAAATTACCGGACAACACCATACCGGCCCAACCTGGTATGAGAGTTATTGTGCCATTCGGCGAACGAAAATTTTATACAGGCATTATCTATAAACTGAGCGAGAACCCTCCACAAGGATTCAACATCAAAGAATTGACAGAAATAATTGACGAGTATCCTATCATCACTCCTCATCAATTTGCGGTATGGGAATGGATGGCCAATTATTATCAAGTGAGCTTAGGTGAGATATATAAAGCAGCTATACCAGCAGGCCTAAAAATTGAAAGCGAGACAAAAGTGATGCTATTGGAAGATTTTGAGGCAAAGGAAAAGCTCACGCCCAAACAATTACGCATCATCAGTCTGCTCGAAGACGGAAAACTGCATAACGCGCAAGAAATTGCCAAACAACTGGGAACCAACCAGCTTCTTCCTGTCCTTTACAAACTGGTAGATATGGGAGCTATACAGTTGCAAGAAGGAGTTGAATCATCCTATCGTCCCCAAACGGAGACATACATATGCCTCAGCAAGAATATACAACACCAGGAACAACTGCAAGAGATTTTCAACAAGCTGTCACGGTCGCCCCAACAAACCAAACTACTGATGCAATACCTTTCACTCTCAAGCTATATGCAGAACGGTCGAGCAACAGGAGTGAAAAAAAAGGAACTACTTTCTTTATGCGGCGTATCATCGACAATCTGTAAGGAGCTGGAAAACAAAGGCATATTATATTCATATCAACAGCAGACAGACCGTATCAGAAAGGGTGAATGCATCATCGAAAAACCCAAAGAGTTAAACGATGCGCAACAGAAAGCTATCAAAAGTATCCATTCCGAATGGGAGAACAAGGATATTGTACTTTTGCATGGTGTCACTTCGAGCGGAAAAACAGAGGTATATATTCATTTGATTGAGGAACAGTTGTCCCTGGGAAAGCAGGTGCTATATCTGGTCCCTGAAATTGCACTGACTACGCAATTAACCAATCGTCTGCAAACCGTATTCGGTCATAAACTAGGCGTATATCATTCCAAGTTTTCCGATGCAGAGCGGGTTGAGATATATCAAGACCTTTTACAACAAAAGAGCTACGAAATAATATTGGGCGTGCGGTCGTCTATTTTTCTACCTTTCAGCCGCTTGGGGCTTATCATTGTAGATGAGGAACACGAAACGTCCTACAAACAGCAAGACCCAGCTCCGCGGTATAACGCCCGCAACATGGCCATCATTCTCGGAAAAATCCATCATTGCAAAACTTTATTGGGCTCAGCTACTCCATCTGTAGAGACCTATTACAATGCAACCACAGGAAAATATGGTTTGGTAGAAATGACTAACCGCTACAAGAACCTACAAATGCCTATCATTACCACTGTTGATATGAAAGAGGCTGCGAGAAAAAAGGAAATGACAGAGGATTTTTCCGATATACTGGTTTCAAAAATACAAGCTGCTTTGGAAAGAAAAGAACAAGTCATTATTTTCCAAAACAGACGGGGATACGCCCCTTTCATTCAATGCAAGGAGTGTGGGCACGTTCCACACTGCGCCAATTGCGATGTCAGCCTTACCCTGCACAAGAAACAAGGTCTCATGATTTGCCATTACTGCGGCTATACACAACCCATACCGCAGACCTGCCCTAATTGCCATTCTTCACTAATCAATGATATTGGCTTAGGTACAGAAAAAATAGAAGAAGAAGTTATGAAGCTGTTTCCTACAGCCACAGTAGCCCGTATGGACTTAGATACAACCCGCTCAAAAAATGCCTACAAACGGATTATAGATGATTTTTCCGATCATAAGATTGATATTCTGATAGGAACACAGATGGTAAGCAAAGGGCTGAGCTTTGATGATGTAAGTTTAGTGGCTGTGCTCAATGCCGATAATCTGCTGAATGCTGCAGATTTCAGAGCTCATGAACGCGCTTTCCAGCTTCTGGAGCAAGTAAGCGGACGAGCGGGACGTATGCACAAACAAGGAGAAGTCATCTTGCAGACCCGCAACCCGGACAATCCTATCATCCGATTTGTGGAAAGGCATGACTATATATCCATGTATGAGACTCAACTGAATGAACGTCTCTTATTTCATTATCCACCCTTCTATAGAGTCATACTACTTTCTGTCAAACATCGCGATGCCCATATGGCTAATCGTGCAAGCAATATGTTGGCGAGACTTCTGCAACAAATATTCGGGAAACGCAGTTCTGATGCAATTCCCCCTATAATTCCCCGCGTGCAGAATGTCTTTATCCGACAAATCATTCTGAAAATCGAGTCAACGGCTTCCGCTTCCAAAGCCAAACAGCTCATCCAATCTGCCATCACACAACTGCACAACATTCCTGAATTCAAGAATGTACCGATTACTATCGACGTTGATCCGATGTAGAGATATTTTCTGCTATACAACGTGCGTTTATTTCTTTGCGCTCTTTATCAAAAAACCATCCCCACTTGTTGAAATAGCGACACATATTAACTATATGGAAATATAACAGCTTCATACTCTTATATGAACCTCTTCCGTACTCATGTATAACACTCACATATGGATAAAAGATGGTTTTATATTTTTTATGAATACGCCTCGTAAGATCAATATCTTCAGGGTACAAAAAGAATCGTTCGTCAAACAACCCAACATCTTCCAGAGTACTGGTGCGCAACAACATAAAACATCCAGAAAGATATGGTACATTCATAATTGTGCTATACCCAGAATCATATAACTCAAATCGTCTCTTTCTTTTCTTCATCATCCACTTTGGTAAAAAGCGTCGCCCGAATAAGTCCATTGGCGCTGGAACCAATTTACACAAATACTGCAAATCGCCATTGGGATAATAAATCTTGGGCATTAATGAGCCTATCGATGTATGACCTTCCATATATTCTAACAATTCATTAATTATTGAAGGATCAAAAACTACATCTGGGTTCAATACCAAATGATAAGGAATCTTATTTTCTATGGTTTTGCGCAAGGCTATATTATGTGCACGACCATATCCACAATTATTATTATTGAAGATATAGGTTGCATCCATATTATGGGGTGTCTGAAAAGGAGAGGGGGAATTGTCAATGATAAAAACATCATTTACCGCCTTGCATTGGCGCAATAATGCCACCAGACGATGAATTTTCTCCTCGTTGGTCTTATATATAACTATAGAGACATTTAAAACAACCATTAACCCAAAATCTATTCTGTTTCAAAAATCTTATCTCCAGCCGCCTTGTGAATAAATTCAAATTCAAGAGTCCGGCTTAGCCCTTGTTCTAAAGTAAAAGGCGGTACAAACCCAGACTTATGTGCCTTTGAGGAGTCAAATTGTGTTGTTGCACAAAACTTTTTCACTCTCACAGAACTTATCACCAGTTTCTTACGTGAAAGAAATGCAAGTACATCAAATGCATATCCTCCCAGCATTCCTAACCAATAAGGGAAATGAACCGATGGAATATGTTTATTCATAACCTTGCTAACCAAAGTGACAAGCTCATTCATAGTAAAATCAGGTTTATCCGTATAATTATATATTTCCAAACCGGACTGTTGGTTTCGTAACAGAAAGTCAATAAAAGCGACTATATTGCCAACATAGGCCATCGCCTTTTTATTTTCTCCTTTACCTATCATCAAGAAGGCCCCTGTTGATATCTGGTGAAGCAAATTATATACATTGCCCCGATTCCGTTCACCAAAAATCACTGTTGGACGCAATATGCTTACCACACAATCCGGATGCCTGCCATGCCAATCTTTCAGTACCTGCTCTGCCTGCCATTTGCTCTTACCGTAATGATTGAAAGGATCTGCAGGGAAGTCCTCGTTCGGATTTTCCTTGTTTAATCCATAAACGGCAACAGAACTTGTGAAAACTAAACGCTTTATGCCATTACGCTCCATTGCCTCCAACGTATTCCGCATTCCTTGCACATTCACATCGTAGTACAATGAGATAGGCGTCACATCATCCCGATGCTCTGCCGCCAAGAGAACAACAGCATCCATGCCTTGCAGTTCCCTTGCCAACGTCTCCTTGTCGAGCACATTTGCTATGTGAGTAATTTCCGGATAAAAATGACTTTCTCTTTTATCTATATTTTTCAGTACCTGCTGACCGTCTAAGAACTGAATCAAACGTGTACCGACAAAGCCTGAGCCACCTATAATTGCTATATTCATTTTGTCAAATAGAATTTTTTTATTCCTCTTAATCCCCAATACAATAAGTTATAAATGCTTTGTAGCAACCCTAATTGCTGATATTTATAATAAAACAAGAATTGTGCTTTTACCAATTTAAATTTATTTCCGGTGAATGAATTCCATACCCTGTAACTCGCAATCACAGATTGATTACCATAAATATTTCCAGCCTCTTCGGCTAATTCCAACCAAAAAGCATAATCATCCCTTAATGATCTTAATTCTTCCCTAAAAAAATGTTTTCCAAGCTTTTCCGTATCATACATTCCTGTCAAACAACCCACCCTATTGGTAATACGCATCTGTTTAACCGGAATAATTGGATTTGGTATATACGGGGACAAAATTTCTTTATTTTCCTCATTAATATATCGATAAGCAGCACAAATGACTGAAGCATCTTTGCTCTGCATAAAATCTATCTGTGATTGCAGATAATCAGCATCCCATAAATCATCTGAGTCTAGCATAGCAATATAACGCCCCTTTGCTCTTCTTATTCCATTGTTACGCGCTGCAGCAGAACCTGCATTTAATTGTGTATACAATTTTATACGGGAATCCTTATCAACATAAGACTGCACTATTTCAGCACTATGGTCTGTTGAACCATCATTGACAATTATCATCTCCCAATAAGAATAGGTTTGGGCCAGAACGCTATCTATCGTAGTTGACACGAACCGTTCACCATTATATAATGGAGTAATAATTGACACTAAATCATTTTTGTTTTCCATAGCTACGCTTTAATTGCCCACATAATAGTTCCATCCATCTCTCATATATCATTTCCGGAACAAATGGCTTGATAATATCTTTAGTTTGTTGATGAAGTTGTTGTCTATACACATCATTATTTATCAAATTCAAAATTGCTTTGGCCAAAGCCTCCGTATCTTCACGGGGCACCAAAATTCCTCCTCCATTTCCAAGTAAAACAGAAGGTCCTTCCGGGCAATCAAAGGAAACTATTGGCAATCCACATGCCGCTGCTTCCAATAAGACCATAGGAAATCCCTCATAACGTGACGACATTACATAAAATTCCGATGTAGCATATTCTTTTTCTATTGCACTGGTATAACCTTTAAAATGCACAAACTTGTCCAGCGACAATTTTGATGACATTGACATTAAAATACCTAATTCAGGCCCTTCACCATAAATATCAACATGCCAGCCATCGTCTTGAACTATTGGCAACACCTTTGTCAGAGCCAACAACAACAAATCATATCCTTTTTGCTTATCCAATCGCCCGACAGAAATAATCCGCTTAGTTCCAAAACCTTTATAAGGTTCTGGAACTACAGAAACCATATTCGGAATTGTTGATACATGCTTGATTTCTCGCAAGAATTTAGATTTATCCGCATCAGTTAAAACAACAACCCATGCAAAGAATCGATAGACAAATGCTCTTACCTTCCTTATAAATAGATTATATACATCATATTTAAAATGCTCACATGCAACAGCTCTCTTCGAGTACCCAGCAAAAAAGACCAATAAGACAGCCAGTAACCGCTGAGCGATTATTATTTCAGCACCAATACCGGACAATATTCTTTTAAATGAAGGTAATTGCTTTATTACCTTCAAACATCTACCCATCTTTCCATCATCCAATGAATAGGTACTCTCCGAAACAAAACTTAGCTTGACACTATCATCAACAGCATAGGCTAAAATTGGGTTGTTTCTAAAGACAGAAATTATATCTACCCTATGTCCTTTGCTCGCAAACATATTAGCCAAACAAACTGTAGTACGTTCAGTACCACCTTTTGTAGTAATATCTTGTATCACAAAAACTATATGCATCTTCTTCTGATTAAACAATAGGATAGTTTATAATAAATGTATTCCCAAGTATTTCTTATTCCTATGTCCTTCATATATGGCATGATAGCATATAAATCCGCTATCAACCTATAAAAATGAAGAAATCTATGAAAGTAATATCCTTTAGGGATTCCACGACTTCCGTACTTATTGCTGCCATGCTGTCTATACAAAATTGTTGGAGCATCAACATACACCAGTTTTCCTTCTCTTGCTACACGCGCAGCTATCCACCAATCATGAACTGGTGCATGAATAGAAAAAGGCAATGCTAAAGAACGAGCCAGAGCATTAATCATCATAGTACATCCAGCGACACAATTAGCGACACAAATATACGGAAATTTACAACATACATCAACACAAAATCTATTTTGCTTCCAAAATGAAGGAGACACTTCCTGCAAGGAGTTGTCAACTACAACCAAATCCGTAAAAACCAGCAAAGGAATATCTCTACCATAATCACGCTCCGCTGCTATCATCCTATGTAATGTATCATCAATTTTTGTTTGCATCCAAATATCGTCTTGGTCACAGAACATTACATAATTTGCTGTTGTGCATTGCAATAAAAGCTCATAAGACTTCACTACACCTACATTTCCTAAGTTATCCTCCAACAAAAATATCTTATCTGGAAATCTCTGTACATATCCGTTAATTATACCAATAGTAGCATCAGTTGAACCATCATCACGAATAATCAAACGCCAGGCTGTATTGGTCTGATTTATTATAGAATCCATTTGCTCTATCAAATAGGATGCACCATTATATGTTGAGAGCACAATATCTACCATTTCTCCTTGTCATTGTAGTCATAACGCCAAAATTTCTCAGCCTCATCAATTTGTCTCTTCTGCAAATCAGCTTCACTGTACTTGAAACGTTCAAATACAGTCGAGATATTGTTGGACTTACTATATAACTTACTTGCATCTCTATTGTTTCGATATATCAGACTAATTCCAAAAGCAAGAAAGAGCAATACAAACAATTGTATGGGCAAACGGTTCTTCTGTTTTGAATAATATACAACATAACAAAAATAAGGGATGATAAACGGAAGAAAATACGAACGGATACGATTCAACAAGAACCAATACTGAAATAGTAGAACTATCACGAGAAAACTCATCCAAGCCATCCAATGCAATGTGCGTTTATCATTATCTTTTGACAAATAATATGCTAAACACAAAATTGCTCCTATATAAATCGGGAATACCAACTGAAGTGACTGTGTTCTACTCAGATGATGCAGCAAGGAACTGATCGATGCATGTGGAAATGGCAGATACGCAATCAACGCCTCCAGCACACTTCCCAAAGGTATCATAAGCATAAGAAACAATGCCAAACCTAATAACAGATAGGCCTTTACTTCTATACGGAGTCCACGCAGAAGATAAACGAGCCCCGCTAATAGAAACATAATGACAGCCGATTTATGCATCGTACATGAAACTAAACAACATGCAAAAACCATTACGAACATCTTTTTCTCCCAAAAAAGAAATGCCCATAGCATAAAAGCTACAGCCAAACATTGACGTAATTCATAAAGCATCAAATTATAATCAAAAACGACCAATGCAAATAATGCCAATATCCTATAATCAGGAATCTTCCGCCATACAAAATACAATGGTACAAAATAAAGCAAGGTAACCACACATGTCATTCCCCAATAAGATAGCCCGATATCATTACATAACATGCAGAACAAAGCAAAGCCATACTCAAAATTTCCCTCGTAATGCAAAAAATCGGCATTTGACATGTTTTTGTAGAAGGGGATATATGACATGATATCTGGCCCTATACTATATCTGGAAGCAATCAAGACAACCGTACAAATATAGGCAAGGACAAACAATTGCTTCTTTGCCTTATCGTATCCACTCAACAACAATTCCGCAAAAGTGAACACAGCCAATACTATCAATATCAATGACAGATATGTCAATATACTTACTCCTTTCTCAATAACTTATATGCATAAAAACATAATGCGATACAAACAAATCCCTCAGTTGCACATAAGCAACATGCAGCACCAGCCTCTTTTCCTTGTGGTACAAAAAGAAACATCATACATATCGCAATAACAGATGCATACAAATAAACATTACGATAATGTTTTTTATCATTTTCATCTCCCATTGCCAGCAACACCAATTGCCCACTGATACCACCCATGGCAACAAACAATGGAATAGGAGACATAATACCAAACAAGGTATGTAATCCCATATAATCCCGACCAAGCAATGTACCAATCCAACCGCCTCCAAACAACAACACAACAAACAGCACCGACATAAGTCCCCCAAGAGCAAAATAAATCAATTTCAATAGCTTTCTCGCATCACCAGTCTGTCCTTTGGCCAAAGTTGCAATCTTAGGGAAAAAAGCTTGTGACATTGGAACAAAAAAGAGATAACAAACACTACGCACTAATTTTTCAACCGCTGTATATCGACCCACTTCAACAGGAGACGCATAATATCCAAGAACAACAACCAACAAGGCAACATAAACATTTATTGCCGCACCCGAAAGAAAAATAGGGAATGATGATCTTAAACTTCCCGTCACATCAGCCCAAATTGGTTTCATAAAAAAGGATGGGCCAAATCCCTTAATATGAACCCATATTACAGATAGCAACATACCAAATAAATAGGTTGTTGATAATAGTACTGCAGCCAATAAATATTGTTGGGAGTCTTTTATTAATACAAACGTCAGAGGTAATATCAATATTTTTGCAATTGCATTGACAATCGATATCTGCCTTATTTCCCCTAATCCTTGAAAAAGCCACACAAAAGAAAAGGTATTAGCCACCACCATTCCAAACAAAATCAACAGTGTCCATCTATAAGGCATATACGCCGGAACACAAAAAGCCAGGAACAGCAACAAAACCATACATATCAAGAGCAGAAATCCTTTTGCATACAGGGTGGTCCAAAATATCTTGGTCAAAGCATTTTTATCATCCTTATGCAAAGCAACGTCTTTAGTTGCCGTAAAATTAAACCCAAAATCCACTACTATCATCAAATACTGACATACAGCTGTTGCAAAACCGATATAGCCGAATTTTTCCGCACCTAATACCACCATTAAGTACGGCCACACCAATAAGGGCATTACATAGTTAAGCCCTTGCAGCGCAATAAGCCATAGCGTATCTTGCAGCTCACGCTTATATCTCATATTTACCCACTTTACTCTCTATAGTCACATCTTCCTCAGCAGACGTCTGTATTTTCACATTTGTAATCACACTTGCAGCGCCTGCCTCATAACAAGCTTCCTGCGCCAAGCGCAAGGTATTGATTACCTCCTCGTAAGTCCCTTCCACTACTGTCTCAAAAGGACACACTTTACACGGCAAACCCGTGCGTTTGATGGCAGCTATGGCAGCATCTACTATCGCATATGGATGGATTGAACTATCTTTAGGGGTGGGCAATACCTGAATAGCTGCATTCACTTGTTTTTCCAGCATGACTCTTTTTTTATTATAATGATAGTATATAAACGGATTCCTTACTGAAAAGTTGCTTTACCTAAAAGAAAGATACAAAAAAACGAAGGTTTGAAATTCAAACCCTCGCTTAGTTGTTTTTCCGCAAAACGAATTATGCTTCTGCAGGAGCTTCTTCTGTTGCAGGAGCCTCTGCTTGGGCCTCCAACTCGGCTTTTGCTGCAGCAGCCTGAGCCTCGAGTTCGGCAGCCTTTTTCTTTGCCAATTCTTCTGCTTTTGCTTTGTTTTGTGCTTGCTCCACTTCCAAACGTGCCTTAGCAGCAGCAGCTTTATCTGCAGCCATCTGTTCACGAGTTTTGGTCAAAGCATTTTCCTTTTCTGCTTTCCATGCTGCAAAGCGCTTTTCTGCTTCAGCTTCAGTAAAGGCGCCTTTTTTTACACCACCCATCAAATGTTTCATCAACAAAACACCTTCTCTTGAAAGGATGTTGCGGGTTGTGTCTGTTGGTTGCGCACCCACACCTAACCAATACATTGCACGGTCAAAATTCAATTGAACCGTTGCTGGGTTAGTGTTAGGGTTATAAGAACCAATACGTTCGATAAATTTGCCATCACGTGGCGCACGGCTGTCGGCTACAACTATGTGATAATAAGCATAGGATTTGCGGCCATGACGAGCCAATCTGATTTTTACTGCCATTTTGTAAAATATTTAAATTAGTACTATCGAAATGCCCTTACTCGAAGAGCGGGTGCAAAGGTAGTAATTTCTATTCAATCCACAAAATGCAACCACGTACCCAAAACATTTATTTTACACCACTTTAAACACATGACCAACACAAACATCCATAGCAACCAAAGTAGCCAACTGACCACATAATATGCCGGCTTGCTGCATTTATGCCTTATCACATACATCAAAGGCATCATTAAGAATGCCCCTCCCATCATTTCACACGCATGCAACGTTCGCTCCGGCACACGCTTTCCACCTTTAATTGACAACAATTTGTCGGCACAAAATACGATTCCTCCGACAACATTAATTGTCACCAGATAACCTATCACAACCAGCTCTATTCCCATTCATCCAGCAAATGAGGACGCAACATACGCGTGCGTTCCAATGACTGTTCATGTTCCCAAGCTTCTATCTTGGCTTGATGCCCAGACAACAATATATCTGGTACCCGCCACCCTTTATATTCCACTGGGCGCGTATAGACAGGAGGTGCCAGCAAATTGTCCTGAAAAGAATCTGATAAAGCGGACATCTCATCGCCAATAGCTCCAGGGAGCAACCGCACAATTGCATCTGTCATGATAGCAGCAGGCAGTTCACCGCCAGTCAGCACATAATCACCCACTGTTATTTCACGTGTAATCAAATGTTCTCTCACGCGATGATCTACTCCTTTGTAATGTCCACACAATATGATAAGATTCTCTGCCAAAGAATAATTATTAGCCATTTTCTGCGTAAAAGGTTCACCATCTGGTGAAGTATAAATTACCTCATCATAGTTCCGTTGGTTCTTCAAAGCTGTGATAGCTCTGTCAATAGGCTCTATTTGCAATACCATACCAGCACCAAAGCCAAAAGAGTAATCATCAACCCTCCGGTGTTTGTCATCACTATAATCCCGTAAATTATGCACTACAACTTCAACCAAGCCTTTGTCACGGGCACGTTTTACTATCGAATGATTCAACGGACTCTCCAACAGTTCTGGAACAGCAGTAATAATATCTATTCGCATATCTTTCTGATAAATTACAATTCTATCTGATGGAAATCAAGGAACCGGATCATAGCCACTTCCACCCCATGGATGGCATCGGAGGATACGCCTTATACCTAACCACCCACCTTTCAACACTCCATACTTCATAACCGCCTCCACCATATAAGCAGAACATGTCGGTGTATAACGGCAAGTGGGAGGAAACAGTGGAGAAATGCACCAACGGTAAAAATATACCGGCAACAACACAGCCCGACGGATAAGTATTTGAATTCGGTTCATACTTGCTCTTGACCTTCCATTATCTGTTTACGCAATTTTTGCATGGATTTTACCATAGCCTTTTCAATAACAATATAAGGCAGCTCTTCACGCGCAATATAGGAATAGCAGATACGAACCTTCGCATCATCAGGCAACTCATTTAGCTGCAGCTGATGCAATCTATATGCCTCACGCATGCGCCGCTTCAAGGTATTACGCCATACGGCACGTTTGAACAAGCGCTTTGCTACAGAAAACATCACCCGATTTTCATTGTCTGTACAGTACATATAAGTGACACGAAGCGGATAGCACACAAAAGTACACCCCTTGGCAAATAGTTCTTTTACCAACGTTTCACCTTTCAAACGCTTCGACTTGCTCAAACCCAATTCAGACATAGGCTGTTTAAATTCAAAAAAGCAACCCCAAAAGTAAGGAAAAATTCCGAACTTCCGAGATTGCTTAAAAATCCTTCAATTACAGAAACCCTATTATTTCCGTACCCGCTTATGGTTCTCTTTCAAATAAGCATCAATTGCCATCGTCATAGACGGATACTCTGGGGATGGTACTTCTATATCCACACGCAATCCTGCGTCACGCGCTGCGCGCGCTGTTGTCGCACCCAGGCAGCCAATCACAGTTTCCCCCTGTTCAAAATTAGGGAAATTTTTCATCAAGGCAGCTATTCCAGCCGGACTGAAAAATACCAACATATCATAATCAAAAGGCTCAGACTCGCTGAAATCATTGCTTACAGTCCTATACATTACTGCTTTATCAATCTGTATCTTTCGTGAGCGGAACATTTCCATCAAATCATCATTATGAACATCCGATACAACTATCAGATATTTTTCATCCAGATGTTTTGTCATTGTTGGTATCAAATCCGGCATCTTACCTGTCGGGCCGAAAAACACCTTACGCTTCCTATACTGAATATATTTTTGAAGATAAAGTGCCACCGATTCAGAAACACAGAAATATTTCATCGTCTCAGGAACCGTAATACGCAATTCTTCACACAAACGAAAAAAATGGTCAATGCCATGTCGAGCATTGAACACAATGGCTGTATGGTCCAAAATTGACACCTTTTGTTTACGGAATTCTTTTGAATCCATTGGTTCAACCTTGATGAACGGCCGGAAATCTATCTTGACATTATATTTCGCCATAATATCATAATAGGGAGATTTCTCCGACGTAGGTTTGGGCTGAGACACCAAAATTTTCTTGACTTTCAAAACCTTCTATTTTTTATTGTTAGACAGATACAACTATTTTTTCCAATAAAAAAAACAGTCCCCAAAATGGTATAATTTCGAGGGTGCAAAGGTACAGCAATATATAAAAACTCGCAACCATTTTATGAAAAAAAAGTTGAAAAATATCTACCAATAACATGATTACGGCACCAAACAGTAACAAACCTAACAATATGAGCGGATAGACTGCATATATCTCCGGCAGCAGAACACTAAACAGACACAATGGCAAGCCCAGCATTGAGACAAGCAACAACAATTGCCAATACATACGCATATATACCGTAAAAGTCTGCATGCCAAAAAACACATAGCCCAACAAAAGCAATAGCAAATATTTCAACGCAAAGAATAAACTTACGCACGCTAACAGTTTCAAATAAGTCAGAAGACGGAATGTGCCATTCAAGCCATACATCAACAAATAGCTACAAAGAGTCCAGGTGCAAACCACAAATATCACTTGCGACACGATGGCACGTATATCAATACGTGTCTGGTCATCAAACAGATTGCTTCTATCGTCATCTTTTCCTTTACGAAATAACACAGCTATATTGTAAGGCTGTGCTATAAAGGAGAAGGACAGCAACAAACAAAGAAAGGCCAACAATATTGGAAACCAGCTTTCCGTAAGCGGAGAAGATGCCAAAACAATCTCTTCCATTTTTTATTCTCCTTTGGACTTAAATGGCTGCTATCTTTCGTACAGTACTATCCCATTCAGGCATGCTCTGCAATGCACTGTCCAATTCTGCCGTCGCCGCACACACTTTCCACATATTTTTATGTATTTCACGCATAAAATGACCATCAACCATCTGATCCAACCAAGTCAGCAATGAATCATAACAGCCCAACACATTCATTATCACAATAGGCTTTGTTATCAAGCCCAATTGTTTCCAAGTAAGTGTTTCCAAGAGTTCCTCCGCCGTTCCTATTCCCCCTGGAAACGAAATAACAGCATCCGACATTTCACACATCAGTTGCTTGCGTTCGTGCATGGTATTTGTAATGAGCAATTGCTGTAATCTCTCATGATGCCATCCGGCGTCTACCATAAAACGAGGTATGACACCCGTCACTTTGCCTCCACAAGCCAACACGCTGTCGGCTAAAGCGCCCATCAGCCCAACATTCCCTGCACCATAAACAAGTTCAATCCCATGCTCAGCCAACCAGCCTCCCAAGCGCTTTACTTCTACAAACAGCCGTGAATCCACCTGCGAACTAGAACCACAAAATACACAAATACGCTTTATATCCTTACTATCCATTCATTCTCCTTTTTATTCCTGCAAAGATAATACAATTACATCAAAGCTGAGCTCTGGTGGTTGAGAAACAACAAAAATGAGCCCAGTTTTCACGAGGGCACTGAAAAAGTCCTTTCATAGGACAACCGACTGATATAATCGGCATATACCCAATAAATATTTTGGATATATGCCGATTTTTGGGTATCTTTATCTTTATAAAACAGATAAAGATGCTACCCAC
>JADIMG010000027.1 GCA_017694875.1 Candidatus Gallipaludibacter merdavium
CTGAAATGAAAGGGAATACTATTACTTATTATAGAACCAAGACGAAAGACCGTAGATTGGATAATGCAAAAATGGTGGTAGATGTTCCTCAAATAGTTCTGCCTTTAATAGAAAAGTACAAAGATAAGACAGGCAAACGGTTATTCAATTTCTACCAATACTATGCAGATGAAAAAGCCTTCAACAAAGCTATTAACTATGGTCTGAAAGAGATTGGTGCATTACTGAATGTGGAAGATTTGGAATACTATGCAGCAAGGCATAGTTGGGCTACTATTGCCCTTAACAAAGTTGGCATAGACAAATACATAGTACATGCAGCTTTGAATCATATAGATGATTCCATGAAAGTGACGGATATTTATATCGAACGTGACTTTATGAATGAGAATAGGGCTAATGCTAAGATGATGCGATATGTGTTTGGCAAACAGCTCTGAAAGAGTGACGCAAATCTATCTTGACAGCTTTGACAATGAACAGATTGATGAAGCAATGAAAAATTTGCTCTAAATGCAGAAAAGTCCGCTTATCCAATGATAGACGGACTTTTTTCTCTATCTTTATAGCCTAAAAATCAAAGAACTATGCAACTACCAATAGATGATAACAACGAGAAACAGTTTCAGTACATTTCCAGTCTTTTAAGAGGCAAAGGCGAACCGTTCTATCTACCTGACGGCACACCTATATATCCCAACATCTTGAATGTGAACATGCCATTTGAAACAATGCGCATATTTGCAGAACGCTACAACAATGGTGAAATACTATGCCTTTATAAATACGAGAACTATATCAATGACAAAGACCTGCAAGCCACCATAAACGGATTGCAGATGGATGCAGACGCATTTTGGTTGCTTGCCATATTCTGTTTTGACTTCGCTTGCAGTGTGTGCATAAACGGATTCACCATAAAAGACAGTGCAAAGAAAACTATTGAGAAGTTTATCAATCTCACCCCTGACGATGAAGATTCTGCAATGAAACTCACCATTAAAACGGACAAGGGCAAAATGGAGATTGAGAACAGCCATGCTATTTCCTATATTCTAAAATGGGTGAAACAAGCCTACGAGCAAAACGAGGATGCAATACGTGGCTGGACAGCGGAAGAAGCCAAAGACATCTTCAACTTAAAAGAAGAATCAAATTCTGTGCTTATATGGTACTTTGCAAGATTGATGAGAGAGTTTTTTGAACTTAATCCGCAATTTGTGGGCAAACGGAAGAAAGGAGAAACCGTTTCGCTTAACAAGAATCTCTTAATATCAAAACTAATATATTACACTCACCTATCCACTAATGAGAATTTCAAGTTTGATGCAGAATCACTAAAAGGCTTTTTCAAACAATACAAGAACAAACAAATCATAGCACACTCTGATATATATTACTAAGAAACACAGCATATTATCCCTTATAAGAGAATCCTGTTGCTCCAATATGAGTAGCAGGATTCTTTCTTTTTATCTTGTTCTCACTTTAAGTGGAGTAACATTGCGACTGAAATTCACTCACTATATACTCTTTCAAGCCACCGTACCTTTGCATCGTAATCAGAAAGCCAAGTGCGCATAGGTTGGATAGTTGCAAAAAACAAATGTTTAACAAATTAAATTTATAGAATATGGAAGCTATTAAAAAGAACAACGGTGAGAACTTAAACATAGTAGAAAACAATAAAAATGAAGTGATTATGAATAAAAGACTTAATTTGCTCTTTATCGAGGGCAACCGTCAGAATATTGACAAAGAGAACGTAAAGGCTTGCTACAACAAAATCAAGAATTTGGGCTATATTGAATCCATGCCTATTGAATACATACCAATGGATGAAGCCATAAAAAAGATTGGTGACAGAAAATTATTCAAAATGTCAGTTGAACGGAATATAGGCAAAGGAGAAGCCACTATCAGCAACTTTAAGATAACATTGGAAGTTGTCAAGCAAGAAGATTATGCCAACTATGACGGAGTTTGTGAGGACGGACAACATCGGGATTTGGCACTGCAATTCCCTGCATTGAATGAAGCACAACCTACATATACAGAAGTACATATTCCTGAAAATATGGATATAGTCAGTTACATAGCTTTGCGGAACAATGGTAAAGTCTGGAGCAATGGCGACTTCTACAATTCTGGAATCTCCACCAATGACAAGGAAATGGACTACATTCTTTCATTGTGCAAAAAATACAAAGCAGCTTTCATCTTTGCTCTTTACACTTTTGGAACAATCAACCTGACTTCCAAGCAAATAAAATCAATTCAGTTGGGCTATAAGAAAACATCAGATTATGGCAAACTGCAACTGAACAAGTCCACCCGTGAAGTTGGGGATAAGATTCTGAATGCTTTAAAAGAACATAAATTCTTATCAGAGGACAGATTTAACGGACGGTTTGCGCAAGGATTGAAACAATACTACAATGAAGTTGGAAATGATGAACAGAAGGTCATTGATACGATTAACCTTATTGATAAGGAGCAGTGGGACAAGCATTTTACTCCCAAGCAGGGGCAGTCTATGGAAGCCAAATCATACGTGGAAGCGTTTAAGGCTCTATATGCAGATTTTGAGGGATAATGCTATCAGTCCTGCGATAATAGGGCTTGTGTGACAGGCAAGTCCTATTCTTCCCTTATCTATTACTTGAAATATCCGACCTGAAATGCTGTTTTATACTGTTTTTCAATCTGATATAAAATTTCCGGATTGGGTGATATAAAAGGCAGGGACATACTATTAACTATATTTACTACTAACATAGCTATACAGGCTTTCAGCAGTCATAAGTTGAATAGCTATAAAAGTGCAGAAAATTATGAAAGTGGAGGACGAAAGTTATTACAGGTTGTTTCCTATAAGTTTGGGCAAGCAGCTTTCCAATAAAGGAGCATACATTTATCTCTTGCTCCTTTTTAAGAGTGATTACAATACAGGTGAATCAAATGTGCTGTTGGAAACGCTTTCAGAAGAAGCTGGATATGATACTGATACAATTAGCGGTTATCTCCATAAGGCAAAAGGATATGTTGATATTACAAGGCAATTCATCAAGGCTGAAAACGGACAGCCAAAAACAAAGAATTTCTATAAGGTGCATATTCCATCTAAGGACTTCATCATAGTAAGCAGAAGTTTTCTTGAATTGCACTTTGACAATCTTACATTAAAGGAAGAAACGGGCATCAAAGGCTTTATCCTTCTTGTAAAGTGCATTTGCCTAAACTGCTGCAACCTGACATTTTACAGCCTTAGAGAAATGGCTGCACGTTTAAGTCTTTCATACGGTACGATTCAGAAGTACATGAAAAAGTGCATTGAACTGAAACTGATAAAACCGCATAAAGGCTGTTACAGAATCACACTTGATTGCTTTAACAAGGGAAATACCAACTATTTTCCAAAAGGTACTCCACAACTTTATAAGGAGATTTACAACACGATAGACTTGTTCTGCCAAACTAAGGGGCTTGAAACTCCACCTTACAAGAGGGAATTGATAGGACAGATAGCTGTGGAATATCCCTATACAGAGCAGGACTTGAAGCAGGCAAATGACATAGAACTTATAAAAAGGAACTCCGTCAAATTTCAGTTGGCACAACGATTGCCTAATCTGAATGAGGCTGTAAACAGTCTAAACTATTTCGTCAAAGTGCTGACCAATAAAGATTATATCATACCGCCTAAGAAAGAGCCACAACTATTTATAATGTGAATTATTAAAAAAGGACAGCTTAGGCTGTTCTTTTTGCTTTTAAGCCCACTCAAACTACATTATAAAGCAGATTTTCAGAATTGTCTAAAATAAGTCGCTACAATACAGCAATATATAGCAACACACAATTCTGTTCTAAACTTAGCCAATTATGAAAAGATAAGGCGTTATCCTCTATTTCTACCAAACAAAGCAATTCATAAATAGCCAAACAAAAAGTCATCTACCTACACATTTCAAATATCCCCCTCTACTTGCTTTATTATTCTATTTCAAAAATTGGAGAGTGCCATATAAACAAGTTCTTACGACATCTTCAAGTCCCCCCACCAATGATTGAATAAAAACAAAGAATAAACAAAATCATTCACCAATTAAAAATTTCTATTTATGGAAAACTTAGTTTTATTGCCAACTATGGCACAGAAAAGACGTGGTAACTTTGAGCAGTTTGCAGAGGACGCAACAATCATTTCAGAGGAAACCACAAAAGTGAAGAAAGTAAACCACTTCATAGAGGCAAATACTATGGAGATTGACTTTCAGCATTTACAGAGTGATTGCATCGTTCCCGTTTTCAGTAAGGACAATGAATTGACGATTTCGCACAACGCCTTTATTGAAACCGTTTGGGAAGCTGCAAACACTTTCTTTACAGGTGAAACGATTGACAAACCTGACATTCGCGTTTCGCACATCGTGAAAGGCAGAATCCCCGAAGCGGTACATAAGCCAGCCAACCAACTCTTAGAGAGTGACAAGACACAATACTTTGAGAGGATGATGTTTTGTTTTGAAGTGCCTACCATTTATGAAACGGTAGAAGGCAACAAACTGACATTATCCGTTGGCGGTGTTCGTGCCACGGCTCTTTCATTTAAGCTTAGATAAAGGCACATAATCCCCCCACCCACTTCTTATTGGAAGCAGGAATTTTGTTGTAATTGATACCCAATATGTTACGAATCCTCTGAAATTACAAATTATCTCATTT
>JADIMG010000028.1 GCA_017694875.1 Candidatus Gallipaludibacter merdavium
AGCGTCATATATAACCGACCTATCAATAAAAATTAGAGTTCGTCAAATCCTCGATAAGGAGTTGGCGAACTCTATATTTTTAGTTACTCTGCAGAGTGGACTGAATTGTGATTACTTTTTCAGTGCCCTCCGTTACTGATGCGTTTTTTTTGATATTCTAAAATTTAAATAGGCACTAACTGCTTGATTCTATTGCAGTTGTGCCCATTTCGTCGGGGTAGCGGGATTCGAACCCACGACCCCCTGCTCCCAAAGCAGGTGCGCTAACCGGACTGCGCTACACCCCGATTGCTTAGTAAAAGCGGGTGCAAAGATACGGCTTTTTTTGAAACTGCCAAACAATATTCGTATTTTTGCATGAAAAAACTGCATTTTTTCTTCCAATGGCCGGACTATACGTACATATTCCATTCTGCAAAACGAGATGCGCTTACTGTAATTTCTTTTCTACCACAGCTTTAAATCAAATAGAGCGCTATATCGCCAGTCTTGGCAGGGAGTTGGACTTGCGTAAGGACTATTTGTTGACTGATACATTAGCAACGCTTTATTGGGGTGGAGGAACGCCCAGTTTGCTTTCTTTTCAACATTGTAAGACCATTATGGGACACATTAAATCCCATTTCTCCTTGGAACCAATGTCGGAAATCACTCTTGAGGCCAATCCAGACGATATAACGGAGGAATGTCTCAATCAGTGGTTGGATTTGGGTTTCAATCGTTTGAGCATTGGTATTCAATCTTTTGACGATAAGTTGCTGAAACTTGTTAATCGTCGTCACACCTCACAGCAGGCCATCAATGCAGTCGAGACCGCTCAGCGGGCGGGTTTTCGCAATATCAGCATTGACCTCATCTACGGTTTGCCAGGACAGACATTGGAAGACTGGAAGAAGGATATTTGCCGTACATTGCAGCTTGATGTACAGCATGTATCTGCCTATGGCTTGAGTTATGAGGAGGGTACGCCGCTCTACATACGCTGTCAGAACAAGGAAATTGTGCCTTCTGATGACGACTTGTATAATCAAATGTATGATGTGATGTGTGTAGAGCTGCAACGAGCTGGTTTTGAACGTTACGAGGTGTCTAATTTTGCAAAGCCATATTGTAGATCACGTCATAACAGTTCGTATTGGCATGATGTGCCTTATATGGGCATTGGACCTGGAGCGCATTCCTACAACGGACGTGCTCGTCAGTGGAATGTGGAGAATCTGCCACTTTATATGGAAACTCTTGAGGCAGGACGTTTGCCGGCTGAAGAAGAACAGATTGATCGCACTACGCATTTCAATGAAACGCTCATGCTTGCCTTACGTACGGCAGAGGGACTTGACCTGTCGCACCTCGCGCGTATCTTTGGGCAAAAGGATGCGGATGAATGTTTACAAAAAGCACAGATTTATATAGCCAAGGGATTTCTTTGTCTACGGGAAAACAACCTTGTGCCAACACAGTTGGGATTTCATTGGCTTAATGCAATGATTGCAGATTTGATGAAAGATGTGTGACTTTGGCAAGCAATTTGATTCAGGACACAAAAACAAAATACTATGTTTGCATTGGTAACAGGAGCCAGCTCTGGCATTGGTTTGGAATATGCTAAAGCCTTGGCGGCAAAAGGATATGACATGCTCATTGTGAGCAATCAGGAAAAGGAAATTCAAGAAACGGCAACCCGGCTTTCCGAGCAATTTCATGTGAGTATATGGCCTTTATATATGAATCTTGCAGAGGAGAATGCTGCCAGGGAATTGTGGCAATATACTCATGAACATAATTTTACTGTTGATTTGCTGGTCAATAATGCCGGTGTGTTTTTCTTTAATGATTTAACGAATACTGAACCGGTCCGCATTGCACTGATGCTCGATTTGCATGTGCGTACGCTTACGCTTATGTGTCGCCTTTTTGCGGAAGATATGAAGCAACGTGGTTCTGGTCGCATTATCAATATGTCGTCCATGTCTGCGTGGATGGCTATGCCTGGCATCAGTACATACAATGCCACTAAGGCCTACATACTTAATCTTTCCCGTTCGCTTTGGTATGAGCTTAAGCCCTATGGCGTGACGGTTACCGCCATTTGTCCGGGAGCTGTTGACACCGGACTGTACGGCTTGTCCGATTACTGGCGTAGGGTGGCGGTTGCTTTAGGCGTGAGCATGAAGCCGCAGCGCCTCGTACAGATTGCATTGGACAAATCGGAAAAAGGGAAAAAGCAGGTTATGCCTGGTTGTGTCAATCATCTTTTTCTTCCATTGCTGAAACACTTGCCTGATTGGGTGGTTTATGCTGTTATAAAGCGTATCAGGCAGTTCCAGAAGTAGGAGAGAGCTTATTCCAGTACGGTAAGCAGTTCTTCAATATGGCTTATGATGGCTTTGTGTGGATAAAGTGCCAATTCGGATGCTGTCGTAACTCCCGTTGTTACGCCACAGAAGTCTACTCCCGCATTCATGGCGGTTTGTGCGTCTATTATACTGTCGCCAACATACAGTACATCCTTTTTATCTGCGCCCAATGTTTCCATTGCCAAGTACAGACCTTCCGGATCGGGTTTGGCTTCTTTTACTTCGTAGATGCCGATTACTTTGTCAACCAAATGGTTGGTTTTAGTGATTTGCAGGAAATCGTCAATGCGGTTTTTGTTCTTGGTGCTGACAATGGCAGTCTTGCATCCGCTCTCTTTTAATGCCTGCAATACGCACTGGCTACCCTCATAAAATCGGGTATTGGGGTTCATGTAGGTGTTTGCATGCAAACTGTATTCTTTGTGCAGTGCAGTCAATTGGTCTGGTTCTTTAATGCCAGATAGGAGCGAGAAGGCATCCTCTAGGGTCATGCCGATTGTGCGTCTTATCTGTTCATCGTCAATGCCTTTCCACCCATGGCTGTCTATGACCATCCTGAAGCATTTCACAATGCCTGCTGACGAATCAGCCAAGGTGTAGTCAAAATCAAAGCATACAGCTTTATATTTCATGGTCATAATTGTTCTTTCAGTAATTTTTCGTCTGCAATGCGTTGGCGCAAGTCTTCCATGTAAACTTGTATTTCTTCCCAAAAACTGCCTGTCAATTGGTATGCAGAGCTATTTTGTGCAATAGCCATTGCTTCGGTGGCATGTGTCAGAGCTTCTTCTATGTTTCCCTTCATCTCATATAATACAGCACAATTGGCATGTGCGTATGCTTGTGTTACTTTCTTCTTTTCACCCGTTGCCTGTTCAAATAGCGTTAGGGCAGCTTCCCATTTCTTGTAGGGAATGGAATCCATGCCTGCTTTCAGATTTTTGTCGTTGTTCACATAAAAATAGCGGTCGCATGTTTCCCATGATGGGAGCATGCGTTTGCAGGTGTTGCGTCCCGCATATACAGCCATGTCGACTTCCGCATCGCCTCGTTGGGGAAGCATGTTTAACAATTCTTCTTGTGTCGAAGCTATTTGTTCCCAATAAAGACTGTCGGTATAGTGGATGGTTTCTGCCTTTCCTGTTGTCGGATAATGTACTGACCAACTGCTGATGGACGAGATGTCAAGTGCACCCAGCCAGGTATATTCCTCTTCATAAAAAAGGCTTGTCAGGTCATCTGATAAGGCTATTCTGTTCAACACCAGCAATACGTCAGCATTGTAGGCCTTGGCCAGACTGTCAGTTTGTGCGTTGGTCAGATAATTGATGGTGAAGAAATTATTCCCTTTATTTTGACTGGTTTCTATCCATTGTACACTGGAAAAGAAACCGAATTCTTCAAATGTTTCATATGCGCCTGCCAAGCAAAACAGCGCAGCACTGTCGACGTTTTGTTCCACAAGACTCACTTGACCGTTGTCGATTATACTGTGTCCGAAGCCGACAGGTTGTTTTACGGTGTTGTTCACAATCAACAGGTTCATTGCTTCTTTTTTGAAAGTGATGTCACCTGGCTTCAATATGTCAATGCTCAAATAATATTTCTCTGCGTTTGCAAGAGTGGCTGTTGCCAATACAAGAATAGCCAATAATAGTATTCTTTTCATAGTAGTTTGTTTTGAACGTTACACTTCAATTGCAAGACCGTCATATGCCATGTGTATGTTTTCTGGCAATGTCTCACTCACTACCCTGTGCAGCCCGAGGCTGTGGGTGAAATGAGTGAAGTAGGTCTGTTTGGCATTTATCCTCACAGCCAATTCGCACGCTTCACTCAGTGAAAGGTGCGAAGGATGGGGCGTTTGCCGTAATGCGTTTATTACTAAAACGTCTAAGTCGGCTAATTGTTGTATGGAATTTTCTGATAAAGTTTTTACGTCCGTTAAATATGCCACATTTTTTATCCGATAACCCAATATGGGCAGCTGAGCATGCATGGCTCTGATAGGTAAAATGTTGAGGTTTTTTACTTGAAACACTTTGCCAGGCAGGACGGGATGTAATTCCATGGTCGGAACGCCCGGATACCGGTTTGTTCCAAAACAGTAAGGCATGCAGCGCTTAATGCTTGCCAAAACCCGTTCTTCGGCATAGATGTGGCAGTCACCTAAGGGACGTATGTCGTCCAGTCCTCCTATATGATCATAATGTTCATGTGTACACAGCAGAGCGTCAATGTGGGTGATGTCTTCTCTGAGTGCCTGTTGGCGGAAATCCGGTCCGCAGTCAATTAGCAGTCGTGTGTCACCTTCTTCAATCAGTGCTGATGTGCGCAATCTTTTGTCGCGTGAGTCATCTGATTGGCATACAGTACAGTGGCATCCTATATAGGGTATACCTGTAGAAGTGCCGGTTCCTAAAAAACGAATTTTCATAACAATATCATTAAACTTCCAAATCCTTTGGCAAAGATAGTGCAAGGTGAGTGCAGAGGCAAATGGAAAACGAAGTTTTACAATATGCTTATGCCGAACCGCCGCCTATATTATGGAGAGATAGTGCAAGGTGAGTGCAGAGGCAAATGGAAAACGAAGTTTTACAATATGCTTATGTCGAACCGCCTATATTATAAAGTACCATGCGAGCAGAGAAACAAATGGGAACCGCAGTTTCATGATTTGGCATCTCCAAACCTCTTGTCATGTGCGGTGAAAAGCTGTAGGTGGAATACTTAGGAAAGCATTGTCTCTTTTCCCATCTTACTCTTTTATCTTTTTTTGTTTCTCAAAAGCTTGGGTACTACAAACTGGGGTTGAAGTTTGCTTAATTCGGGAAAAAGTAGTACTTTAGTGCGTTTTTTTGATAGTAACTAAATAAATATATAGATGATTGATAACGACAGAATTATAAAAGTGAATATCGCTGAGGAAATGCAATCTTCCTACATCGATTATTCAATGTCAGTAATTGTTGCACGTGCTTTGCCCGATGTTCGCGATGGAATGAAGCCTGTTCATCGCCGTGTTTTGTTCGGCATGAATGAACTGGGAAACACCTCGGACAAACCGACAAAAAAATCAGCGCGTATTGTCGGTGAGGTAATGGGTAAGTTCCATCCACATGGCGATTCCTCCATTTATGGCACATTGGTGCGCTTGGCACAGCCATGGGCCATGCGTTACACCCTTGTACAGGGACAAGGTAACTTTGGCTCTATTGATGGCGATAGTCCCGCAGCTATGCGTTATACAGAGGCACGTCTCAGCCCATTGGCAGAAGAAATGCTTCGCGATATAGAAAAAGAAACGGTTGATTTCCAACCAAACTTCGACAATACATTAAAGGAACCAGTTGTGCTTCCTACACGTTTACCTAATCTGCTTGTCAATGGTTCGGCAGGTATTGCGGTAGGAATGGCCACCAATATGCCTCCTCACAACCTGGGTGAAGTATGTGACGGTATCGTGGCATATATTGAAAATCCTGACCTCGAAATTTCCGACCTGATGAAATACATCAAGGCTCCGGATTTTCCAACGGGGGGCTCTATCTATGGATATGCCGGGGTAAAGGAAGCCTATGAAACAGGACGCGGACGTGTGGTCGTACGTTCAAAAGTGGAAATTGAAACGGATGAGCACGGACACGAACGTCTTGTCATAACAGAAATCCCTTATCAGGTGATTAAGAGTGATTTGGTAAAGGATATCGCAGCGCTTGTTAACGAAAAGCGTGTAGAAGGCATTGCCGGCATCTCAGATCAAACTAACCGGGAAGGTATCCGTATTGTTATCGATATCAAGCGCGATGCCAATGCCAACGTGGTGCTCAATAAACTGTATAAATTCACTGCGTTGCAGTCTTCTTTTGGTGTAAACAACATTGCTTTGGTTCACGGACGTCCTTATACACTCAATCTGAAGGAACTCATCAAACATTTTGTTGACCATCGCTTGGATGTAGTAACGCGTCGTACGCAATTTGAACTGCGCAAGGCGGAAGAAAGGGCACACATTGTACAAGGATTGATTATCGCTGTCGACAATATAGACGAGGTAATCCAAATCATTAAGAGCTCGCGTACAGTGGAAGAGGCGCGCAATAATTTGATGAACCGTTTCGCATTGTCTGATATTCAGGCAAGGGCTATTGTGGAAATGCGTCTCCGTCAGCTCACTGGACTGGCTATTGATGATTTAAGGGCTGAATATGAGGAACTCGAAAAGACCATAGCACATTTAAAAGAGGTACTGGCACATGTGGAACTTCGTATGGAAATTATTAAGGAGGAAACCATTGCACTGAAAGAAAAATACGGTGATCCGCGCCGTACGGATATTATCTATGCTTCCGAAGAATTTAATCCGGAAGACTTTTATGCAGATGATGCAATGGTTATTACTATTTCACACATGGGTTATATCAAGCGTACCGCCCTTTCCGAATTCCGTACGCAAGGTCGTGGCGGTGTCGGTTCAAAAGGGGGTGATACCCGTGAGGAGGATTTTATAGAATACATCTATCCGGCCACTATGCACAATACAATGCTCTTCTTTACGCAAAAAGGACGATGCTACTGGCTTAAAGTGTATGAAATACCCGAAGGTTCAAAAACATCCAAAGGCCGAGCCATCCAGAATATGCTTAACATCGATTCGGATGATAAGGTCAATGCATTTATCAAAGTCAAAACACTTGGTGACCCAGAATACAATCAATCACACTATCTTGTATTTGCAACCAAGAACGGTATCATTAAGAAAACATCGCTTGAGGCTTATTCTCGCCCACGCCAGAATGGAGTAAATGCTATCGTTATCCGTGAGGATGACCAATTGATTCAAGTAAGACTCACCGATGGTAATTCGGATATCATTTTGGCTAATCGCAATGGACGCGCTATACGTTTCCATGAGGATAAAGTACGTCCAATGGGACGTGTTTCCACGGGTGTGAGAGGCATGCAACTGGATGAATACGGCGAAGATGAAGTGGTTGGCATGATTTGTGTTAACAAAAATTCAGATGAAACCGTCTTGGTTGTTTCGCAAAAGGGTTATGGTAAGCGTACCTTGCTGGATGAACGGGATGAAAACGGTAACCTTGTTCTTGATGAAAATGGAGAGCCAATAGCTATTTATCGTATAACCAACCGTGGTGGTAAGGGTGTTAAAACGATGAATATTACTGAAAAAACAGGTAAGCTGGTTAGTATCAAGAGTGTTACTGATGATAATGACTTAATGATTATCAATAAATCAGGTGTAACCATCCGCTTGAAGATTTCAGAAATCCGTATTATGGGACGGGCAACACAAGGTGTACGTCTTATCAATCTTGAAAAACGGAATGACGAGATTGCTTCAGTCTGCAAAGTCGTTTCCGAACAGGAAGAAGAAACGGCTGGTCATGAAGCGCAGGAAGAAGCAAAAAATGAGGTAATCTACGACGAACCGGAAATGATTACGGATGAGGAAGTAGATGATGAAAAAGAGGAATTAGATGAAGAAACCAACGAATAATCACTCTCTAAAACAGAAAAACTTATGAAAAAAGTTGTTTTATCATTGGCCATTCTCATGTTGAGCGGTGGCGTAGTATTTGCACAGAAGGCAAATGTAAATAAGGCAAAGAACAAAGCCTTGTCGACAGAAAATCCTGATTTCGAAGGGGCTCGTGAAGCTATCAAACTGGCTTTGGAAGACCCGACAACTAAAGACTTGGCTAATACATGGTATGTGGCCGGACTTATAGGCTACAAGGAAAATGAAAAACTTTTCTTGGATGCTCAATTGGGACAGCAAATTGATGAAAGAAAAAAAGGCAAGGCTGTCGTTGAATCATATGATTATTTTGTTAAGGCGGATGAACTTGGCCAGATTCCTAACGAAAAGGGTAAAATCAGCGCTAAGCCGCGTCGTGATATCAAACCTAAAATGATGGAATATTTTACCAATCAGCTGAACCTTGTAAGTTATGGTGCTTTGCTTTTCGAAGACGACAAAGACTATAAAGGCGCTTACGATGTGTTTATGCGTTATCTGAATATTCCTAATTTGCCAATGTTTGCCAATCCTAAAGATCAGGCAAAATTGCCTCAGGATTCAGCTTATCAGATGATTAAGTATTTTGCAGCCCTTTCTGCTTCAAATGCTAAGATGTCAGATGAGGCTATTGCTCTGTTCCGTGATTTGACCGATGACAATTACGAAACATTGACGGTATATCAATTGCTCTATCAGGAATACTATCAGGTAAAGGATACAGCTAATTATGTAGAAGTGTTGAAAGAAGGTCACCAGAAGTTCCCGCAAGAACCTTGGTTCCTCCAGAATCTTATCAACCACTTCATCTTCACCGATCAGAAGAAAGAAGCTATGGTTTATTTGGATGCTGCCATTGAAGCAGAACCAGGCATTGCACAATACCATTATGTAAAAGGTAATTTGGAAGAAGCATTCGGCAATCGTGATATTGCAATTGAAGCTTTCAAGAAAGCCGTAGAACTTGATCCTACATTGGCTGATGCATATGCTGGCATGGGACGTGTTTATTATAACCAGGCTGTAAAGATTCAGGACGATGCTATCAACATCAAGGACGAAGCTGCATTTGAAGCAGAACAAGCAAAGGCTAATGCTTTGTTTGAGCAGTCTGTTCCTTATTTCAAGAAAGCTGTAGAGGCTGCTCCTGATGATATGGATTACAAACGCACGTTGCGTGCTTTGTACTATCGTTTGGGCATGGATGCTGAATATGATGCATTGAGTAAGGAAATGGGAATGTAATTTTTGGGAGAACTATAACGTAAAAGGATGCATTTAAATGCATCCTTTTTTGTAGCAACAGCATAGCGTGTAGCTTTCATGCCGTTTGAACAGTATTTGATTGCTGTTCAAACGGCATTCTATTTAAGGATAATCTCTAATTCTGGTAAGCCACAGAAAGGGCAGCATGAGATGTTGGACTTTTATGCTTTGACATCGAGTTGGTCAAGCACACGTCTAATCTTTTCGTAGGTAGTGATTGTGGTGGGTACCAATGGCAAGCGGAGACGGTTTTCAATGAATCCCATGGCTGCAAGCATACTTTTCACACCAGCTGGATTACCTTCTACAAAAAGCAACTTGATAAGCTCCGTAAACTGATGATGTATTAACAGGGCATGTTGGTAGTCACCATTGAGCGCCAAGCGCACCATCTTGCTGAATTCATAAGGAAATGCATTGCCAATAACGGAAATTACACCCACAGCACCCAATGTGAGCAATGGATAAGTAATGCCGTCATCACCAGATATAACCGAAAAACGCTCGGGCTTGTTTTTTATGATATCGTCTATTTGGGTAAAATTGCCCGACGCTTCTTTGATGGCTACAATGTTCGGAAAGTCATGTGCCAGTCGAAGAGTCGTTTCCGGCAGCATGTTCACACCGGTTCTTCCAGGTACATTATAAAGAATAATAGGCAGTCTTGAAGCTTTGGCTATGGCTTCATAGTGTCGGTATAATCCTTCTTGCGATGGCTTGTTATAATATGGGGTAACCGACAATAAGGCATCTATGCCGTTGAAATCACTGGTACGTATCTTGTTGACAAGAGTGCGGGTATTGTTTCCTCCCATTCCCAATACCAGAGGAACACGACCATGAACGGTTGAGACCACCGTTTGTATAACAGCTTCTTTTTCTTCTTCTGTGAGAGTAGGTGTTTCAGCTGTAGTGCCTAAAACAACCAAATAATCTGTTCCGTTTGTAATCTGATATTCGACGAGGCGTTTCAGTGCATCAAAATCAATTTCCCCATCTTGTTTAAAAGGTGTGACCAATGCCACGCCCATGCCTCTTAGCTTGTTCTGCATATTGAATTGTTTCTTTTGCGGTTGCAAATATACAACTTTTTTAGTGTTTTGAGCGAATGCTTCTAAGGTAAAAGCGCATTTGTTCAAACAAATAATTAGTTTCTTCTTTTGAGAAAAAGGACTCGCTGGGAGGACAGTCAGGCATCTGAATCATGATATCCGGCTCCTGGAGATATTTTATCTTTGCTCCAACCTTGCATGAAGCATTGGAGTATAGCTGTAGATATTCAAGGGGGATAATTGATAGGCAGCTGAAATTGAGCAATAGGTCATAATCGTTTTTTAGCAGAATATCCATAATGGATTTTTGAGGTAAACCGAGCATACCGGTTTCTTTACTTGAAAATGTAACGATGCAATCGGTTTGATATGTCCCCCATTTTTTCCTTTGAACATAACCAATGGCGGTTACGGTTTTTCCGTCTTTTTTGAGTTGGTCGATAATCTGGAATATGATTTGGTCGTTATCGCGACCATGGCTTTGAAATAATAGCAGTATGTGTTTGGCCTCCTGATAGGAAACAAATGATTTTTCTTCCCTTTTGTATTTACGCTGCCTCCTTCTGAAATTCCATTTTTTCATATTCTGCAACCTTCCTTTAATTATTCTATTCGCAAAGGTAAGGCAACTTGCTTGTAATGACAAACTGCAGTGCCGAAATAAGTGTAGAATTGCGTTTGATTTTGTGAAGTACTATTCAAAACATATTTAGTTGCTACAGAGTGCAAGATTGGTTATAAGGGAAACAAAAGCGCCTTGATGAAAGTTTTTTCTGAAAATGATGCGACCCTTCAAGGTCTGTCAGAATATGTAAGATGAAAGGCACTTGAGATAAAGGAAATTAACCGTTGTAAATGACGGAACTGGAATCAAGATAGCAAAGTAGATAGGCTGCATAGTATGACACATTGTCTTTTTTATGGATGTTTGGAGCTTTCGGTATTGCGATTCAGTTCCTCTACATTACCTACGTTGCGCCGTTTGGTTGGTTGACCGTTATTGCCAAAACGGTAGCTCAATGATACCCGTGCGGCAGTAGAGTTCCATCGGAATACTTGTGTGTAGATACTGTTGTTGCCGCTTATTTTCTGAACTAGTGTGGTCTTACCGGAATTGAACACGTCGGCAACGGTCAGGGTTACGCTCAGACGGTCGTCCTTGAGAAAATTTTTCTTGACAGACAGATCCATCGAACCGACCCAATTCTGTCGGCTGTATGCCCATACGGCAGGCGATGAACCCCAACCGCTTAATTCAATGCGGAAACGCTTGGGCAACAGAAGATTCAGGCTGCCATAGGCATACCCGTATATGCTAAGTGGGATAATTTGTTGCAAGGGATTGCTGATGGTTTCGTCAAAGACTGTCAACATGCCCGATATAATGGCGGTGGTAGTAAGCCAGTTTTTTACTATCGGAAGTTCTGACAAGGACACACTGAGATAGCCGTTTTGTGAGGTAGCAAAGTTTTCCCAACGGTAATGTTTGGTAAGTCCTTCCAATTTGAATAACACTGCTGTTGGTACATTATTGGCATAAGAATAACCCGCAGAAAGGTTGACATGATATCCCCATCCATAATCCAGCTGTAAATTATGAGAAAGTGATGGCTTGATGGCTGGATTGCCATATAGGTATGACTCTTCCGAACCTTGCGTATTGGCTATAGGATTGAGTTGCCAATAGCCCGGACGGTTGATGCGCGATGTGTAGGAAAACGAAAAACGGTGTTTCTCATTGGGAGTATAACCTACAAATATGGTTGGAAATACGTTGAAATAACGTTGTGTGGTTGCTGTGTCTCCCCATGTTCCCAATACATCGGTATATTCTCCTCGTAGCCCTCCTTTGATAGTCCATTGCTCGCTTAGTTTGGCTGAAAAAGTGGCATATAAAGCACCGATTTGTTCTGTGTAGCGTAGTTGGGTTTTGTCTGGGTCTCCTGCAACAGGAGGAGTGGAACTGGACATCATCCATTGCTGGTTGTCATAATGGGTAGTCGTGTGGGCATATTTGGCGCCTGCTTCTAAAAAATATTTTTCACCGAACGCATGTTGGAAATCGGCCTTGCCGGAATATACATCCATGCGGTTGCGTGTATGCTTGTTGTAGAGTTTGTAACTGAAAGGATGGGTATTGTTATCTTGCATATAGGAATAGAGCCTGTCCTGTTCTTCATAGTTGTTGGATGATACATAATCGGCATTGAATGTGATTTCCGACGACTTTTCCTCATCAAATACCAATGTATAGTTGAGATTGGCGGTATAGTTGTTTCTATTGTTAAAACTTTTATCTTCCATGGTGCCCCGTTGCGCAATACTATCGGCTACCATGACTTCTGAATGATAGTCCAATTGAGGTCTTTTCCCTTCGCCACCATTGTAAGAGAAAATAAAACCGAGGGTGTTATGTTTGTTGAGGAAGAAATCGTTGGCAAAGCGTACGCTGGTATAATATCCCAGATTGTTGGTTAATGCATATTCTTTCTGTAATAACTGTTCATCTGATATGGAATTGTTGCTAGAGGCTACAAAGAAGTTGTCATATCCGCCTCCAGACAAATTGAGCACGGAGTTGCTGATGGGTGAGCGGTAACTCAGCATGGCAGAACCGTTGCCTTGCTGGAAATAATGTTTTTTATAAGGTTGGCTGGTATAGCTGGCTGCTATGTTACCGTTCAGACCTTCCAGTCGGCTCCGTTTCATCCGTAAATTGATGATGCCCGCTTCACCTGCAGCGTCATATTTGGCCGATGGATGGGCTATCACTTCCACTTTTTCAATGGTTTCGGCAGCAGTTCCTTTCAATAGGGCTTGCAGGTCTTCACCAGATAGGTAAGAAGGGCGTCCGTCTATCCATATGCTCACGTCTTTTCCGTTGCGTTTGATATTGCCGTCTTTGTCAACGCTCACCCCCGGCACTTTACGCAATAGGGCTATGGCGTCTTCTCCCTGGATGCTCAGCATGGATTCAACATTGACAACGAGTTTGTCCATTTTTTGTTCTATCAGGGGCAGTTTTCCGACAACAACCATGTCTTCCAGTGTTTCGCTCACGGGTTGGAGAAACAAACTGTCGGGGAGCTGCCTCCGTAAAGGCTGACTATAGCTGTGATATCCTACAAATGATATGCGCAGGAACAAAGGAATATCCTGTGGCAGGGCCAGTTGGAAGCCTCCCTGCTCATCCGTTACTGTGCCTGTAAGGAGGGTGCTGTCAGTAGTCAGCAATGATACCGTACAGAAAGCTAACGGTTCGCGGGTGGAGGCGTCATATACCTTGCCTTTCAGTTGCTGTGCATGAAGACCGAGAGAGGATAAAAGGAATGCCCCAAATAATAGTAGTGTATGTTTGTGTTGCATTGTTTATCGTAACTTGTATTCGTCACGCAATTTTTCCAGTTGGTCGGGTGCCTGCATGAGTAATTGATGGTCCACCATGATGTCGTAGGGAGCGTTGGGATTGTAGTTGCTTGGTAGCGGAGCTTCCCAGTTCATCAGTTCTTCCCAATGATAAAAGCGGGCAATGCCTTGTACGGATAGGGTAGTGGCATTGGCTTTACCTTGAAGTGAATAGCCGGCTATGTGGGGTGTTCCTGCACATACTTTGTGCAACAGTTCCTGATTGAGGCGGGGCTCGCCTTCCCAGCAGTCAATGATGCTTCTTGATGTGTAGGGCGATGCCAGTAGGGCTTGTTCGTCTATGATGCCTCCTCTGGCTGCGTTGATAAGGCATGCTTCTGGCTTGAGCTGTTGCAGGAAAGCGGCATTGCACAGATGGTAAGTCTTGTCTTCACCTTCTTTGATAAGAGGGGTATGGAATGTGATGATGTCAGCCTCACGGGCTATTTTTTCCAAACTGCAAAAACCAGCTTCTCCTTCCTTACGTGCACGTGGTGGGTCATTGCGGAGTACGTGCATGCCCAGCCGTTCTGCCATGGCGGCTACACGTGTACCTACATGTCCCACTCCGACTACACCAAGCGTTTTTCCTTTCAATTGGAATCCCTTTTGCTCTGCCAAGTAGTGGAGGGCACCCTCTACATATTGTCTTACAGCATCAGCATTGCATCCGGCTGCGTTCTGCCATGTGATGCCATGTGCCTCACAATAGCAGGTGTCTATATGGTCAAAACCGATAGTGGCAGTGGCAATGAAACGCACTCGGCTATTGGCCAACAAGGTCGCATTGCAGCGTGTACGCGTACGGATGATAAGGGCATCGGCGTTTTTTACGTTTTCTGTTGTGAATTCTTCTGGCGACAGGTATTCTATTTCTCCATGGGGTTCGAGTATTCCCTGAATGAAAGGAACATATTTGTCTATAAGTATGCGCATGTTTTCGTTTATTTGAAATAGCTTGCAAATGTAGTTATTTGCGTGAGTTGCAACATCGGTATGAGCTGTTTTTTTGTATCATTTTTTTACTCTCTTTCAATGACACTCATGCCGCTGCTGTTTTCGTTTAGCTGCTTGGGTTGGCCACTATAGCTCACATGGCTCATGCCCGATACGTCTATGTCGAGTGATTCGCTGGCATATATTTCGGCGGCACTTGCTCCGGAGCATTCAATGGTGCATGCGTTGGCATGAAGATTTTTTGCAGAGATATTGCTGGCGCCACTTGCTTCATAATTCACTTTTCCGGCTTTCCCTTTTAAATTCATGTTCGAAACGCCGCTCACTTCAAAATCGACTTCATTTGCTTCTATATAGCTTTCAATATTACTTGCTCCGCTTGCTTCAATTTTGAATAGTTCTGCGCAAATGGCTCCTTTCAATTGGCTGGCTCCATTCAGTTCCATATATAGTTGGGGACTGTACAGCGTGTCGGCAATAAGGATGTCGCTTGCTTTGCTTGCTTCAATACGGTCGATTTGGTGCAGGTCAGTTGACAAGGTGACGACTACTGCTTTTATGTCCTTATTGCTTTTTAGCCATTGGAACAAGGATTCGTCTTGGTCAACTGAAGTGTTTTCTATGTATAATGTGCCGTTTTTGACCGTAATGATTGGCTCTTTATCGTAATGACTAACTGTGACAATGCGGTTCTGATTCTGTTGCAGGGTCAGTTGGATAGGACCTTTTAGACGGATATGGTTAAAAGCAGGCAAGTCAGTCTTGATGATTTGTCCTTCAGTGTTCTTATAGGGGTCTGCACAATTGACCTGTCCGAATGATACGGGTGTAATGTTTGCCGTACAATTGGCATTACCGGTAGGTGTATAGCAGCTGTCTTCTATGATTTCCTCAATGGTTTCTTCTATGTTGTCAGAGCCTTTTAATATTTGTTTTCCAACCTCTCTTATGCCGCTTGAATAGAAACAACTGAAAGTGAGTGCGCTCAAGGCAATGAACCATACTACCAGGAAACTGATGTTGAATGACTTGCTGGTCCATTTACGTTTGCTGATGAGGCTGATAAGACCGCCTATAATAATGATGATAGGGCATATCACCAACAGTATGCCAGATACTGTGATGACAGTTATTTGCCAAGGTGCTACTCCGAAAGCGGCCCAATTCCATTCAAATGGTAATGCCATTCCGGCTATGCCCAATCCCATTCCGGCAGACCCTAATCCAAACAAGGTGGCTAACAGGGCTATGCCTACAGTAAAAAGAACTATTAAGCCGATAAGTCCAAAAAAGCCAATGATACAGAAAAATATGATTTTGGCAATAACGCCAGCTACTTTGCTGATGGTTTTGGCAGCCTTGTTTTCTTCTGTGTTTTTTTCCACTTGACTGGCTATGTTGTCAATGGTTACTTTCTCACCGCGCATTTCCAATTTTTGGGCGGTACTTTTGGCTGCCGGGGCAATGAGCCAAACCAACAGATAAATGAAAATAGGCCATACTTGGAACGAGAAGAACAACAGTAATCCGCAGAATAAGGCCATTCCAAGGCGTACCCATACCATGTCCCAACCCAGATAGGCGGCCAACCCGGCAGCCACACCACCTATCATGCCGTTTTCTTCGTCGCGGTAAAAGCGTTTCTTGTGTTTTTTGTTTTCCGGTTCAGCTTGTTCTTCGCTGGCTTCGTCAGAGTAGTCGGTAGGCTGTCCGAGCATGTCAATGATTTCCTGAACCATTTCCATGTTTACTACTTCCTGACGTTTTTGGCGTAGCTTTTCTGTAAAAACTTCGCCTATGCGGGCTTCAATGTCAGCAATGATTTCGTCTTTGTCATCGTTGACATTCAAATGTGCTCTTACTTGGGTAAGGTAGTCGTTCAGTTTTTGGTAGGCATCCTGGTCAATGTGGAATGCGATGCCGTTCAGATTAACAGTGAGCGTTTGTTTCATAAGGCTTTCTTATAAGGAGATTTCTTGTTTCATTTGATGTAGGTTGTTTACGGTGTTGGCAATGCTGCTCCATTCTTTTTCCAATTCTTCGAGCAGTGTTTCGCCTTCGGCTGTGATGCTGAAATACTTGCGTGGCGGACCGGAGGGTGATTCCTGCCATTGGTGTACAAGGACTCCGGCGTTCTTCAAACGTGAGAGCAAGGGATAAAGCGTGCCTTCCACCACCAGCAGGTCGGCACTTTTCAGTGCTTCCAATATCTCGGTGGCGTAGGCAGGCCTCTGCTTCAAAATGAGGAGGATGCAATATTCCAGCAATCCTTTACGCATTTGAGAGCGGATGTTTTCAATCATATACGAATAACTATTTGTTCAACGCTGCAAAGATATGGCATTATATAGTACTATGCAATACAAAGTACTATGTATTAAGATAATTTTGCATTTTATTTTTAGCACATCATTTTTTCAATAATATGCACATACTTCCTCTTTTCCGCCATTCCACATTGCTTCGGAGTCTAGTAGGGTATGGTGTATGGATGGTAATGTCATGGCGCATTGTCTTCATTCCTTGCATGTATCCTTGCTTCTGGATACCGCATTTCTGCGGTATGACCTCGCTATGCACTCCTCCTCTATCGCCTATACTCATATACCTAGCTTCTCTTTCCCGTCATTCCGCGCTTGACGCGGAATCCAGTGGCAATGGCAGTAGGGTGGACATAAAGTTACCCCTCTCTTATTTCTTTACTGCTCATTAAACCCTCCTCCGTTTCTTTTTCCGTCATTCCGTACTGCGATACGGAATCCAATGGCATAGGCCATAAGCGTGGAAAAAAGCCTCTCCTATTCTTTATCCCTATGCATGAGAAAAGGGGACTGCGCCGATGGACTCGGTCACAATCCCCTTTGAAGACTCTTACGTTTGTGCTTACATCAGTTTGTGGGTGTTTACGCTGCCATCTTTGCTGACAACCTTCACTAAATTCACTTTGTTCGGAGCAGGAAGATTCAACATTTGGTAACCGCCGTTGTGTTGGTATTCCTGCATGAGGCGGCCTGTCACATCATAAACCATTACGGCCTCTACAGCATCATCCACTTCCACGAAAAGGGTGCCGTCTGCCTGCCATGCACGTAAACGGGATGAGGTGGCCGTATTGTATGCAGATAGTTGTACCTCTTTGTAAGTTGCTGTATATCTTGCATCACCCGTTACAATCGTAATTTCAGGTGACCATCCGATAAATTCATACTCATATTCAGCAGTAGCTTCTTTGGTCGGAACAGCTCCATTATAGATAGGCATTTCCCCATATTCCAGCTGTTCCGATTGTAATACGGTGCCATCATCGTTTACAAATGTAATGACGTATTCTTCGCTTTTGAATGATACGGATATTGTAGCGTCGCTCTTGAGTGTTAAGATGAATGTCAAGTCTTCTGTGATTTGGTCGGTATAGTATTCACCATTTACAAACACGCTAGAAACTCTATAACCTGCATCGGGTATCAGTTTCAGACTGACTTCCGTTCCTGCGGCAAAAGTGAGTTCGGTGGTGTCTGTGTAGTCATGGTTATTGCAGCTTACTTTACCGCCTTCATTTATTTGCAATGTGAGCTGGTAGTTCACGTCAATACCTTCCATATTAAGGAATGCACTCCATACGGGTGCTGATGCATAGTCCATCAATGCATTATTGGGTACATAGAGTTTGCAGGTATTGGGGTCAATGGTTTCAAAGTTGCTATCTACTGTGGGTGGTACACTGCCCAAACAAGTGATGGTGTCTAATTGGTAACAACTAGAAAAAGTGTTGCTATAAATATTTTGCACCTTGTTTCCTATGGTAACGGAGGTGAGTGCAAAGCAAGATTTGAATGCTTGTTCCCCTATACTTGTCACACTGTTTGGAATGGTAACGGAGGTGAGTGCAAAGCAATATCTGAATGCTTTTTCTCCTATACTTGTCACGCTGTTTGGAATTGTAACGGAGGTGAGTGCCGAGCAGGATTCGAATGCATAACTTCCTATGCTTGTCACGCTGTTTGGAATTGTAACGGAGGTGAGTGCCGAGCATTCTTCGAATGCGCCATATCCTATGCTTGTCACGCTGTTTGGAATGGTAACGGAGGTGAGTGCCGAGCAGGATTCGAATGCTCTATTTCCTATACTTGTCACGCTGTTTGGAATTGTAACGGAGGTGAGTGCCGAGCAGCCATAGAATGCGTCATGTCCTATGCTTGTCACGCTGTTGGGTATGGTAACGGAAGCAAGACCAGAGCAGTCTTCAAATGTTCTATTCGGTATCCCAGTCAGACCATTGGGTATAGCAATGGAAAGGAGAGTCTGTTTTTGAGAGAATGCTGCATTGGGTAAAGTGGTATTGCTGATACCGGACAAATCAAGGCTATATAGAAGGGGCATATTATTTTTTATAATATTGAAGTCAGCTTCGTTCAGTGTGCCGGTAACCGTCAGTTTCGTAACCTGAGCAGGCGTGGCACCCTGTTCAACAATGGCAGCAGTGAGTTGACCGACTGTTTCCACATGTACGGTTACTTCGGTCTCACTGTCAATATAGGTATAGTTATTGCCCCATGCATTGGCATAGGCTGTAGCTGTCCCTGCAGGTACGAATACTACTTGAAAATTTGTAAAACTGAAAGGGGCACCGTCTAAGGTGGGTGGTGTGGCTGCTTCACTGCAAATATAAGAGAGTGCCGAGCATTCCTTGAATGCTCTATCTCCTATACTTGTCACGCTGTTTGGAATTGTAACGGAGGTGAGTGCCGAGCAGCCATAGAATGCGCCATATCCTATGCTTGTCACGCTGTTTGGAATGGTAACGGAGGTGAGTGCCGAGCAGCCATAGAATGCATAACTTCCTATACTTGTCACGCTGTTTGGAATGGTAACGGAAGTGAGTGCAGAGCAACCTCTAAATGCTCTATTTCCTATACTTGTTACACTATTAGGAATGGTAACGGAGGTGAGTGCAGAGCATTCCTCGAATGCGCTTCCACCTATACTTGTCACGCTGTTTGGAATGGTAACGGAGGTGAGTGAGGTGTAACCAGAGAATGCAAAGTCTTTAATTGTAGTTACCTCGTCGGGAATTACTAAATCCGTTACCAATTGGTTATTGATATAGAAATTGGCGCCATTAGAAAGAGGGTTGGAAGACATCATATAGGAAAAATCTATCTGGCACCAATCTGCTACACTACCATTGTAATATACATTTGTGAGTGCCGAGCAATCAAGGAATGCAAAGGCATCTATATTTGTCACGCTGTTTGGAATGGTAACAGAGGTAAGTGCCGAGCAATCCTCAAATGCGCTGCCTCCTATACTTGTCACGCTATAAATCTGACCATTATACGAAACTGAAGAAGGAATGGTTATCTCCCCGCTAGGTTGTGTATCTCCATACGTTACATATACTTCATTGCTTGAATCATAAGAAAAACCATAATAAAGTCCATCGACTTCAAAATCATACGCCCATGCTCCTACTGCACTGAGTAGAATCAAGGCCAAAGTTAAAAATCGTGTTTTCATATTACATGTGTTTTTGTTGTTTATTTTGTTCTATCATTTGTTCTAACAAATCCAATCACATTCAGTTTTTTCTTCATTATTTAATCTCTTCTTGGTACCGCATTTCTGAGGTAGGATCTCGCTATTTTCTTCCTTTGTTTTTCCCTCTTTGAATGCCGTTTCTTTCACTTGTCGTTCCTCGCTTGATACGGAATCCAGAGCGTTTGGTTTATGGAGCTAGCTTTTTAATTTCCCAAAGTATCCATTATGTTATTAGATATTCAGTTATGTTTGGTGCAAAGATATGAATATATATCATATTAGGCAAAAGTTGTATTTCTTTATGAAAATGAGCTGTGTGGTTTTACTACTAAAAGCGCTTATTTCTCCCAGTCAGCAGAATGCTTATTTTTATAAAAAGAAGGTTTTGCTCCTACTTCTCAAAATTGATCAGATACACCTGCTCGGTGGCACGGGTGAGGGCAGTGTACAGCCAGCGGTAATAGGATGTGTCAATGCGGTCGTCGCTCAAAAGCCCTTGGTCAATGAACACACGTTTCCATTGTCCGCCTTGAGCTTTGTGGCAGGTAACGGCGTAGGCAAACTTTACTTGCAATGCGTTGTAATAGGGGTTTTCTTTGATAAGTTCTATCAGCTTCCGTTTGTTAGTCACTTCTGGGTAGTCTTCTCCTACGGCTTGAAACAGATGATTGGACAATTCATATCCCTTATCGGGGCTTTCAGTGTGCAAGGCATCCAGCAAAAGGGTTGCGTCTATTTCCCAGTCATAGTCCAATGCTTGAAGTGAGACATCTACAAAGTGGCAGTCATAGAGTGATTGGTGCTTGCGTATTCGGTTGATGGTGAGCATATCCCCGTTGGCAAGGAAATCAATGCCGTCATAGGGTTTGGTCCAGAAATAGTTGTTGCGGGTCACCATGATGAGGTCATTGTTGCTGATTTCCTCCTCTTTATACAGGATGCGGTTTCGGATACCTTGGTTGTAGAGGTTGGCCCGCTTGTTGGTACGTGTTACGACTATGGTTTCTTCCATGCCTACTTGGTCATAGGAATGCTGTAATTCATCGATGATGTCCTGACCGCTCAAATGGCGTATGTCGCTAAAACCTTCTGTTCTGAAAGGAAAAGGATGATGAGTGTCGTTTTCGGCTATGGCCTGACGGAGTAGGGTGGCATTGTGCAGTATGCCGCTTTGCATGGCTTGGCGGACTACTTGTGTCAGTTCATATTCATGCACTTGCAGTCCGTAGCCTTCCAGCCATTCACGGCTCATGGCGAGACTGTTTTCTTGCATCACAGGAGGCAACTGTGCATTGTCGCCCAACAATATCAGCGTGCATCGCTGGCCGGAGTAAACGTAGGAGATAAGGTCGTCCAACAATCGGCCGGAACCGAATCCGCTGTTTTCTCCTCCGCCGTTGGCTATCATGGAAGATTCATCGACAATGAACAGCGTGTCGGTGTGCAAGTTTTCTGATAAAGAGAAACGGTAATCGCCGAAAGCACGACATCGGTAGATTTTCTTGTGGATGGTGTAGGCTGTTTGACCTGCGTAGGCGGAAAGCACTTTGGCGGCACGGCCAGTGGGGGCAAGCAGAACGGTTTTCCGCTCCAATTGCTTTAGAGCTTTGACCAAAGCGGAAATAACCGAAGTCTTACCCGTACCGGCATATCCTTTCAGAAGAAATACTCTGCGTGGGGTGGTGTCGGTCAGATAGGAAGCCAATCCTGCAATCAATTCTGCTTGTTGCTCGGTCGGTTGAAAAGGTAGCTGTTCGGTAATTTTCGTTTGTAGGAAATGCTCTATCATTGGTGTTGTGGTTATAGAGAGTAAAAGGCTGTACCAAAATGAATCATCTTGATACAGCCCTTATTCTTATGGCATGTCAGAATGTGTAAGATGCAACGCCGCAGATTGCACGTTATGACATATCTTATTTGATGCCTAATTTCTTCTTGATATCTTTCGGCAGTGCATCCTTATGTACCATGATGCTCATGGTCTTGTAGGCAACAAATGCTTCTGATGCATACCAGATACCGTTGTATTTACCTTCAGTTCCCCATGAATTTTTCACCATGAAATAAGGTTTGCCGTTTTGGTCTTTTGCTATACCATAGATTACCATTCCGTGGTCGTCGGTAGTTTCCCAATTATCGAAAGCAACCTGGCGCATTTCTTGGGTGATTTCCATTTCTGGCAAAGGTTTGGCAGTGAGTTCTGCACGCTTGTCTTCCGGTTTCATGCCTGTCCAGCGTGCCATGTCAGAGCCAGACAGTTCAGCAGCTTTTGCATCATCTGGCATAACGGCTACACCATTTCTGGAAAAACCGCTTTCACTGACGTCTGATGCCCAAGCGAAAGTATAACCTTTGTCAATTGCGTTGTGCATTACTTGCATGAGCTCTTCAATAGGCAGGTTGTAAGACAACGACCAGTGCCAGTTGTCAGGAATCTCAATGGCAAAAGTGGTGTAGAACGGATGGTGTGTATAAGAGGTCAATGACACATAATCATCTATGTTTACGCCCAATTCGTCAGCAAAGGTGCGTGGAGTATATTCCTTTCCATTATAAGTAAAGGTTTCTGGGCATTCTCCCAGATAAGTGTCGTAAATGGCGCTGAGTCCTTCTTTCCAGACAGGAGTTAGTTTTTTGTGGTTTCCTTTGGCAATGGCGTTTACGTAGGCACCTGCAACGGCATCCAATTCATTGTGTACGGGCAGTGGCTCGCCGTATCGGATGCCGGGCATAGCTTCTTGTGGGACAAGGCCGTAATGATTGAAGCAATAAACTAAATCATAAAAGCTTCCGCCAGGACTGAATGAACCTTCTCCATGAAGACGTACATACATCTCTGCACGGTCAAGCATGGTGTGATGTACCAAATACATTTCAGAAAAGTCATATTCGCCTTTGCCCATACGCAATAGTTCGGCTTCAAGAAAACCTAATGCAGAGAAACTCCAGCAGGTGCTTGAACGGTTCTGGTCCTTGATGGAGGTAATCGGGTTTTCTTTTACAGTCGTGAAAACGAAGCCTTCTTCGTTTTGTTCTTTTGGTTCGGTTGTCTGTGCAAATACAGAAGTTGTGAGTGCGCAGAATGCGAGTAAAAACAGCTTTTTCATTTTCTTTTTGTGTTAGATTTGTTATTTGGTTAGTTAATCATTGTTTTGCATTAAGTAGGCCTTGATGAATGCATCAATATCTCCGTCAATCACAGCCTGTACATTGGAGGTCTGGTAATTGGTGCGGTGGTCTTTCACACGTCGGTCATCAAATACGTAACTGCGGATTTGCGAACCCCATTCAATCTTTTTCTTGCCAGCTTCAATTTTAGCCGATTCAGCCCTCCGTTTTTGCAGTTCCAGTTCATACAGTTGTGAACGCAATAGACGCATGGCGTTGTCTTTGTTGTCAAATTGGGAACGGCTTTCCGTGTTTTCAATGACAATCTCATCAGGTTGGTTGGTAACGGGGTTGGTAAACTTGTAGTGCAAACGCACCCCGGTTTCTACCTTGTTTACATTCTGACCGCCTGCACCGCTGGAACGGAAGGTGTCCCAAGTCAGATTGGCCGGGTTGATTGCTATTTCTATGGTGTCGTCCACCAAGGGGACTACGAAAACGGACGTGAAGGAGGTCATGCGTTTGCCTTGTGCATTGAAGGGCGATACGCGTACCAGTCGGTGCACACCATTTTCACTTTTCAGATAGCCATAGGCCTTGTCGCCTTCTATTTGCATGGTAACACTTTTAATGCCTGCTTCATCGCCTTCCTGAAGGTTGGTGATTTCATACTTGTAGCCTTTGTTCTCGCACCAGCGTTGATACATGCGCAAAAGTATTTCAGCCCAGTCTTGTGCTTCTGTTCCACCTGCGCCAGCCACAATTTTAAGTACAGCTCCCATTTGGTCTTCTTCCCGTGAGAGCATGTTTTTCATTTCCAAATCTTCTACTTGCTGTAGGGCAGTTTTGTAGGCTTCGTCCACCTCTTCTTCGCTCAACTCGCCTTCTTTCTGAAATTCTACTGCTAATTGTAATTCGTCAATGGCAGACTTTACTCCCTTGTAGCCTTCAAGCCAGCTTTTAATGGAGCGTACTTTTTTCATTTGGGCTTCGGCAGCTTTGGCATCGTCCCAAAAATTAGGGTCTTGTGTACGGAGTTCTTCTTCTTCCAATTCTATTTGCTTGCGGTCGATGTCAAAGACACCTCCTCAACGCTTCAGAGCGTTCCAACAAGTCTTTGAGTTGGTCTGTTTGCATGTGAAATTATTTTTTTTAGATGATATATTTTTGTTGTAGCTGTATCAAAATGACTAATGTTGATGCAACCCCATTAGAGTATGTCAGAATGTATAAGATGCAAGGCTATGAAGGTGAGAGCATTCATTGTAAACGACCGGGCATGCATCCTCATAGCAGCACAGCAGATTGTATATTATGACACACTGTTCTTTAAAGATGGCAAAGAAACAAATAATAAGCGGAACATGCAAGCGGCCATTTTTTATTAAATCTAAAACAAAGGAAAAAGATTTTGATGGCTTTGGAAAAATGAAAATATTTGGATGGAAGTGCATGTATCTGCAATTTGTTTCTGCAAATATATCAGCATTGTGAACCAATAGGCCTCTTCTCTTCATGTTCGTTGCGGGAGTGTGCAGGAAAATAGCTACTTTTGCAGTCGGATTATGCAACGGTATTTTATTTTATTTTCATATAAAGGTACTACTTATCACGGTTGGCAACGCCAGCCGAATGGTGTGAGCGTGCAGCAGGTGCTCGAAGAAGCGCTTTCCACAGTCTTGCGTGTCCCGATTGCTGTGGTTGGCGCAGGCAGAACAGATGCAGGTGTGCATGCTCGTCTGATGGTGGCTCATTTTGACACGGAACCACTTGTGGAGCCGATGCGTCTGGTGGGTAAATTGAATAGCTTGTTGCCCTATGATATAGCAGTTAAAAAAATCTTACCTGTTACGCCGGAAGCTCATGCGCGTTTTGATGCTATGGCTCGCCGCTATGAATATTGGGTGACGCAAGAGAAGAATCCGTTCCTGCGTGACCAGGCTGCTTATGTGCGTGGAACATTGGACTTTGAGAAAATGAATCAGGCAGCAAGGCGCTTGATGGAATATACGGACTTTACCAGTTTTAGTAAACTGCACACTGACGTAAAAACCAATAATTGCAAGATAACGACGGCCTATTGGGAAAAAAGGGGGGATTGTTGGGTGTTTGTAATTGAAGCCGACCGTTTTCTTAGAAATATGGTGCGTGCCATTGTGGGAACACTCCTGGAGGTTGGACGACACAAAATGGATGTGGAAGGTTTTGTTGCAGTTATAGAGAAAAAGAATCGTTGTGCGGCAGGAACTTCGGCGCCTGCTGAGGGCTTGTTTCTGGTTGATGTTCGTTATCCGCTTGATATTTATTTAAATACTTGAAAAAGATATGTGGTTTGTTTTTGGCTTGCTGTCAGCTTTCTTTTTGGGCTGTTATGATATCAGCAAGAAGATTTCGTTACGCGATAATGCGGTAGTTCCAGTCTTGTTTTCTTCTGTAGCTTGTTCGGCTTTATTGTTGTTGCCTTTTTTGTTGGCATCACGCTGGGCACCCGAAACAATGGCGGATACACCGTTTTTTGTGCCTGAGGTAGATGTACGTACGCATGGCTTTATTTTCTTGAAGTCGGTAATTGTTTTAGCTTCGTGGGCATTCGGCTTTTTCTCCATGAAAAATCTTCCTATTACATTGGTTTCGCCTATCAATGCTACACGACCCATGTGGACATTGGTGGGGGCTTTGCTGATTTTTCACGAACAGTTGTCTCTCTATCAATGGATAGGTATCCTCTTGGCTTTGCTTTCGTTTATGGCTTTTTCTTTTGTCGGACGCAAAGAAGGTGTGTCTTTCGTACATAATAAATGGATATATTGCCTGATAATAGCGGTAGTGTTGGGGGCAGCCAGTGGATTATATGACAAATATCTTATGCATCGGTTTGACAGAATGGCTGTTCAGGTATATTATATGATATATCAAGCATTGCTCATGGTCGTATTTTTGTTTTTGTGGAAATTTAATCCGAGGCGAGGAACGTCTTTCCAATGGAGATGGTCTATTGTTTTTATTTCTATATTTTTGGTTTTAGCAGATTTTGTTTATTTTTACGCCCTAAGTTATCCCGATTCGCTGATTTCGGTCTTGTCGACTGTTAGGCGTGCTGGAGTAGTAGTGCCGTTTGCCTATGGAGTATGGGTGTTGCATGACAAAAACCCTAAATTGAAAAGCTTTTGCCTTTTAGGTGTGCTTTTAGGAATGCTCTTCTTGTTCTTGGGTACAATGGCGTAACCATATATAAACCATAAAGTGATGAGCTTAAGAATTTCTTTCAAGATGTTTTTTGGGCTGTTTGTCATAGGGTGCATTATGCCGATAACAGCACAAAACCAATTTAGCCTTGCTTTTCAGTTGGCAAAATTGCGTAATGGTGATAATCCTTTGGAGGCGGCCACCCCGGCGGCAAAAATCATTGAGAAAAATCCTCGTTCAATGCAGGCACTCAATTATTTCCGAAATGATTTTGATGATGCGGAACGTGCAGTGTTGCAAGAGTTGACCGATATTGGTTATCCGCGTAGTGTGAAGGAAGCAGAACGCCGTTGCTTTCTCTATAAAACGCTGGTTGAAGCCTATAATGCAGTAGCCACGTTGCCTCTGCCTTTAACTGGAAATGGTTGGCAGTGGCAACCGGATTTGAAATATTATGAAGGAAATCTGAGCGAAGCGCAACGGGAATTGTTGGAAATGCTTGAAGAAAGGGCGGAGGCAGCCATTGCAGAAGGAAATCCGGAAAAAGCGGCGCAGTACTATGGAAAAGCTTTGAATAGTTTATATGATACTACGGAAGTGGAGTCCAATAGAAGGTTCTTTTACGATAAATTGTATGCCAAGGCAGAAGAAAAAGCTACTCATGAAGGAATTGGTGCCATGATACAAGCAGCTGGATTCTATGAAGTGGCTTATGATTTGATACCAGGAGAGGAAATCTTGCAGAAACGCAATGTGATGGTCAGCAAAATAGTGGATTACTATATGCAGCAAGCCAATCTTACTGAAACTTCTAATGATTGGAATGCAGCGCTCTATAATTATGAGCAAGTACTCCATTGGGATAATCAAAACCTTGTAGCCATGGATAAAGCGCAGCAGATGCGTCAATATATTTCACAAGAAGAGTGAGTCATGGTACTTTTGAGGCCTTGTTCTCGTTCACCGATTCGCTTTATCTCTGGCAGATAATTGCTTAAGCGCTTGTGCATTTGTGAAATAACTTAAAAGCACAAGCGTTTTTTCTTGTATAATCCAAAAAAGATTCTTATCTTTGCAGCCCGTTTGAAGTAAGGTTCAAATGGAATTAGAAATCAATAATTTAAGTACAAAAAACAAGGAAAATGCCTACAATTCAACAATTAGTTAGAAAAGGAAGAGCAGAACTTATCGACAAGAGTAAGTCTCCGGCCTTGGATTCATGTCCACAGCGCCGTGGTGTTTGTGTACGTGTTTACACGACTACTCCTAAAAAGCCGAATTCGGCAATGCGTAAGGTGGCACGTGTTCGTTTGACCAACCAAAAAGAAGTGAATGCTTACATTCCAGGTGAAGGACACAATTTGCAGGAACACTCTATCGTGATGGTACGTGGTGGCCGTGTAAAAGACCTTCCAGGTGTACGTTATCACGTGGTTCGTGGAACTTTGGATACTGCCGGTGTGGCAAATCGTACGCAACGTCGTTCTAAATACGGTGCTAAGCGTCCAAAAGCTAAAAAGTAAGCTTCCTAAAACTAACATCCGCATTGCGGAAGAGAGAAATTTTAATGTGTTGATCGGTTGAGTAAATTGTCCACGGCGGTGGCGGTTGAAGAAACGTAGCAACCAAATTTATTACCAATTTTTACAGAAATGAGAAAGTCAAAACCAAAGAAACGTGTGATCTTGCCGGATCCCGTTTTTAATGAAGTAATGGTTACTAAGTTTGTAAACCATTTGATGTACGATGGCAAGAAAAGCCTTGCTTTCGATATCTTTTATTCTTCACTGGATATGGTGAAAAATAAACTCCCTAATGAAGAAAAAACTCCTCTTGAAATCTTCAAAAAAGGGCTCGAAAACATTACTCCTCTTGTAGAGGTTAAATCACGCCGTGTGGGTGGTGCAACCTTCCAAGTTCCTACAGAAATCCGTCCGGATCGTAAGGAGTCAATCTCAATGAAAAATATGATTATTTTCGCACGTAAGCGCGGTGGTCGTTCAATGGCTGAGAAATTGGCTGCTGAAATCGTTGATGCTTATAATAACCAAGGTGGCGCATTCAAACGTAAAGAAGATATGCACCGTATGGCTGAAGCTAACCGTGCATTCGCTCATTTCAGATTCTAATATTGAAATATAGGTAGAAAATGGCAAAACACGATTTACATTTTACGAGAAATATCGGTATCATGGCGCATATCGATGCAGGTAAAACGACTACTTCTGAACGTATCCTTTTTTATACTGGTCTGACACACAAGATTGGTGAGGTGCATGATGGTGCCGCTACCATGGACTGGATGGAACAAGAACAGGAACGTGGTATAACTATTACGTCTGCTGCTACTACTACGTATTGGAATTATCAGAACAATAAATATAAAATCAACTTGATTGACACTCCGGGGCACGTTGACTTCACTGTCGAAGTAGAACGTTCATTGCGTATTTTGGATGGAGCTGTTGCTACTTTCTGTGCTGTTGGTGGTGTCGAACCACAATCGGAAACTGTTTGGCGTCAGGCTGATAAATACAGTGTGCCTCGTATCGGTTATGTGAATAAAATGGACCGTTCGGGTGCCGACTTTTTTGAAGTTGTACGTCAGGTAAAGGAAATACTCGGTGCACGTCCTTGCCCAATACAAATTCCTATCGGCGCTGAAGAAACCTTCAAAGGTGTTGTTGACCTTATTAAAATGAAGGCTATCCTTTGGCATGATGAAACGATGGGCGCCGAATATTCAATTGAAGAAATCCCTGCAGAGTTGCAAAGCGAGGCAGAGGAATGGCGTATGAAAATGCTCGAGGTCGTAGCAGAATGCGATGACGTTGTAATGGAAAAATTCTTCGATGACCCATCAACCATTACAGAAGATGAAATCAAGGCTGCTATCCGCAAGGGTACATTGTCTATGGCAATCACACCGATGATTTGTGGCTCTTCGTTTAAGAATAAAGGTGTACAGACGATGTTGGATGCTGTATGTGCATATTTGCCTAGTCCTCTTGATACACCTGAAATTATCGGTAAGGATCCTCAAGATGAAGAAAAGCAAGTAATCCGTCATCCGAGTGAAGATGAGCCTTTGTGTGCATTGGCATTTAAGATTGCTACGGATCCGTATGTAGGACGCCTTTGCTTCTTCCGTGTATATTCCGGTAAGTTGGAAGCTGGTTCCTATGTGTATAATACACGTTCAGCTAAGAAAGAACGTATTTCCCGTATATTCCAAATGCACTCTAACAAGCAGAATCCTGTAGACGTGATTTCTGCTGGTGATATTGGTGCTGGAGTTGGATTTAAGGATATCCGCACGGGTGATACTTTGTGTAGTGAGGACCACCAAATCGTATTGGAATCAATCGATTTCCCTGCTCCTGTAATAGGTATCTCGGTTGAACCGAAAACCCAGAAGGATTTGGATAAACTTGGTATCGGATTGAGCAAGTTGGCTGAAGAAGACCCGACATTTACCGTACGTACGGACGAACAGACTGGACAAACGGTTATTAGCGGTATGGGTGAGTTACACTTGGAAATCATTATTGACCGTTTGAAACGTGAGTTTAAGGTAGAATGTAACCAAGGACGTCCGCAAGTTGCTTATCGTGAAGCAATTACACAGCCTGTTGAATTGCGTGAAGTCTACAAAAAGCAGTCCGGTGGTCGTGGTAAGTTCGCTGACATCGTTGTTCGTGTGGAACCGGTTGATCCTGACTTTGAAGGAACGCTCCAATTTATTGATGTGGTTAAAGGTGGTAATATTCCTAAAGAATATATCCCATCTATCCAAAAAGGTTTCCAGACGGCTATGAAGACCGGCGTATTGGCAGGATTCCCGTTGGATACTCTAAAGGTAACTGTATTGGATGGTTCTTATCACCCGGTTGACTCAGATCAGCTTTCGTTTGAAATCTGTGCTCAGATGGCCTTCAAGGATGCTTGCGCAAAAGCTCATCCTGTTTTGATGGAGCCAATTATGAAGATGGAAGTTGTGACACCTGAGGAAAACATGGGTGATGTTATCGGTGACTTGAACAAACGTCGTGGTCAGGTAGAAGGAATGGAAACCAGCCGTACTGGTGCCCGCATCGTTAAGGCTAAAGTTCCTTTGGCAGAAACATTCGGATATGTAACGGCTTTACGTACTATTACATCAGGCCGCGCAACATCTTCAATGGAATTCTCACACTACGCTGAAGTTTCTACTGCAATTGCTAAAGCAGTACTTACTGAAGTTAAGGGACGTGTAGATTTGCTCTAAAAATCTCCTGGAGTCATAGATTAGCATATGACTCTTAATCAATGACTCCAGGATTTATATATTCATTGTATTAATTAATTACTGACATGAGTCAAAAAATTCGCATCAAATTAAAATCTTATGACCACAATTTGGTTGACAAATCAGCCGAGAAAATTGTGAAAACCGTAAAAGCAACTGGCGCTGTTGTAAGTGGTCCGATACCTCTTCCAACGCACAAGCGTATTTTTACAGTTAACCGTTCTACTTTCGTGAATAAGAAATCACGTGAACAGTTCGAATTGTCTTCTTACAAACGTCTTATTGACATCTACAGCTCGAACAGCAAGACTGTTGAAGCTTTAATGAAACTCGAACTTGCTAGTGGTGTTGAAGTAGAAATTAAAGTATAGTACATCTTTTATCAACCGGGGCTATACGGACGAATCGCATCCCCATAATTTAAAATAAAAATGCCAGGATTATTAGGAAAAAAAATCGGAATGACTTCCGTTTTCGGTGCTGATGGTAAAAACGTACCATGCACTGTTATTGAGGCAGGTCCATGTGTTGTAACTCAGTTGAAAACCGTCGAGAATGATGGATATACTGCTGTACAAGTAGGTTTCCAACCTAAAAAAGAAAAACACACGACCAAACCAGAAGCAGGACACTTCAAGGCTGCTGGTGTTGAGCCAATGCGTTATTTGACTGAATTTGACAGCTTCGGCGAAGATGTCAAATTGGGTGATAAGATTACAGTTGAGTTGTTCGAGGAGAATAGCTATGTAGATGTTATCGGAACTTCTAAAGGTAAAGGTTTCCAAGGTGTTGTTAAACGTCATGGCTTCGGTGGTGTAGGACAGTCTACTCACGGTCAGCACAACCGTTTGCGTGCACCAGGTTCTTTGGGAGCTTCTTCTTTCCCATCACGCGTTTTCAAAGGTATGCGTATGGCAGGACGTACAGGTGGAAATCAGGTTACTGTACAAAATCTTTTAATTCTTAAAGTTATACCAGAACATAACTTGCTTCTTGTCAAGGGTTCTGTTCCGGGAGCTAAAAATTCAATCGTCATTATAAACAAATAAAATGGAACTGAGTATATATAACATCAAAGGTGAAGATACAGGAAGAAAAGTACTGTTGAACGATGCTATTTTCGGTATTGAACCGAATGATCATGCCATTTATTTGGACGTAAAACAATATTTGGCAAATCAACGTCAAGGAACACATAAAGCAAAGGCACGTAGCGAAATTGCAGGTAGTACGCGTAAGTTAGGACGCCAAAAAGGAGGTGGAGGTGCACGTCCGGGTGACATCAAATCTCCAGTTAGAGTAGGTGGTGGACGCATCTTCGGACCCGTTCCACGCGACTATTCTTTCAAGTTGAACAAGAAAGTAAAACGATTGGCTCGCAAGTCGGCTTTCTCTTACAAAGCTCAAAACGGGGAAATTGTTGTAGTGGACAACTTGTCTTTTGAAGCACCTAAAACAAAAAATATTTTGGCTTTGGAAAGTGCTCTGAAACTGGATGGCAAAAAAACGTTAATAATTTTAGGAAGTGCAAATAAAAACGTATATTTGTCAGCTCGAAATTTAAAACAAGTAAATGTGTTAACCGCTTCTGAATTAAGCACTTATTCAATTATGAATGCAAAGGCTGTCATCTTGACAGAAGAATCGGTTGCCGCAATTGACCAAATATTTAATGTGTAAGGAGGTTTTTTGATATGGCAATAATAATAAAACCGATAGTAACGGAGAAAATGACAGGCCTTAGCGAAAAATTGAATCGCTATGGTTTTCGTGTTGATAAAAACGCAAATAAAATCCAAATAAAGGAAGCTGTTGAAGCTATGTATAATGTAACGGTGGTAAGCGTAAATACTATGATTGTTGCGCCGAAAGTTAAATCGCGCTATACGCGTAGCGGCGTAATTAATGGAAAAACAAGTGCTTACAAAAAAGCTATTGTTACATTGAAAGAAGGAGAACAAATTGATTTTTATAGCAATATTTAATTAAGAAATGGCTGTACGTAAACTAAAGCCCTCAACACCAGGGCAGAGACACAAGATTATTGGCGCATTCGACACAATTACTGCCAGCGCGCCAGAGAAATCTCTTGTTTTCGGCGTTGCAAAGACCGGTGGTCGTAACCATGCCGGAAAAATGACTATGCGCTATATTGGCGGTGGTCACAAGAGAAAATTTAGAGTAATTGATTTTAAACGAAACAAAGATGGTGTTCCAGCTGTAGTAAAGACAATTGAATACGACCCGAATCGTTCGGCGCGTATCGCATTGTTGTTTTATGCTGATGGTGAAAAGAGATATATTCTAGCACCTAATGGACTGAAAGTTGGACAGACTGTTTTGTCGGGGAATGATGTGGCGCCCGAAGTGGGTAACGCTTTGCCTTTGCAAAATGTACCTCTCGGCACAATCATCCACAACATCGAGCTTAGACCGGGTCAAGGAGCTGCTATGGTTCGTTCGGCAGGCACTTTCGCGCAACTGACCTCTCGTGAGGACAAGTATGCAATCATTAAATTGCCTTCAGGAGAGATAAGAAAAGTGTTGTGCGCTTGTAGAGCCACAGTTGGAAGCGTAGGCAATTCAGACCACGCTTTGGAAAAATCTGGTAAGGCTGGCCGTTCTCGTTGGTTGGGACGTCGCCCACGCGTGAGAGCTGTTGCTATGAACCCTGTTGATCACCCAATGGGTGGTGGTGAAGGACGTGCTTCCGGTGGACACCCACGTTCACGTAAAGGCTTGTTGGCTAAGGGCTATAAGACTAGAGCTCCTAAAAAACAATCTAGCCGTTATATTATTGAGAGAAGAAAAAAATAATCGACAAAACTAAATAACTAATATGAGTCGTTCACTTAAAAAAGGACCATACATTAATCTGAAACTTGAGAAGAAAGTTTTGGCCATGAATGAAAGCGGTAAAAAATCCGTGGTGAAGACATGGGCTCGAGCTTCAATGATTTCGCCTGATTTTGTTGGTCATACAATTGCAGTTCATAATGGAAATAAATTCATTCCTGTTTATGTAACCGAAAACATGGTTGGACACAAGTTGGGTGAATTCGCACCTACACGTATCTTTAGAGGCCATGGTGGAAAGAAAAAATGATCCATTAAAGTTTAATCGAAAAATAAAAGAAATAAAATAGACATGGGTGCTAGAAAAAAAATATCAGCTGATGCAAGAAAAGAAGCTCGGAAGAGCCTCTACTTTGCTAAGCTAAATGACGTGCCGACATCTCCTCGCAAAATGCGTTTGCTTGCAGACCTGATTCGTGGTATGGAAGTTAACAAAGCACTTGGAGTGTTGAAATTCTCTACCAAGGAAGCTTCTGTAAGAATGGAGAAACTCTTAAGATCGGCAATCGCAAACTGGGAAACTAAAACAGAACAAAAAGCGGACTCTGCTACTCTCTATGTAAGTGCAGTCTATGTTGACGCTGCTTCTACGTTAAAACGTTTGCGTACTGCTCCTCGAGGACGCGGATACCGTATTCGTAAACGTTCTAACCACGTTACTATATTTGTAGATACGAAAAATACTAACGATACTCAAAATTAATTGATCGATGGGACAGAAAATTAATCCAATTAGTAACCGCTTGGGAATTATCAGAGGATGGGATTCCAATTGGTATGGCGGAAAAAACTACGGAGATACATTGTTGGAAGATAGCAAAATCAGAAAATATTTGGAAGCCCGTCTTGCTAAAGCTAGTATTTCTCGTATTGTAATTGAACGTACTCTTAAACTTGTAACTATTACTGTCTGCACTGCTCGCCCCGGTTTCATCATCGGAAAGGGTGGACAAGAAGTTGACAAATTGAAAGAGGAGCTGAAGAAAATAACAGACAAGGATGTTCAGATTAATATTTCTGAGGTAAAACGTCCTGAATTGGATGCTGTTATTGTTGCTAACAATATCGCTCGCCAGATTGAAGGAAAAATCGCTTACCGTCGTGCTGTTAAAACAGCTATCGCATCAACGATGCGTATGGGCGCAGAAGGCATTAAGGTGATGGTTTCCGGACGTCTCAATGGAGCTGAGATGGCCCGCTCTGAAATGTACAAAGAAGGACGTACCCCTTTGCATACTCTAAGAGCTGATATCGATTATGCTCACGCTGAGGCTTTGACAAAAGTTGGTATCATTGGTATCAAGGTTTGGATTTGCCGCGGTGAAGTTTACGGAAAACGCGATTTAGCTCCATCTTTTGTTGCTGCTAAAAATGAAGGACGCTCTGAACGTCGTCAAAGCGGTGACAAGGGTTTCAGAAGAAGAAAAAAATAACTGTTTAACTGATTGAGAGATTAAGTAATTATGTTACAACCGAAAAAAACAAAATTCAGAAGACAGCAGAAGGGTCGTATGAAGGGTATCGCACAGCGCGGTAACCAATTGGCTTTCGGATCTTTCGGCATTAAGTCCTTGCAGTCTAAATGGCTGACTGGACGCCAGATTGAAGCTGCACGTGTTGCTGTTACTCGTTATATGCAGAGACAAGGTCAAATTTGGATTCGCGTATTCCCGGATAAGCCTATTACCAAAAAACCAGCAGAAGTACGTATGGGTAAAGGTAAAGGTTCACCGGAAGGTTTTGTGGCTCCTGTAACTCCAGGTCGTATGATTATTGAAGTAGAAGGCGTTCCATTTGAGATTGCTAAGGAAGCATTGAGATTAGCTGCTCAAAAATTGCCCGTAACAACAAAATTTGTTGTAAGACGCGATTATGATCCAACTCAAAATGTATAGTAATATGAAAAGTAGCGAAATAAAAGAATTAACCACCCAAGAAATCCGTGAACGCTTAAGCGCTGAAAAGGAAAACTTGGTTCGGATGAAGTTAAATCATTCCATTTCTCCGCTAGAGAATCCTATGCAATTGCGTAGTGCACGTAAAACAATTGCACGCCTTGCAACTGAATTGCGTCAAAGAGAAATTAATCAATAAACTTTGAACCTGAATGGAAACTAGAAACTTAAGAAAAGAAAGAGTGGGTGTGGTTTTCAGCAATAAAATGGATAAAACCATTACCGTAGCTGTGAAGTGGAAGGAAAAACACCCGATTTATGGTAAATTTGTCAATAAAACAAAGAAATACCATGC
>JADIMG010000029.1 GCA_017694875.1 Candidatus Gallipaludibacter merdavium
GACATCCCCGTCACAGGGTTCCCGGTGAAGCCGTTCACGGATGATGGACAACACACGGCTGTGCTTGCAACGCATGTCGGTAAAGTCACGCACATAATAAAAATGATTCAGGCCGGTAACACTCAGCATAAACCCTCCAGTTTCTCTATCATCCGGACTAAATCCTGATAGCTTAAATTCTTTTGGGACAAGTGTAACCCATTACTGATACGGATGTCTATCCATATGCGGGCGGGATTGTCATTACTGCTTCTTGATACAGGTTTAGGCCGGTCACCAATTTTTGTCTTTTCTTCATGGGTAATCCCAGGAGCACCATCAACTTGGACTTCAACTACTTTTTTTCGAGTGTCCTTAAACCATTTCTGGAAGATGTTATAAGGGACGTTGTTCTTCAAACAAAAAGATTGGAGAGATTCTCCATGAGGCAATGCCTCGGTTTGGTACTGAAAATAAAACCTTTCAAGATCTTCACTGCTATACATAATTCTATAAATTGGGTTGGCAGCGAAGTTACCCATTTCAATCAATAGCCTTTTTTTTGACTGTTTACTAAAAGTCATATCAATAGACTCAATACTATTGATATGGATTCTGACAAATAGAATTCAATAATGCTTAAACATCATTTTGATTTTGTATTTTTGCAACAACTAAAAATGAATATATGGATAGACAATGGAAATTATTAATAATCAGGGAAGGGAATGAATTGAAAACAATCCAGCAGCTTGATGCACTTCATGTAAAATACCAATTAGCAATACAGGAAATAATTATTGATGGTATTACACATCAGAAGCTTCAGAGGAATGGTATGATTGAAGCGTTTATCAATAAAAAGGAGGAAGAATATGTCAAACAATTACCATATGTGGATGACATTAGGTAAGCAAACATTATAATTCTGAATAGTATTTATCCATTTGCTCCACCATTACCGGAATCGTAAAATTGTCCTTTACACGCTTTTTCCCGTTCTCTGAAAAACGTCTGCTTAATTCTTTATCACCCAATAAAGTGTCTATAGCTTTAGCGAAAGCCTTATCGTCTCCGTTTGGGACTTCCAGTCCGGTTTCATTATTTAACGAGACCCAGTTGACTCCGCTTCCCGGTATAGTAAAGGTCACGGCAGGTGTTCCGCAATACATGGCTTCAGCCAAAGCCACTCCGAAAGCCTCGTTTTTAGTAATGGAAGGAAAAGCGAATACAGAAGCGGCGTAATGGTGTATTTTCAGTTCTTCATCCGAGAGTTTGCCAACAAAATGCACCCGTGAAGAGTGACATTGTGCCTTTAACTCTTCTGTTAAAGGACCTTTACCGGCTATTACAAACACACAATCCGATTTGACATACTTTTCCGCTTCTATCAGATGAGGCAACCCTTTGTATTGGATATGCCTGCCCACGAAAAATACAATCGGTTTATTGGCATATCTATTCCTTACCTCTTCTATTTTTTCCCTATCACCATTTCTCAATACGAAATTATCTTCATCAATGGCATTGGGTAAGATTTTCACTTTATCCTTAAATGGTTGAAGAGGCAAAGATGCGTCACGGTATGGCGGACTTGTTACAACAATCAAATCAGCCCGTTTCAACAATGCCGTTTCAACAGGCTTTATCAACGGATAAATCTTTTTCTGCTTAATGATGTCCATGTGCCAATGAATGACAAGCTTGACATGCTTAGGAATCATTGTGAGCAACACTGCGGCAGGAAACGGATTTGCCCAATGAAACTGGATAATATCCGGTTTGAATTCCTTTATGGCACGTTTCAGCATCGGGAAATACGATAAAGACAAAGCCTGTCTTGCTATGTTTATTGTCGTCCCTACCCGATAAACCTTAACGCCGTGTACCGTTTCGATAACGTCATTACGTTTCTCGTTGAAACATACTACAGCCCTTTCGTATTGGGGCATTCCCTCTACCAAATACTTACAGATATTCTCTACTCCCCCGATATACGGGTAGTAGTATTTTGAAATGTGAAGAATGCGCATAAGAATATAATGAGATGATTTTTCAAATTATACTTTCCATAGAGCAACAGCACGTTTACCCCATGGATTAGTCAAAGAATAAGGATGCACTTATATGCAAAAAGACACGCACCTGCATCCGTCTGCCTACGGATATAGCTCCGTAAGCTTGCGGATGTAAGTGCAATGGAATGTGATGGGAAATGCGTTTCCCTCTATGCATTTTAAAAAGAAGAATTTATTTCGAGAATGGCAAAGATTGTGTTAAGAATTTACCATGAGAAGATACGTAATCTCATGATCTTAAAGTCCTTTTTTTAGTGTGATAATGATGTCTCATCCTGTTTTAGGGCACTATAATAGCACCATGCAGCTTCAATTTTATAATTCCGTTATTTAGTCCAGTCTTCTAAACGGATATGAGGAATCCGTTCAAAATGTTTTGTATTGGCGGTAACCATTGTCATTTTATTACAAACGGAAGTCGCGCCAATCAGCAAGTCAAATTCATCAATCCGTAAACCTTTTGCTTCCAACTCTGCCTTTAATTCTCCATAAAGTTTTAAGTTCGGGAAAATAGGAATGACACCAAACAGATTCATAACCTGTTCAACGTCTTTAAAATGTTCGGCCTTCCCGCTTTTTGCCGCTCCGTAAAACAATTCGGCGATTGTTATTTCAGAAACAAAGCAATTCTTCAAAGATACCTCCAGTAGCCTTTGCCTTACCCCATATTTATCCTTAAACATGGAAATACAAATATTTGTGTCTAATAAATATTGAGCCATACACTACCATTCTACATTATCACGGTTAAAGCAACGTGAATTGCGTAATCCTTCCGCAATCTCTTCCGGTTTCCCTTCACCTCCCCAGTCTTTGTGGAAGCAATCAAACACTTCCATGCCCTTCGCCTTCGTTCTTTTCTTCTTATCCAGTATCGAACGGGTGAGTTTCGTTATCAAATCCAGCTTTTCTTCATCGGATAATGAAGCAAGGGCATCCATATACATATCTGTGATACTTATCGTATTCATATCATCATCTTTTTATTCTAACTTCTACAAAGTAACGGATTTATTTCGAGAATGGCAAAGGATTGAAGGAGAAATATGTTGCATTGCTGAGGAGACAACAGCTTACAGCATCCCTTCCATCAAATTCTTGCAGATATTTTCCACTGTACTTTGAAGTATGGATATTCGCATATTTATTTGCTTAGATGT
>JADIMG010000030.1 GCA_017694875.1 Candidatus Gallipaludibacter merdavium
GCTACACGTTCGGTGATGCCAGCTACAATACGACAGGTGAGTATCCATATACCTTCACAAGTGTAGACGGCTGTGACAGTCTGGTAACGCTCCGTCTGACGGTATTGCCGGTATCCGAGTCGGAAATGACCCTGGAATTGACCACATCAGAACTTCCCTATGAGTTGAAGCACAACGGTGAAACGATTTATGTGGTTGAAGAAGGCACGGAGCCTGGCACCTATTGGCCGGAGATTACGATAGAGAACGGCGCAGCCAACGGTTGTGACAGTATCATCAACCTGACGTTGACAGTGAAGTTGGGTGACGCCTTGCATCTGACGGATTATGAAGAGCTCGAGTTCTGGCCGAACCCGATAGAGCGTGGCGGCAAGGTGGTTATCTCTGCCGACTTCAGTCCGGCCGAACGTACGAATCTGAAGATAGAGGTCTACAACTCGATAGGTCAATGTGTGGCTACACACCGTCCAACGGGTGAGAGCCTCTATGTAGAAGATTTCCATGTGAGTGGCATGTATCTGGTGAAGGTGACCACAGGTACGGGAAGGTTGTATGTGGGTCATGTGATTGTAAAGTAGAATAGAGATAGGTTTTTAACACGAAAAGAGGCTGCCAGTGATGGTAGCCTCTTTTTGTAAAAATATCTTGCTTACGATGTGTCTAGGAAATCACTGTATAACTGTTAACTTTCCAATACAATAGTCACAGGACCATCATTGATAAAGTCGAGATACATGTGTGCTCCGAATACTCCAGTTTCCACATGTAATTTATATTGCGTGCTAAGCAAATGGTTGAAATACTCATACAGAGCTTTCGCTTGCTCAGGGGGAGCGGCGTGTACAAAACTTGGGCGGTTGCCTTTGCGGCAATCGGCATATAAGGTAAATTGTGATACGGAAAGAATGTGACCGCCAATATCTTGAACAGATAGATTCATTTTGTCATCAGCATCGGCAAAAACACGCAAATTGGCAATTTTCTTTGCCAACAGTTCTGCGTCTGCTTGTGTATCAGTGTGGGTGACACCCACTAAAAGTAGAAAACCTTGACCTATCTTTCCTGTAACTTGACCATCTACAGTTACCTGTGCTTGTGTTGTGCGCTGAACAATTATTTTCATGGAAATTTACTTTCTGCAAAAGTAGTGTTTTGGATGATATGTGGCAAAATACGCGGAAATATACATTTATTGGTCATCTGTTTATGCGATTGTAATGCTATAGACATATTTGCCGCTCCGCATCAGTTGTTGTATCTTTGTCGTGTAAATATAGCATTGGATTATGAATAAAAGGATGGGAACATTGTGCATGCTATGGGTTATGTTAATGCCTCTTTTTGCACAACAAATATCACGTGAATCACAAGAAAGATTGATGATGCAGCAACGTAAGTTGGCTTTCTTGTTGAATGTAGTGGAAAATTTATATGTTGATACGGTTGACATTCAGTCTGTTACTGACGATGCCATTGTGTCGGTCCTGGAAGAACTGGACCCGCATTCGGCTTATATTCCCAAGGATGAGGTGCAGCGTGCAAATGAGGCGCTGGAAGGTTCGTTCTCGGGTATAGGTGTACAATTCCAGATGCTGGAAGATACGTTATTTGTTATTCAAACCATATCCGGTTGTCCGGCAGAAAAGGTTGGTGTCTTTCCTGGCGACCGTATTGTAATGGTGGAAGATACTGTTATTGCTGGCGTGAAAATGCCAACTTCTGCGATTATGAAACGTTTACGCGGTCCGAAAGGCTCTACTGTACGTGTGAAGGTAAAGCGTGATGGGGTGGAAGATTTGATTGAATTTGCTATTGTCCGTGACAAAATTCCTATTAACAGTTTGGATGCCGCCTATTTGGTTGCACCGGGTATCGGTTATCTGAAAACAAATAATTTTGGAGCAACAACTTTGGATGAGGTGCATGACGCATGGAAAAAATTGCAGAAACAGGGTGCCAAGAAAATGATAGTGGATTTGCAGGGGAATGGTGGTGGTTATCTGACTGCTGCTATAGAAATGGCAGATGATTTTTTGGAAAAGGACCGGATTATTGTTTATACACAAGGAGAACATCAGGCTCGGAGTGTGGCAAAATCAACGGAAAGAGGTATCTTTGAAAAAGGTCCGCTGGTCATTTTGGTAGATGAATTTTCTGCTTCGGCAAGTGAAATAGTGAGTGGAGCTGTGCAGGATTGGGACAGAGGAGTGATAATAGGTCGTCGTACATTTGGCAAGGGTTTGGTACAGCGTCAGATGCTGATGCCCGACGGCTCGGCTTTGCGTTTGACAACGGCACGTTATTATACCCCGACAGGACGTTGCATACAGAAGCCTTATAAAGGAGTGGACTATCAGAAGGATTTGATGGAACGTCAGCAACATGGAGAGTTGATGCATGCCGATAGTATTCATTTCCCGGATTCGTTGAAATATTCAACCTTGTTGAATGCACGTACCGTATATGGTGGAGGTGGCATTATGCCTGACATATTCATACCGGTCGATACAAACCGCTATACGGACTATCATCGCAATCTGATGGCCAAAGGCGTGTTGAACCGTTTTTGTGTGCTGTATGTTGACCAGCATCGTGAAGAGCTGAAACGCCAATACAAACACTTTGAACAGTATAAGGAGGATTTCCATGTTACTGATGAGATGTTGGGCAATTTGAAGGTCATGGGTGAGAAAGAGAAAGTGGAATTTGACGAAAAGCAATTTGACCAGTCCAAACGACTCATTCAGTTACAGATAAAAGCTTTGATTGCACGTGATATCTGGGAAGACCAATGCTATTACGAGATTATGAATGAGGAAAATGATGCCTTGAAGAAAGCATTGGAAATACTTTCGACGGAAGACATGTATGAAAATGCTCTGAAACGCAAATGATGGAATTTTTGCGAGCAAACTGGATAGAGCTGGTAGGGACGATTCTGAGTCTGGTCTATTTGTATCTTTCCGTCAAACAGCATATTGGATTATGGCTGTTTGGCTTTCTGAGTTCAGCTTTTTATATCGTCATCTTTCTGGAGAGTGGCTTTTATGCCGATATGACTTTGCAGGTCTATTATCTGGTTGTAAGCATTTATGGTTATTGGCATTGGCGTTGGGGAAAGAGGGTGACTGAAACGCACGAATTACCGGTAGAACATGTATCGGCCAGGCAGATACCTTATCTGCTTGGCGTCACTGTTCTGATATGGGTGGCTTATTATATAGTGTTGCGCTATTTGACCGATTCTGAGGTTCCCGTGTGCGATTCTTTAACAACAGCATTGAGCATTGTGGCTACTTGGATGTTGGCGCGCAAAATACTCGAACATTGGTTGATTTGGGTATTTGTTGACGCCTTTTCAGCACTGTTATATGTGTATAAAGGACTGTATATAACACCAGTACTTTATGTTATATATACAATAATGGCAATTGTTGGATATTTTCAATGGAGGTCTACTCTTGGTAAGCCTTCAAGCCGATGAGTGGTTTGTTGTTGGTTTTTTTCCACAGGAGCTTGTTAAGTTCATAGGTGAGGTAGGCGCTTCCGGCTCCGAGCAAAGCACCAGTAAGGACATCAGAGGGATAGTGTACGCCAATGTTCATGCGGGAATAGCCTACGCTGGCGGCCCAAATATAAGAGGGGACAGCTACATACCATTTGGGGTACATGAGTGTAAGTGAAGTGGCAACGGAAAACGCGATGGTTGTATGTGTCGATGGAAATGATGGCGAACCTTCTGTTGCCAGGTTGTTGATATAATCAGGATGGGTTATATATGGACGTGGACGGTTCACGATATATTTTAGGCCGTAACTTAATCCAATAGATAGTCCGAGGCTGACACCATAGCACAAAGTTTCCTTGAACAAGGCATCGTTTTTCGTCGCAAGTGCAGTAATACCCATTGCAACAGGGATGCCGGCTGCTAAATAAATAGTGCTTTCTGATATGACAGAACTGAAACCATGCATGCATTGCTGTTGGTTTATGCTATGGAGTAGCCGGGTATCAAAATCCTGTGCAGATAAACTGGAAGAACCGATGGCAAAAACGGTAAGAAATATACAAATGTATTTATACATATATCAACCGGTTGTTTGTGTTTTTGTTGGCAAAGATAGCGGAAAAAAATGAACCACTACGTATGGAGAAGATAAACAGACCCTTGAGAATTGGAATTGTTGGGCCGGAATCCACAGGTAAAAGTAGCCTCGCCGAGCGTCTTTCTAAATATTATAAGAGCGAATGGGTGGCTGAATATGCCCGAACCTATGTTGGCGCTTTAAACCGTACTTATACGTATGAGGATATAGAAGCGATTGCCCGTTGGCAGATAGACCAGGAAAACAAATTGTCGGTTTGTCCTCCTCCAACGGAGTTTGTTTTCTTTGATACGGAACTGATTATTACAAAAGTCTGGTTCTTGCATGTCTATCGTAAATGTCCCGTCTTTGTTGATACCTACTTGAATGCACATCCAATGGATTTCTATTTGTTGTGTGCTCCTGATTTGCCATGGGAGCCGGATCCGTTGAGAGAAAATCCTACTATACGTGAGTTTTTGTTCGCATGGTATGAAAAGGAAATTGTAACTTTGCAGGCACCCTATGCTGTTATACGTGGCATAGGCGATGAACGGATTAGGAATGCATGTCGTCAATTGGAAGCATTTGTAAGGAAAAAGGAATCATTATAGAAACAGTATGGAGATGAAATTTAAAATGGTTGCAAAGACCTTTAAAGGTCTTGAACCGGTATTGGCAAGAGAACTGACCGAACTGGGTGCTGATGAAATCACAATGGAACGTCGGGCTGTATCGTTTACAGGTACAAAAGAGCTGATGTATAAGGCTAATCTGCATTTGCGTACGGCCGCACGCATTCTGAAGCCAATTCTGGTTTTTAAGGCAACAGATGCTGATCAGGTTTATGAAGCAGTTAAGAAGGTGGATTGGGGAGCTTTGATGAACTTGAAAACAACGTTCTCTGTCGATACAACTGTGTTTTCTGATGATTTCCGGCATTCGAAATATGTGGCCTATCGAGTAAAGGATGCTATCGCTGATTGGTTTATGGAAAGATATCATAAACGTCCTTCGGTGAGTGTAGCCAACCCGGATTTATTCATTAATATCCATATTGCACAAGATAAATGTACGCTTTCTCTCGACAGCTCGGGAGAGTCCTTGCACAAAAGAGGCTGGCGTGTTTCCCAGAACGATGCACCAATCAATGAGGCTTTGGCAGCTGGCATGTTGTTGATGGCGGGTTGGAATGGACAGACTGATTTGGTCGATCCGATGTGTGGTTCAGGAACTATATTGATAGAAGCGGCCATGATTGCATTGAATATTCCTCCAGGCATTTATCGTTCTTCGTTTGCATTTGAGCGTTGGAATGATTTTGATGAGGAGTTGTTTGGCCGTTTGTACAATGATGAAAGTACGGAACGGACTTTCAATCATAAAATATACGGCTCAGATGTTTCCATTAGGAGCATAAAAATTGCTGAACAGAATGTGAAAAGTGCAGGTCTTTCGAAATATATTCAGTTGAAGGTGGTTTCTGTACAAAAGTTGGAAGCACCAACCCAAAATTGTTTGATTGTGACCAATCCTCCTTATGGGGAACGAATTATGTCTGATGATATATTTGGCTTGTATGCTGACCTGGGGCGTTGTCTAAAGCATAAATTTGCTGGCTCAACGGCTTGGGTCATAAGTTCTCAGGAAGCTTATTTGGAACGGATGGGCCTGCATCCGTCGGAGAAAGTAAAATTGTTGAACGGACAACTGGATTGCTTGTTTTGCCGCTATGACTTGTTTGCCGGCAAGCGAAATGATTATTTGTTCAAAAGTAGAAAATGATGAAAAGGGCAGCGGTTATAGTGGCAGGAGGCAGTGGAACGCGTATGGGCTCAGAGGTGCCGAAACAGTTTCTGCTTGTTGCGGGCAAACCCATTCTCCAACACACGCTGGAGGTTTTCCATCGTTTTGATGAAGATATGTGTTTGGTGTTGGTATTGCCCCACAGTCAGATGGCTTATTGGGAAAACTTGTGCTGTCAATATGTATGCTCTGTGCCGCATGTGGTTGCTGAAGGTGGAGAGACCCGTTTCCATTCTGTAAAAAACGGATTGGCCATGGTGCCTGACGATGTGGAATATATAGGCGTGCATGATGGCGTGCGTCCATTGGTTTCCATGGATACGCTGAAAAGGTGTTTTTCAGGTGAGGCTGATGCGATAGTTCCTGTTATTGACTTGAACGATAGCATCAGATATCTATATGATGGAGGCAGTCAGTCCGTTGACCGCTCTAGGTATAAAGCCGTTCAGACGCCACAGGTTTTTCTTCGTGAATGTATTCTGTCGGCTTACAATCAGCCCTATGAGGCCGCCTTTACGGATGACGCTTCCGTTGTGGAAAAGGCTGGGCATGCCATTGAGCTGACGCTTGGTAATCGTGAGAATATTAAAATAACCACTCCACTTGATTTGCGTTTGGCAGAGTGGATGTTAAAAGATGGACTTTCTTGAGCAGAACATACAATATCTTCCTGGAGTAGGTCCGCGCATAGCGCATATTCTGGAAAAAGAGGCCGGTCTTAAAACGGTCGATGACCTTATGCGTTATTATCCTTACAAACATATTGATAGAACCCGTTTCTATCTGATACGTGACATCAAGGATGAGCAGACCTATATGCAGATTAAAGGACAGATAATCCGTTTTGAATATCAGGGGGAAGGAAAGAAAACCCGTTTGACGGCATTGTTTGGAGATGGCTACAATACCGTTGAACTGGTGTGGTTTAAAGGCACAAAATATGTGATTGACAGGTTGCGTCTGAAAACGACTTACGTACTTTTTGGAAAACCGACGCTGTTCAATGATAAATGGAATTTTGCTCATCCGGAATTGGAACCGCTTTCCACCTATACGGAAAAGGGCACGATGGGTTTGGAACCCTACTACAATACCACAGAAAAGATGAAAAGCTCAAATCTGGGTTCTAAGCAGATTCGGAAAATAGAGCTTCATCTGATGCAGATGATAATGCGGGGCATTCCAGAAACACTTCCCCAGTATATACTCGACAGATTTAAGCTGATGTCATTGACAGAAGCGATTGTGCAGATTCATTTTCCTCCAACTCCAGATGCTTTACAGCGGGCACGCCAACGGCTTAAGTTTGAAGAACTGTTTTATGTGCAACTGCACATTTTACGTCAGACAAAACAGCGTGAGCAGAGTTTCTCAGGGTTTACTTTTCCTATCGTTGGACATTATTTCAATACATTCTATAAAGACTATTTACCTTTTGAATTGACCAATGCACAGAAAAGGGTAATCAAGGAAATAAGGGCGGATATGGTCAGTGGCAAGCAGATGAACCGCTTGTTGCAAGGTGATGTGGGAAGCGGTAAAACACTGGTGGCTTTGTTGTGTGCACTACTCGCCGTAGACAATAATTATCAAGCCTGCATTATGGCACCTACCGAGATATTGGCAACGCAACACTATCAGACTCTAAAGGAAATGTTGTCTGATTTGGGGGTGCATGTGGCATTGTTGACGGGTAGTACAAAGAAAAAGGAACGGCAAGTGATTTATGAGGATTTGATGAATGGAACACTTCATATCCTGGTCGGTACGCACGCCTTATTGGAGGATACGGTGCAGTTTTACAATCTTGGATTGGTGGTTATTGATGAGCAACATCGTTTTGGAGTTGCTCAGCGTGCCAAAATGTGGAGCAAGAATATGCGGCCACCCCATATTCTTGTCATGACGGCTACACCTATTCCACGAACCTTGGCAATGACAATCTATGGCGATTTGAAAGTTTCTGTGATAGATGAACTGCCGCCTGGTCGTAAACCCATACAAACCTATCACTATTATAATACGCAACGTCAGAAATTGAACCAGTTTATCTATAAACAAGTGAAGGCAGGGCGGCAGATATATGTTGTCTATCCGCTTATAGAAGAGTCTGAGAAAATGGATTTGGCCAATCTGGAACAGGGGTATTTGTATATGCGTGAAACCTTTCCTGATTTTAATATCAGCATGGTACATGGAAAAATGAAGCCAGCCGAAAAAGAAGCTCAGATGCAACGCTTTTTGAAAGGAGAGACACACATAATGGTGGCAACAACAGTTATTGAAGTCGGGGTCAATGTGCCGAATGCATCTGTCATGCTGATTGAGAATGCCGAGAGATTCGGATTGGCACAATTGCATCAATTGCGCGGACGTGTTGGGCGAGGAGCCGAGCAATCCTATTGTATCTTGTTGACGGGGGTAAAACTGAGTGCGGATACCCGTAAACGTATGGAAATCATGACGAGTAGCAATGATGGATTCTATATTGCAGAGGCCGATTTAAAGTTAAGGGGACCAGGTGATATGGAGGGAACTGCACAGAGCGGGTTGCCATTTGAATTGAAAATTGCCAACTTGGCTACCGATGGGCGTATGCTTGAGATTGCAAGAAAAACCGCTATGGAAGTGCTCGATGCAGACCCTCAACTGCAGCAACCAGAACATCAGTTGCTGGAACGACAACTTAAGAAACTGAATCAGAGACAAATAAATTGGGGCGTAATCAGTTAGCTGTAATCAGTTAAATGAGTGGCTGTCAGACAAAACAAGTGCTAAACTCTATAAAATATGTTATATAACATGCTTTTGAAGGCGGGGAATTTGCGTGATTGGGAAATATGCGGTACTTTTGCACCGTGATTTTTTCATAGTATTAGATTTAAGGTTAATTGAGAGATTGGGTTGTCGAGAGACAACCTTTCTTTTTTTACACGCCTCATAATCTGTTCCTTAGCGACGAGCTAAAAATTCCGTTCTCTTGGAAAAGCTGATAAATATCAGGTTGTTGTTTCCTGTGGATGCCATAATAAATTGTTTTTGGACTATAGGTTGAGCCCGCAATGAAACAAGTCAAGAATACACTACTCGCCCTGTGATGGTGTACAATGATACTTTCCACAACTGGCGTCTTCTTACAGATAAAGAATGAAATTCATGCATATTCGGTAGGCCATTGCCATCATCATACCCTTCCAAATAATGTCAAACTCATATTAACCGCATTAAAAATCATGCATTTTTAATGCGTGTTTCTGACAAATACGTGTCAATATATATCATAAATATAACATTATGTCATTGTAAATAGTGGTATACTTCATTTTTTTGATTTTGTTTAAAGATGTGAATTTGAAAAAATGATTATTTATAGACACTTTTGCCGTAGAAGCACAAGACTTGTTTCCTATGTAATTGATATATAGGGAAATAGTTGATTTGTTTGTTTGTTCCATAATGGAAAACCGGCCTTGACGACAAATTGCATGAAGTCTCCTTTAGGTTTCTTGGCATAGGCTTTGATTTATAAGAGCCGACAATTAATTTATATTTTTGCGATGACTATGAACAAGAATTTTACTAATTGCCATTTTTCTCTCTATTTTAGATTTACTTTTTCCTCGGAAGAATTTCCGGAGGCTACACTTTTCTTTCCCTCAAAATTTTAATAGAAGCGTATAAGAACATTGCTTGGTGTGTTCTATTGTAACTGTGACCATACTTAAGTTATAGGTCATAGCAGGAATACTATACGCTGTATGAATAGGCATACAGTTATCAAACTAAACGAACTTTGAAAAATTAAGGTATGAAAATCAATCAATTAAGTGTGTTGTTTTGCGCTATGCTGCTTATAGGGGCATTTGTTTCGTGCCGAAATGACGAAATGCAGGAAGCGATAACGGAAAGTGCGGAGGGTATGGTCTTCCGTTTACAGAAGGCTGCCTTTTCGGGGAGCGAAATGAATGTTTCTTCTGGTGGTAAATATGATAAGCTATATTATTACATCACAGATGAAGATGGTAATGTGATTAAAAATGTCAAAAGCTATTATGATAGCGAGAAAGGGACTGTTAGGGCGGAAGGGCTACATGAAGGAAGCTATAGCTTGCTTGTTTTGGGTATTGATGGTGATGAAAGGCAAGATAGGGTACAAGTTAATGCTATTTCCCATGTTAGTGAGGATTGGATTGTTTTTCCGGAAACCCTTCTTCAACCGCTTACTGCGCAATATTTTTATTCAAGAACACCGTTTACGGTGGAAATTGTCGAAGGGGACGCTGGCAAATTTCAGGAAATAGCCCAAATACCTGACAACATTGTTCAGAAAAGAATAGTTACAAGGATAGACTTTGGTTTTAATTATAACAGTGTTTATGTGGCGAATTCGCTCATTTCAAAGAAGGCTATAGTGAATGGTCCGAGATTTTATAGGACTTTTTCCGGTGATGGCCAGTATAGCGGAACAACAGATGGAACTTTGACGCAAATAGGTTTGGACGAAGGAAATGAATTCTTGTTTATGCCTTTGGTTGCAGGAACAGATTTTGGCGGAGAGGTGGAAATGCTGACAATCAATTATCTGGGAGAAGAGATTGCGCAGTCTTATCGTTTCGTGCTTGAAGAAACAGAAGCCAATAAGATACATCTGATTTCCACAGAGGTAAACCATCCAGACGATAGACTGGCTACCATGTATGTTACGGAAACAGCTATGGAGCAAGGTGAGTTTTACAAAATACTGGAGGATGATGAGCCGGTTGATGTTTATACGGATAGGCAGCAACGTTCTTTCAATACGGCTGAACCCTTGCAGGTGTCAGTGACTGAAGATGGAAAATTGCATATACGCTTTTACTCACCCAGAGACTTGCACAATGTACTGTTAAAGGCTTATTTACCGGCTGTTTCTGATGAGTATTTTGATATAGCCTATTTTAACCGGATTCCGGCTTTTGCTGATTTTCAAGAAGGAATGCCTGTGTTGGAGAGGTCGTTGGTGATTCGTACGGAAACGGGTAGATATGTGGAGATTCCGAAATTGTCAAAGGCTGATTTACAGAATATGGTCTTCAAAATCGAATCAAATGATGAGTATTGGGAAAGGTTAGGGCAGATTAAACATGGGTGGACGCTTTATTGGGGGCTTTTTGGAGGAGACCCAAGCAAGGAGGATGGAGGATCTGTTGGAAACTGGATGGGAATACGGCCTGTACATTGTCGGGAATCGGTTGCGTTTTTCCTGAACTTTACTTTTATGATAGATATGCCGGAACATGAACAGATACTGCACGAAAATGCAGACCAATTATATGATGACAACAAAGAACTCGTAAAAGTGGATGAGGTGTTGGCAAAAATGCGCCGTAACCAAACATTGCAAGTTGGCCTGGTATATACTGGTAATGGGATAATAGGTTTAGGTTCGCCTTCTGTTTTTGGTGCTTACCAGCGTGGATGGTTTGAACATTATTTCAATACGTATGCTTGCAGTGTTATGTTCCACGAGTTGGGGCATGTAATGGGTTATGGACATTCCAGTTCCTTTACATATGGTCCATGGGCAGAGCAGTTGATGAATAATTTTTATGTCAATAACCTCTACAAGATGCCTATTGATAATATTGACTATTTGCAGAGTGCGCAAAATCCGCACATTTATCCTAACTAAACCATTTAACTGATTGAAAAATGAAGAGAATGAGAATATTTTTGATAATGGCGCTTTATGTGCTTGCCTTGTATGGATGCCGTGAAAATATTATGGACGAAATTTCAAAGCATGAAAACAAGACAACAGTACATTTAGCGGTAAAAGGAATGGCGAGTGATGTTAACAGCCAATTGGAAGATGTGATTGATAATGTTTTTGCATTCCGCTTTCTTGACGGAGTACTTGTACAGGAATTTGAGCATATAAATTTGGCTTCCAATAGGTCCTTTGACCTGCATTTTACGGAAAAGCGCGGCAAGCTTGTACTATGGGCCAATGCAGATGGGTTCTTGGCTGATTCGACCTTTATGGAACAGATTACAACAGAAGAGGAGTTTATGGCGTATACTGCGACAGCAGAACAAATGAGCAGAAACAGGCTGACCATGACGGCTTCGGTCGATTTGGATACAGTGGGTTCAGAGTTGTATGTGCAATTGAAAAGAAGCTTGGCGCGTATCGATTTGAAATCGGAATTTGAAGGTGTGAAAGTACGTAAGGTTGCTTTGCATGGAATTTCAGACAAAGGCTATGTCAACGATGTTCCTGCCATAATATCACCGACAACTACCTCATGGGTAAAAGAGTTGGAAGATGAGACAGGAGATGAAAATGTGCAAACCTTGTTTTATCCTTGTGCCCAGCCAAAAGCGACCTATAACGTTGAATTGGATGTGTTGGTAGATGGAGCTTGGCGTAAGCTTACGACAACATTGGGTGCTATCAACAGGAATACCCTTTACACTATAAGAGTCTATGGAAATGGTTCAACGATAGGGGTAACTGTTCTTGAAGATGATTGGCAGAATGGGCATGGGGTAACTTCTGGGCAACTTATCAAGGGGTTGATTGATGTAGATACATCTGTACTTTCAGAAAATGTTAGAGTGAGTGATACGCAAGATACGCTTTTCTTGCCTTATATCGGTGCAGATGTTCAGTTGGTCTTGAAAGCAAATCCTGGGGCAGAAGTGGTAATGAGAGGAGCTATTGATGGAGTGGAAGTATTACGGAATGCAGCTAGAAGTTTGGTTACGGTTGCTAATTTTGAGGTGCATGCATCCCACAGATTTCCTGGTAGAACCACCGAATATCTTTATTTGGATGTTATGGAGGGAACGACGAAGAAGGGACGTGTCGTAGTAGTGGCCGAGGCAAATCCTATTGGTCTTGTGGGTCATGTTAAGTTAGATGAGAACGGTGTTTGTGATTTTAACCGTTACATAGATGGTGAGCTTGGGGTTATTACCTTACCCGAGGGGAAGACTGTTAGCATGCGCTTTCCGGAGGGAGAAAAAGAGTGGGCTCGTCTGGTTGCCGTTGATGGTCAGAATAATGTTTTCAGAATTGAAGGAGGATGGAAACCGAATGATCCGGAAGCTGATGGAAGACTTCAACAAGTGGAGCTCGTTATTGAGGATGCAACACATACCACTCCTGAAGTTTATACTTTGATAAGAAAAAATTGGGGTTTGCCAGTCGTGAATATCAATGGAACATGGTGGTGTAGATATAACCTTAGGGGAAATGTCAAAAACTTTGAGGACCAAATAACGCTAGGCAATAATCCTGTTGGGGAAGAAGGGATAACGGAATATCTGAAAACTTGTTCCGATGAAGATTTTGTCGCTATGGCTGGCGATCAGTATCAGGCTGGAAATCAGGAAGGCTTGAAGTTGAAACTTGTTGGTGAAAGTTTTGTCTATGAGGGATTTGATTCCAATAACCAAATGGATTTTGGTTCTGTCGATCCGGAATATATGGCACCCGACGGATATCAAGTGCCTGATTACAGCAACTACCGCTTCTTTACATGGGCGGAAAATGTAAATTTGGGTTATGGAAGCAATGTGTTTAATAATCAGTTGGGACAAAGAATAAACTATTCCATCACAGAAAGGGATATTGCAATAGAAGGAGTTAGTTATGGCACCATGCATGTATATGATTATGTCTATGATGGACAGCATTGGGTGTTGCTGGGTATGGGACATCAATACAATGCGACTGAAATCTCAGGAATGTCAATCATTTTTGCAACCTATGGAAAAGCAGGTAAAAGCTGGATGATGGAAGGCTATCGGCAATCAGATGACGGAAGAGGAAATTGGTATAAATATGCTAGTCAGAATGCTCAAAAGACCAGAATGATCAGATGTGTAAAGAAGCCGGTAGAATATATTTATGAATAACCTAAACTAAAGTATAGCGCAAGAGGAGTGCAAGGAAAAAACGCAGTCATGCAACTTGGAAATTCCCCTCTGAGGCCTATCGAATAAAAAGATTGTAGTATTAATGTTTTAATGGTTGTAAGTATGAAAAGTGGAAAAATTTTGATGATTGTATTTGTTAGTTCTTTATTCTTGTTGGCATGCACAAATAATGAGCCGGTTGGACCAGGTGGCGGAGATGGCGCTCAGAAAGCTGTAGTAAGAGTAAATGCAGTTCCATATGCAGGCAATGGTCTTGAACTTGAAGGTGAAAAGGATATTTTGGATATGCAAGCTTGTCTTTTTCAGGACGGCGTTATAACCCGTGTCTTTAATGAATTGGACAATGCAGCGAATGAATATCGGTTCCCATTGGAGAATTTGACAGGCAAACTTTATATGATTGCCAATTTGGGTGAAAAAGTGGATTTGGATGCGATGCTTGCTGCAGATGTGACCGAGGATGATTTTCTTCAAACTACAGTTGATATGGGCTCACAAGGGCAGGCCATTCATTTCTTTACTGGGGCAATAGAATTGCAGAACTCTGACAGCTATACATATACAGTAGATATGAAGCGTGGCGTGGCACGATTTGATTTGCAGGTAACTTCTGCCTCTCAGCCAATTGCAGTCAAGAAATTGGAACTTACCAATATTGAGCAACAGGGATATCTGATTGCTCCCCAGGCAGGTCTTGCTACACCGGAAACCTCAGAGAGAGCTACCATGGCCGTTGATTTTGAAATTCCGGTTAGCGATAGACAACAAGGGTTGATTTATGTCTATGAACAAGTAAATGCAGGCATTCAGGTTCTTGTTACTGTTGATGTAGCAGGAAAAGAGAAGACATTGACAAAAAATATTTCGGGAAATATAGAACGAAATTCGGTTTATACCATTAAAGTCAATAAAGATACTATTGATGTAGATGTAAATATCCATATTCAGGATTGGGAAGATGGTACGGATACTGAGATTGAAGCTTAAATCAAGAAGTGTTATTTTATATGAAGCATATATTGAAAGAAATTTATTGGATAGTTTTATCGGCTGTTTCTTTGCTTTTTTTCTCCTGTTCAGATAAATGGGATGGCGGTACGAACAAGCCTCTGGTTCCAGGTCAATATGCTGTGGTGGCGAAAACGAGTGGGTTTGGACAAGAGACATCAGCTACAGATAGTATAGAGAATATACATATATGTATTTTTAGAGATGGAGTTCTGTCAGAGATTCAGACACATCTGTCTGAGAGGGATGGAAGTTTCCCTTTGACTGTGGGCAACATGTCTGGCAATATGTATGTATTGGCCAATACCGATAATCTTGTTGATTGGGAAGCTCTAAAGAGTACGGGGTTGAGTGAAACGGAATGGTTGAATACTGTGGTGGCGGGAACTGAACCGATACACTATTTTACCGGGTATCTTAATTTGGACGATGTAGCGGAGGGAAACTACATGCTGCCTGTACAAATGCACCGTGGTGTAGCCCGTTTTGATTTGGAAATCTTTTCAGCGGAGAAACTGACGGTAGATAAAGTCGTGTTTAGTGGGTTGATGTCAGAGGCCTATCTGTTGCCTCAAGCAACAGTGACGTCTCCAGAGCAAAGCATATTGTGGAACGATACGGTCAATTTTGTTGTGCCGATTGAGCATAATAAGGATGGTATAGCTTATTTTTATGAACAGGCCAATTCTGCCCTTACTGTGACTGTGAGCCTAACAGTTGCGGGAAAAAGTATAGTCAAGGAAGCGCGTCTTCCTGAACAGATTCGACGAAACACGGCTTATTCCATTGTGTTGAAGAAAGATACGTATACCTCTGAAATAACAATGGAGGTAATAGAATGGGCTCGTGAAGATGACACAATGGCAACTCCTGATTTTGGTACCCCTATAATGGTGGATGTCAGTAGGTCGACATTGCCGGAAGATATTGAGGTGACTGATAATGGTCAGACGATTATATTGCCTTATACGGACGTTGATGCCATATTGGCGTTGGACTGTGCCGATGAATTGCAATATTTGGAAGAGGATGTTAATGGACTTTCGGTAGAGCCTATAATGGCAGAAGATGGAATGACGGCCACTAATATGTATCGGATTCGGAAAGAATGGTGGCGGTTGGGAGTTCCGGGAGAAAATATCTCTTTCCGTTTCAAGCGGAAAGGGCTTGAGTTGGTCTATCCTGATGATTACATAAAAGTTGTACTTTCAGAGAACCCGATAAAAATAGAAGGGTTAATGGATTTTACACATGGCTATGAATATGACTTTGCAAAATATATTGACAACGAGTTGGGCCGTTTGGAGATACCGGAAAACAAGCGGTTGTTCATTGAATATGATGCAGATGAAGACCCCTGGATTAAGCTGGAAACGTCAACCGAAAATAGCAACCAAATCAGAGTGCTGGCGGGTTGGAAACCCAATGACCGGACGGCTAATGGCAGAAAGCAGGCTGCAAGACTGATATTGAGTAATGAAGATGGCAGTCATAGGGAGGAATATACGGTTGTGCGTCGTAATTGGGGGTTGCCGGTGACCCAGCAAGCGGGAATCTGGTGGTGTAAGTATAATGCTATGGGAAATTCACGCGATTTTTCTGACCAGATTCTTTCGTCAGCAGACCCAGCAGTTCTGGCCGGACAGACACTTTTTGACTATTTGGGCTCTTGCTCTCCTGAACAATATTTTGATTTGTGGAAATGGGAATATCAAGGCGACAGCGGACAGGGTCTACAAGTGAAAAATATCGATGGAATCGCTAAATTAGAAGGTTTCAGGACGGATATAACAGTTCACATGAATACACTTGAACCAACTTATTTGGCCCCCGACGGATATGAAATTCCTTCCCATGACGATTTCGGACGACTTTTCCTAACCACAGGAGACTATGTGTGGATTATGTGGGATGGTTCACATGTTTCTCCATGGAATGGAGGAACAACCATTCAACGCAGGAACAAACGTCGAAACGATATTGCTTTGGATAGCCTTTTGTTGGACAATCTGTTTTATATGGCGATGTATGAAAATGGCGTTACTCAAAATGAACCTGTTGTATGGTATGGTGCTGGTGCACAGTGGAATGATTCCGGTGTGAAGCATGCCCATTACAATAATATTCTTTTTACCACATATTCACCGCAAAAAAAAGGATGGTATTTCAATGGGGCGATGACAGCCTTTTACATAACACAAAATGGAGCTGGCAATAATGATACGCGTATTGTTCGTTTTAAAAAGTCCGATGTTGAGTATATTTATGGCATAGATTAAAAGACGAGCATAAAGAGCATAGTAAGAAAGGAGTGAACAAATTTTATGTTGTTCAGCTCCTTTTTGTTTATCTGTATGTTGTGTTTTTGTCGTGCATGGCATTCTTTTGTTCGATAAAAACTTTTTAATACTTTTGCAGATAAAGCTGATGCTTTATTTAAATGGCCAACAAGTGAATTATGGATTTATCGGAAGACAACAGAAAACTGGGCATTAAAGATTTGGCGCCGGACGACCGTCCGCGTGAAAAGATGATGGAAAAAGGTGCATCTGTTTTGTCCAATGCTGAATTGTTGGCTATCCTGATTGGTTCGGGCTCTTCAAAAGAGTCTGCTGTGGCTTTGGCACAACGGATTTTGTCGGAATGCAACAATGATTTGGACCGCTTAGCGCGCCTTTCCATACGTGATATGTGCAAAAGATTTAAGGGTATCGGACCTGCAAAGGCAGTTGCGGTTGCTGCGGCTTTGGAGTTGGGGCGGAGACGGAAAAGCAATTCCGTGCAGAAAAATCCTATACTATCTTCATCTGCCGCTGTCTTTGAGCTGTTTGCGCCTATTTTGGCTGATTTGCCTCATGAAGAGATTTGGGTAGCATTGCTCAATCAGGCCAATCGTCTTATTTCTGTACATCGTATTAGCCAGGGAGGAATTGCTTCCAGCATAGCTGATGTACGCATTATTCTCAAACTGGCGTTAGACAATAGTGCAGTAGGTTTCATTCTTGCACACAACCATCCCTCGGGTACGCTTCGTCCGAGTCATAGTGACAGCCAATTGACTACAAAAGTGGCAGAAGCCGCCAAGCTACTCGACATAAGATTGCTTGACCACATTATTGTGGGGGGAAGCCAACTTGGTGAATATTATAGTTTTGCTGATAGCGGATTGATATAATCAAACATATACGTATGGATATATTACAGGTAGAACATGTAGTTAAACAATATGCGGGTCATCGTGCTTTGGATGATGTATCTCTTGTTGTTCCACAAGGAACCATTTATGGACTGCTAGGACCCAACGGTGCAGGAAAAACAACACTTATCCGAATTATAAATGGTATTACGGCACCCGATAGCGGTCAGGTCCTGTTGAAAGGAAAGCGTATTACTATGGAAGAGGTGCTCCGTATTGGTTATCTGCCCGAAGAGCGCGGCTTGTACAAGAAAATGAAAGTGGGTGAACAGGCTATGTTCCTGGCACGTTTGAAAGGACTTTCAACAGCAGATGCAAAAAAGGCTTTGAGATATTGGTTTGAGAAGTTTGGTATTCAGGACTGGTGGAATAAAAAGGTGGAGGAACTGTCAAAAGGTATGGCACAAAAGGTACAGTTCATAACGACGATATTACACAAACCTGAGTTGCTTATTTTGGATGAACCTTTTTCAGGATTTGATCCGGTTAATGCGGAGTTGATAAAAAATGAGATACTCAATTTAAAGGCCGAGGGAACGACCATTGTGCTTTCTACACATAACATGTCTTCGGTGGAGGAACTCTGTGATAATATTTCCCTTGTCAATAAATCCCATATCGTATTGCAAGGCAATGTAGAGGAAATAAGGCGTACGCATACAACCCATACATTCCGTCTGTTGACGGATGGACATCTGCCTGCCGAATTGTCCGGCCTGTCGGTTACTCCTGTTAAGGAAGGGCGTTTGAATGAATATCTTGTCCGGAAATCGGAAGAATTATCCAATAACCAGTTGCTGAAAATATTGATGGACGAATGTAATGTGGTTGGGTTTGAAGAAATGTTGCCTACCATGAATGAGATTTTCATCAATACTGTATCACAAAACGCATAATACATATTTCTATGTCAAAAATAGGACTTATCATTGAGCGTGAATATAAAACACGTGTATTAAAGAAATCTTTCCTGCTGCTTACTTTTTTGTCGCCAATTCTCTTTGCCGCACTTATTGCAGTGCCTTTGTGGCTGTCAGAATTGGAGGCTGATACGACTAAAGAGATTCTGGTCATTGATAGAAGTGGGCTTTATGCGGATGCACTTCCGAGTGACGATGTGTATCATTTCACTTTTGTGGATACTGATTTGCAGCAGGCAAAATCATCTTATGGAAAGCTTACGGGAATTTTGCTTATAACCGGTCGGTTGGATCAGGATGGAACAGCTACAGTCTATTCTGAAAATCAGATTGACATGGAAACCAAAAATCATATAGAGAGGCTTTTGGGAGATTATGTGGAACAACAGAAAATAAATGCTTACAACATTCCGGATTTGCAGAAAATCTTGGAGGATACGCAAACAAGGATTACAGTTTCCACTATACGTTGGGATGAAAAGGGTGAGGAACAGAAAGGCTCATCAGAACTGGCACTGATAATCGGTATGGTGACCGCTATGATTATTTATATGTTTATTGTGATGTATGGTGGACAAGTAATGTCTGGAGTTGTACAGGAAAAAACCAGCCGTATTGTTGAAGTGATTGTATCGTCGGTCAAACCGTTCCAATTAATGATGGGTAAGATTATTGGAATCGCTCTTGTTGGACTTACGCAGGTCTTTTTATGGGTTGTATTGACCCTGATTCTATCTATGGCCGCCACAACCATAATGGGTATCGAACCATCTGCTGCTGTAGAGATACAGGGCGTTCCACAGGAATCACTTGAACAGGGAATGGGAGAGATTTATTCCTTGTTGGCTGGCTTTAATTTTGTGGAGATGCTTGTCTATTTTATCTGTTACTTTTTAGGTGGTTATCTGCTTTATGCCTCTTTGTTTGCCGCAGTTGGTTCGGCTGTTGAGAATGAAACGGATACACAGCAATTCTCGCTACCGCTTACGATTCCAATTATTTTTGCTATTTACGCAGCTATATATAGTGCACAAAATCCGGACGGACCTTTGGCTTTCTGGTGTAGTCTGATTCCGTTTACCTCACCGGTTGTCATGATGGTACGTCTGCCTTTCGGAGTGCCTTTCTGGCAGGTTGCTTTGTCGATAGGTATTCTGGTCCTTTCGTTTGTGCTTACCACATGGATGGCCGGAAAAATTTACCGTACGGGAATATTGATGTATGGGAAAAAAGTTACGTGGGCGGAATTGTGGAAATGGCTGAAGTATTAAAAAAATGCCATAGGAAGCTGTAAATCATCGAAAATAATGTATTTTTGCCTCATCATAGATTTGTCGTAACCTAAAATCAAAAAAGATATGAAAGCACTAGTTAAGAAATTTCCTCAAGAAGGACTCTGGATGGAAGATGTACCCATTCCTGAAATCGGTGTAAATGACGTACTTATCAAAATCAAGAAAGTAGCTATATGCGGTACGGATCTTCATATTTACAAATGGGATGCCTGGTCACAGAAAACGATTAAGACACCAATGACAATCGGCCATGAATATGTAGGCGAGATTGTGGATATGGGTGCAGGTGTACGTAATCTGCAGATTGGCGATCGTGTTACAGGTGAGGGACACATTGCTTGTGGGCATTGCCGTAACTGCCGTCGGGGCAAGAAGCATGTTTGTGAAAATTCTATTGGTGTTGGCGTCAATCGTGACGGTGCTTTTGCTGAGTATCTGTCTTTACCGGCAGAAAATGTAGTTAAGTTGGATGAACGTATTTCTGATGATATGGCAGCGATTATGGATCCGTTTGGCAATGCCACCCATACAGCTTTATCATTCCCATTGATTGGTGAAGACGTTCTTATTACGGGTGCCGGACTTATCGGTACAATCGCAACCGGTATTTGCCGTTTTGCGGGTGCACGCTATATTGTTGTCACTGACTTTAGTGACTATCGTTTGAATATTGCTAAAAAAATGGGGGCTGATATTGTTATTAACCCGGGAAAAGGCGAAACAATCGAAGATGCCAAGAGGCAATTGAATATGCATGGTTTTGATGTCGGTTTGGAAATGTCTGGTGCACCTTCTGCTTTCAATGACATGATTGACAATATGTATAATGGGTCAAAAATAGCTTTGTTGGGCATTTTGCCTGATACAACCCAAGTGGAATGGAGCAAGATTATTTTCCATGCGCTTACATTGAAGGGTATATATGGCCGTGAAATGTGGGAAACATGGTATAAGATGGAGCAAATGCTTATTACAGGGTTTGATTTGAGTCCTGTGATTACACATCGTTTCAAATTCGATGATTTTGAGAAAGGCTTTGAAGTTATGAAGAGCGGTTTGTGTGGAAAAGTATTGTTAGAGCTGGAATAAGGATTACCACAAACGATATAAGAAAAGCGGAGGATAGTGTACCTTCGCTTTTTTTATGTCTAAAAAACTTAATACTGCAATGGACGGCAAAGACTTGCCTGCTTGACAATAATCTTTGAAACTGTGTAAAATGATGGATAACGGCATTAAATCGAGCCTATTAGGTTAAAAAAGTGAAATGAATAATTGATATATGCAATACATTTGTATATTTGCAAATGTAACAAATGAGAAGAATGGGTTACAAACACTTTTCTAATTTAACAAAAGATTATTCCTCGCTTTTGTAATGGGCTTTGTGAGATGGAATAACAAGTCTTTTGTGGACGGCATTTATGAGATAACGGCACTCTAAAATAGTTCGATTATGGCAAACTTACATGAAAAAAAAGCATTCTGTTTATTGCTTCTGTTCCTTTTTGTGGGAACAAGTCTGCTTATGGCTGGACCGGTAACAACAGTTCCATATGTAGCAACTTTTGAGGATGCAGACACTGCCTCATGGGAGTTTGCTAATGTGCCGCCAAACTTGTTTCAACCCGAAAAAACAATTAAAACACATTGGGAAATAGGGACACAAACATCTCGTAATAGTGCGTGTGCGTTATATGTGGTTGATAATGACAGTTTGTTGGGATATGAGAGGGGGTCTTATACAATAGCCGCCTATCGAACATTTATGTTGCCGCCAGGGCAATACGATCTGACGTTTGATTGGAAAGCGCAAGGCAGTACTTCCGATGGCTTGTACGTGGCTTGGGTTCCTGCCAGTCAGATAATTACAGGTTTACAGTCTGGCGTATCGTTGCCACTGTATATGCAAACGAATCTGGTGAGCAATTTACGCACTCCTTATCCTGATAATACTGTGATTACACAGCCTATGCGCCTGAATCCTGTGTATCAGCATGTTTCCGGAACTGTGACAGTGGATGCAACAACACCTGCGTATAATCTGGTCTTTATGTGGATGGTTAATTCTTCTGCTGCCATCAATCCTGGGGCTTGTATTGATAACGTTCAACTGCAGGCCAGAGCGGCAACTGGTGATTGTGGCCTGATGCCGACTACTCTTTCAAAGACAAGCAATTCTGCAGATACAACAACTACGGTTTCTTGGACAGGATATCCCGGCGCGACGTATGATTTGATTTATTGGCTGGATGATGAGGGAAGCCAGGATACTATTTTCGGATTGACCACTAATTCGTATACTTTTGAGGATTTGGATGAGATGTATTTTGGATATTACAAGATTCAGGTGCGTACGGTGTGTCCTGATGATACATATAGCCTTTGGAGTGAATTGGTAGATGTTTTTATCATGGGTGATTTAGGTGGATTGGCAGGTGAAGCTTGTCCGGAGGTAACTTTCTCTTTTGAAGACTATATAGAGGTGGGCGAGAAAGCTTATAAACGTGTGATACCGGAATGTGGAGCTACTTCGTATACCTTAAAGCCAAGAATTGTTGGTGCAGGTGGTACTATCAGCAAATATAGGGTGGACCCTATACCATATAATCCGCCATTCCCATTTGATGAAGGTACGCCGATTTTTGTCGATGAGGATGATGTTTGGGGTGAAGTGATTGATTTGCCTTTTAAATTCTGTTTTTTTGATGATGTATATGACAAGGCTGTGGTTGGAGCTAATGGTATTATCTCATTTAATACAGCAGTCGCCGGTCAGGCAAGTGGTTATACGCTGACAGACCAGCCTGATATTCCGTCACCGGATTTTAAGAATGGGTCGGGAGGATATTTTTGGCGAAATGCCATCTATGGGGTCTGTGAGGATATTGATCCCCATAAAATTATTCAATACAATACAGGTGGAGGAATTTATCAGGGAATCTTGGGTGAGTACCCTTGTCGCACATTGACTGTTTCTTGGAATAATGTACCTAACTTTGGAACAGATTGTGCTGCGAACGGAGTATGGAATACGTATCAAACTGTGCTTTATGAAGGAACGGGAGTTGTTGACGTTTATGTAAAGCAACGCTTGGCTTGTCCAACATGGAATGATGGCTTAGGAATTATTGGTTTGCAGAATGAAGCGGGGACGGAAGGAATTGTTGCCCCAGGACGTAATACGAACTCGCCTATTTGGGAGGCACAGAATGAAGCATGGCGTTTTACACCGGAACGTGACACTGTTTATGACGTGACCTGGTATCGTGGCGCTGGTATATTTGGAGAAGTGCTTCAAACGGGTGTTGATTCACTGACCGTTAGCCAGTTTAATGGGAATGATATGGATACGGTTACAGTACGCTTACAATTTATAAGTTGCAGTAATGAGTATTTTGATTTGTGCGATACAGTAATAATCGATTGGCAAATAAAGGATACTTTGGTTAAAGAAGTGACCATGTGCGAAGGCGAAGTTTATTCCGATGAATATATTAAGGATGTTACGGAGCCGGGACAATACGATTCTACCTTGGTCAGTGTTTTCGGTTGCGACAGCTTGTTATATCGGGTAAATGTGGACTTCTTGGAAGTGAAGACCCGGGTGCTGGATACAACAATCTGTTATGGAGATACTTTGTTGTACAATGGAAAGAAATATTTTGGCGAAGCTGGTGTACATGTTTTTGATACAGTTTATCAATATTCGGCATGTGAAAATTGTGTTACAGTGTGTGACAGTTTGCTGGATACTGTTCGTCTGACGGTATTGCCACGTATAGAATATGGAGTGACTGTCACCGATGCTCTTACTGGGCCAACCTCGGGAAGTATCGAAATTACAATGGATACCTCATACTATTATACGTTGAATGGAGAGCAAAACGCGCCCACGGATGCATTACGGCCTGGCATGTACGAATTAATCGTATTCAATAGCTTCGGGTGTGCTTCGGAGCCGGAAATGCTTGCCATTGAAACGGAGTGTTTGGAGGCCAACATTGATTATCCTTTGGCTATAATCTGTGCTGACGATGAGAGTTTTGCTGTACCGATTGAGATACAGCAGGGTTTCTTCTCCACCTATAGTGTAAGCTTTTCAGACCTTGGAAGACAGTATGGTTTTGAAGACATTAATGAAGCGACCTATACTTTCTCTGAAACAGGTAATGAAGAGATTATTATACCTATCCCACAGAATCTAAGGCCTAACCATTATAACGCTACTCTCATTTTGCATGATATCAATTGCGGTGATGTGGAATTGCCGTTTGATTATTCGGTATTGTATTCCGATTCCATTCTCCATCAAAAATGGAATGATGCAATAGCAATTTATTCAAAAGATTACAATGGTGGCTATGAGTTTAGTTCGTTCCATTGGTATCATAATGGCGAACCGATGAATGAATATAAGCCTTATTTGTATCTTGGTATGGGTAATTTGTTTGTCACGGGCGATTTTTATCAAGTTGCTCTTGTCCGGGCCGGTGAAACGGAGGAAATACTGACTTGCCCAATATATCCTGTGTTGAAAACGGAGGAATCGGAAGGCGTAGAGTTGAGAAATGAGGCTGGTAGATGGCGGATTAGTGCTCCTGCCGTGGATGATGGGACTGCGTTTGTATGGAATGCAATGGGCTTGCCAATGGGTGAATGGCAGATGACTGATGGGGTGGCTTCCATACCATTGCCGGAGTATAAAGGCGTGTATATTATAGAGGTCCGCAACCAGAATGACGAATTAATTGGGGTATTGCGAGCTATTTCCGAATAATGTGGTGTGTTTGATAGAGAGAGGACGCCAGGTAAAGAATCTTGATGCATCCTCTCTTTCTTTGTTGTATGCCCATTACGTTATGTATCTTTGCAACTAAAAACAACCAAATGTCAGATAGAAAATTTTTGCAGGTAGTTGGTGCTATATTTGTGGAAAAGGGAGCTGTGTTTGCCGCAATGCGTGGAGCATCCAAATATGCCTATATAGCCAATAAATATGAATTTCCCGGTGGAAAAATAGAAAATGGTGAGTCGCCGCCAGAGGCTCTACAACGTGAGTTGCGTGAAGAACTGGATTTGGATGCACAGATTGGCAGGCATTACATGACTGTAGAGCATACATATCCGGACTTTGATATTCGGTTACAGGTCTATTTATGTGAGATGAAATCTGATTTTAAGTTGCGGGAGCATGTTGCTTTTAAGTGGCTGGCTGCAGAAGAATTGCTTTCTGATATGTGGGCTCCAGCAGATGCGTCAATTATAGAACAAGTAAAATGTGATTTGATAAATAACAGCTTGTAAGCCATGAAAAAACCGGGAATAAAGATTACTTTGATTGAACGCAAGGGCACATGTGCATGTCATCGAGGACATCAAGTGGGCGACTGTTTTGATTTTGATACAGAACGAGGTAAATTGTGCCCCATGGCTCTTCATGTTGCTTTCCCTTTTATTGATATCCTGCGTTATGGAGGAAGTCTTCCTTTGTCAAAAGAAGGTGATATCCGTTTCTGTTGTCCGGATGCGGATGTGATAAATGTGTTTCGTCTTGAGAAACAGGAGCAATAGCTGCCGCTTTTTAGCATAATGGTAAATGATTCTGATAGCTGATGTCTTATCTTTGCACCCAAAAACAGGAATGGGTTATGGAAAGGGATGCCATCGATTTCAAGAAAGAAAGTGTAGGGAAACTATTCGTTCGTATGTTTGTGCCCACATTGTTGGGAATGGTGTTGACGGCAACGATTACAATCGCCGACGGGGTGTTTGTCGGCCATGGCGTAGGTAGTGATGCTTTGGCTGCTGTAAATATTGTGGCTCCATTTTTTATGTTGTCTACGGGTATTGGCTTGATGTTTGGTACAGGCTGTTCTATTGTCGCTTCTATCCATTTGGCGCACAATAAGCGGAAGGCTGCCAATATCAATGTGACGCAGAGTCTGATTGTTTCTGTATTGTTGATGGTCTTTTTGTGCGCCATTGTGCTTTTGTTCCGGAAAGAAGTTGCTTACGCATTGGGAGCATCTGATCGCCTAATGCCTTTTGTGATGGAATACATGACCATCATTATGCCTTTTCTTCCTATGAATATGTTGTTGAGTATCGGGCTGTTTGTTATCCGTCTGGATGGCTCTCCCCGTTATGCCATGTGGTGCAATGCTGTAGCTGGTGGTGTCAATGTGGTGTTGGACTATTTGTTTGTTTTCCCGTTTGGATGGGGATTGGCTGGTGCAGCATGGGCAACAGGTATAGCTGAAATCGTTGGTGCGTTGATGGTTTGTTTCTATTTGCTTTTTTATAGCAAGGTGTTGAAGCTCTATAGGTTGAAGTTTTCTTATAAAAGTCTACGCTTGACACTAAGAAATGTAGGGTATATGATTCGTTTGGGCTTCTCGAGTTTGTTAAGTGAATTGGCCATTGCTTTTATGATGTTGGTGGGTAATTTTGTCTTTATGGACCTTTTGCATGAGGATGGGGTAGCAGCCTATAGTGTAGCTTGTTATTGTTTCCCTATTATTTTCATGATTTGTAATGCAATAGCTCAATCGATGCAGCCTATTGTGAGTTATAATTATGGTCTACATCATATTGTCCGTGTACGAAAGGCTTTTGCCTATGGCTTGCTGGCGGCTGTGGGAGTTGGTGTGGTTGTGAGTGTGGGTGCCTTGTTCTTGTCGCGCCCATTGGTAGGCTTGTTTCTTTCTTCTGAATTGCCGGCTTATATTTTTGCTGTTGAAGGGATGCCTTATTTTGCATCTGGTGCACTCTTTTTTGCTCTGAATATTATTTGCATAGTGTTTTTGCAAAGCCTGGAATACTTTAAAACGGCAGCCTTTTTGATGTTGTTGCGAGGTTTTGTACTTGTCGGTCTGATGTTTGTGTTTTTACCAATGTTCATGTCTGTAAAAGGTGCATGGTTGGCTGTCCCTCTGACAGAAGGTATTACCTTTGTGGGAGTGGCACTTTATCTGTTTTGTTCAAAAAAACGATATTAAGATAGGAATACATTAGAAATAAGCTATTTACGAGCGTTCTTCAAAGACGGAGGTAATGACTTGGCAACAGTCGCAAATTCTGTGATATACGGTGTATTTCTGTCAAACAACTCTTGT
>JADIMG010000031.1 GCA_017694875.1 Candidatus Gallipaludibacter merdavium
CTTTTTGTATATTTCGAATACTTCATTCTTCATTTCTTTATCTCTATTTTTCATATTCTTTTCGAGGAAACAATGTGAAGGTTTAAATATTATCGCTAAATTTGCGCTACAAATCAAGATTTTGTAATTAAGAGGTAAACAATAGCCAATAAAATGAAAGATGGAAAGTAAAATGTTGGGTCAGATTATAGAGAATACTGACAGCTTTGTTGCTTCAGTATCGAAAGATAAACGGAAAAAGTACGGGCAGTTCTTTACGAATGTGACCACAGCTAAATTTATGGCCTCTCTATTTAACTTTGATTTGTATAAACCTAATATTGAAATATTGGATGCGGGTGCTGGAACTGGTATCCTTTCTGCTGCTGTTGTTCAAGAATTAATTCATAGAGGGTATCAGGGGCATATACATATCACCTGTTATGAAACAGACAAATTGGTTTTACCTTTATTGGAAAAGAATGTGTCTATTATTATGGAACAGGCAAATGTCTCATGTGTGATTAGGAAAGAGAACTATATAACGTCACAGCTATTTGCCATCGATTCGTTGTTCCGGGACAATGAGGCTATCTATGACTATATAATCGGCAATCCTCCGTACTTGAAAATACCTAAAGACGCAGATGAAGCTAAATCCATGCCAAGCGTATGTCATGGAGCGCCTAATCTGTATTTCTTGTTTTGGGCAATGGGTATCTATAATTTGAAGCAAGGGCAAGAATTGGTATATATCATTCCACGGTCTTGGACATCAGGTGCATATTTCAAAAAGTTCAGGGAATATCTGTTTAATAATTGTGTCATCACGGACATCCATCTTTTTGAAAGCCGGGATAAAGTGTTTAATGGGGAGTCTGTCTTGCAGGAAACAATTATTATAAAGATACGGAAAACAACGACTATTCCTGATTCAATCAATATAACGACATCGTCCACATCTGACTTTTCGGATATTAAGCGTTTCAAGGCCTCATACGACACCGTAGTAGCAAAAAACCAGTTCGTTTACCTTGTTACGGATGAAGAGGATGCGAAAGTGCTTCAAATGATAAATCATTTCCATAGAACGCTTCCTGAAATCGGGCTGAAAATGCAAACAGGCATCATTGTGGATTTCAGGACAAGGGAAGTTCTGAGAGACAAGTTCGAAGAAGGGGCTTATCCGCTGCTGTATTCCCAACATATCAGGGACGGTAAGGTGGTGTGGCCATTGGGTAAGGAAGGCGAGGTGATTAAAACCGAGAGAGACGGATTTTTGCAAAAGAACAGCGACTACCTGTTAGTAAAGCGTTTCACTTCGAAAGAAGAGAAAAGGAGGCTGCAATGCGGTATCTTCTTGAAACAAAAATATCCGCAGTTTGAGTATATCAGCACACAGAACAAGGTCAATTTCATAAAGTGCGATTCGCCATGCGTTACTTACGGACTGTATGTGCTGCTGAACTCGACCCTTTATGACAGCTATTATAGGATAATGAACGGCTCGACTCAAGTCAATTCGACGGAAATCAACCAGATGCCGATACCGGAAAGGATGGTAATAGAAGAAATGGGCAGGGATTTGATGCATAAAGAATTGTCAGTAACGAATTGTAATAAGATTCTAAGTAAATGGATAAATTAGATTTGGCAAAACGGCTTTTGGAACAACTGAATATGCCTACTAAACAGCAAAGCCCACTCTGCTGCCTGGCTCTGTTAGCCATGGCAAAATTAAAAAAAGGAACTCCCAGTTTGAGAGCAACAAATGATTGGATGAGAATCCATGACATCATAGCCTTCATCGGCGAGAATTACGGTGTTACGTATGCCGAGAACTCAAGAGAGACATTCCGTAAACAAGCGATGCATCCGTTTAGGACAGCGGCTTTAATCGAAGACAACGGGAAAGCGACGAACAGTCCTGATTATCGCTACCGCATAACAGACGAGTTCCTAAAAGTGATTCAAGACGAAGGGTGCCCGCACGGGGAAAACGCTTCTTTATCGCTTTTCCTGAAGCGGCATGACAGCTTGTCTGCCATTTATGCCTCCAAAAAAAGGATGCAGAAAATGCCTGTTAAGATAAACAACAAGGATTTCACGTTCAGCCCAGGGAAACATAATCAGTTGCAGAAAGCAATAATAGAGGAATTTGCTCCTCGCTTTGCGCCCAATTCCGAATGCTTATATGTTGGCGATACGACCCAAAAAGATATGGTGAAAGAGATAGATAAGTTATCCCAACTCGGTTTTGAAATCACCTTGCACGACAAAATGCCTGATGTCGTTCTTTATCGTGAGGATAAAAATTGGATATATTTTGTGGAGTCAGTTACCTCTGTTGGTCCAATGGATTCCAAACGGATATTGGAGATAGAATCTATGACGGGTAAAGTCACTGCCGGGAAAATATACGTGACTGCTTTCCTTGATTTTCAGACATTCAAGAAATTTGCCGGAAAATTGGCATGGGAAACGGAAGTCTGGATTGCAGATATGCCTGACCACATGATTCATCTTAACGGTGATAAATTTTTAGGACCTCGTTGAAAATGTGTAATTAGGTACAAATGTAAAGTTCAGTTACTATGATAAGTACGCATGTTGCACTAAGCAAAAGAATATTGCGACTGCGCTGTTAAAGAGATTGAAGAATATTACGAACAAAGTAATATATTGTATAATGTTGTTCAGAAAACTGACACAGAAAAAGAACACCCCTCAAGCACCCCCTAAGTACCCCCCCCCCAAGTAGAATTACTAATTCAGAAGATGGGTGATTCTTACATGACCATGAGGGAAATGGCAGAAGTATGCAATATTAAATTTCCGAGAAAGTTATATCACGCCTGCACTGGATAGTGGAATGATTGAACGGCTTTATCCGAACCATCCCAAGCATCCGAAACAACAATACCAACTGACAGAGGCTGCTAAAGAGTGGATAAAGATAACTCTAAATAATTCAATGTATATTCCATAGCCCTTTGGTTAATTTGTATGATTTTGTGGGTTTTTCCGTAAATCCGTGCTTTATTTCGTGGTTTTGATGTATCTTTATTGCCGTTTAAAAATCTGAAG
>JADIMG010000032.1 GCA_017694875.1 Candidatus Gallipaludibacter merdavium
AAAAGAGAAGCCGCTTTGAGTACAGGGATGTCGCAGGGAGTGGCTGCAAGTTGCTTGACTTCATCCAGCGTTAGATATTCCTTTTTCACATCCTCCGGCTCAATCTTATCCAAGAAATCGTTGATGTTCTCACGAATCCATTTGTCACGATAAGCGATTTTCAGCAATCCACGGAAAGTCGAGTAGTAGCCGGAAGCTGAATTGAGCGAAATGGGACTGTCGAAGCGTTTGAGCTGCTTGGCGTTCAACAGGTATTCGCAGAAACGCTTGCACAAATCCACGTTCACTTCACCGAAAGTGCATTTGCCCTTGACGAAATTATAGAAATGCTGATACACGAAAGTCCATTTTTCATCTTTGGTGCGACACATCTTTTTGAAATAGGCAAGAAAGTCAGCTTTTTGCTTGGTTTTGTCCAAGAAGCCAAACTCTTCGTTGATGAGGGATTGCACACGGATACATCGAATGGCTTCCGCCTTGTTTAGCATCTCATTGTTGAATGCCCGTTCCATTTCGTTTTTGGGATGGGCATAGAGATAGATGCCAAGGTATTCCCTGCGGCTCATCTGCATCGTTTCGGGGTTGCGTACTGCCGGATAATAATCTAGATACAAAGAAATACGGTCATTGCGAATCGCTCTTTGGCGAACGGTCACTTTTGTACAGGTGTGATTCATAACTGATGATATTTAGAGTTTTACATTTGTTTTGGGCACAAAGAAACTGGGTGATATAATGGCGAACAACATCACCGGACGATAACCGAAAAATCGTTATTCTATTTTGGGTGGGGCAAGGAGTTTGTCCAATTCAGTCCTGCTTATGAAGGTGTATTTGCCCTTCTTTATCTTAGATATGTGGTGCCACTTCACGTAGTGGTATAACTGGTCTCGCGTGAGGTTGAACTTCTCCATTGCTTCTGCCACGGTATAATACATCGTTTCTTCCGGCTTGGCGATTCCTTTTGCTATGTCAACGTGCTTTTTCGAGTAATACACTATAATGCCCTCTTTCTTCTTTGGAATGGCATTCTTGTGGGCAAAGGTGTAGATGGCGGACAGGGTCATACAGAACTTTTCCTGCATTTCCTGCGTGCTGTACCATTCGGTGATGTCTGGGGCAGGGGCTTTCTTGGCAAAGTAAGCGTCTATGTGTTTCTTGCTCCAATATGTCTTACCACGATTGAAGGTTCGTGGAATGTTATGCTTCTTGGCAATGGCGAATATCCACGATTCATTGACATGGTATTTCTCTTTGATCTCGGCGGTGGTGTAGAAGTCGATGATAGGGGCTTTCTTTTTTATCGGAGAGTTCTCGCTTTCTTGTACAATATAGTTTGTCATATCTTCTATATCCGCTCTGCGAATAAGTGTTTTCCTTTCAAATCGGATTACTTTGATTATTCCACTGCGGATATAACGATATATAGAAGTGCGTCCAATGCTTAATAATTGGGCTACTTCTGATGGAGTAAGATATTCTTTGTTTAGGTTGGGAGGTGTCTTTATATTCATCCCCAATTCGTGTTGCAGACTTTCAATGCGCAATTTCCTAACCCGGTCTTTGTAGGCAAGGTTTGCACATCGGTGTGAACAATACTCTGTGGTTGTCTTATGAGCTGTAAAAACAGCGTTACACCACTTACATCTTTTTTGAATGTCAATTCTACTACTCATTTTTATTTATCCTTTTATTTCGCCAAATCTGTTTCATCGCGTACCACTGCGTACTATGACGTACCAGTGTGTCCACGACCTTTCCGACTCAAAATCGGAGAGTAACAAGCGAGTTACAAATACGGTACAAAAATGAGCTGAAAAAGACCTTCCAACGATGAATATCGCTGAATGAGCAAAAATAAAAGGCGCTCAAAATGAACGCCTTATTAATCAATGATGATTGATGCTAATCGTTTGTAAGCATATATTACTTACCGATGCAAAACTTACTAAATATATTCCCCAATATCTCATCATTGGTAATTTCCCCAGTGATATTGCCCAGATAGTGTATGCAGGCACGGATGTCTTCGGCAACGAGGTCGGAGGCGATGCCGTCGGTAAGGCCAGCTTGCGCTTCTTGTATCGATTCGAGCGCTTTGGTGAGTGCTTCGTAATGGCGCATATTGGTCACAATCACATCGTTTTCTGACAGTTGGGGTAGGTGGGCAGCCTCCAATAGGGCACGTTCCAGCATGTCGGTGTTGAGTTGCTTCTTGGCGGAAATAAACAGCTTTTCGGCTGGATAGTTCTCAAAGAGCTGTTGGAGCACCTCTTTTTCTTCTGCCGCAATCTTGTCCAGTTTGTTGAAAACAATAATCAGTTTCTTGCCTTCGGAACGTCTGACAATGCGGTCGGCCAACCATTCAATATGTTCCGACACTTGTGTGCAATCCACCAGCCACAGGATGATTTGGGCTTGCGCAATTTTTTCGTAAGTGCGCTCTATGCCCATGTTCTCCACCGTATCTGTCGTGTTGCGTATGCCGGCTGTGTCGATAAAGCGGAAAAGGATGCCCTGTAAGGACACGGTATCTTCAATAAAGTCGCGGGTGGTTCCGTGTATGTCTGACACCAAGGCACGCTCTTCGTTGACCAATAGGTTGAGTAAGGTGGATTTTCCTACGTTGGTTTCACCGACGATGGCAACGGGGATTCCCTTTTTGATGGCATTGCCGGCAGCAAAGGAGTTGGTCAGTTTCTGGAGCAAGGTTTCGATTTCCTGTGCCACTTCCAAGAGCTGGCGGCGGTCGGCAAATTCCACTTCCTCTTCACTGAAATCGAGCTCCAGTTCCAAAAGGGAGCTTAAATGAAGCAACTTGTCGCGCAGAATGTGCAGTTCGTTGCTGTAGCCTCCACGCATCTGGTTCATGGCAACACGGTGGGAGGCGGCCGATTGGGAGGCAATGACGTCGGCCACAGCTTCCGCCTGGCTCAGGTCCATTTTCCCGTTCAGGAATGCACGCTGGGTAAATTCACCCGGCATGGCCATTCTGCAACCTTCCTTGATGAGCAAGCGCAAAAGTTCCTGCTGGATATACAACGAACCATGGCAGGATATTTCCACTGTATCTTCCCCCGTAAATGAATGGGGGGCGCGAAATACGGTTGCCACCACTTCGTCCAAAATACCATCGGCATTCATGATTTTACCGTAGCGGGCCACATAGCCTTCTGTGTCTTTTAGAGGGCTGCTGCCTTTGTGGGGCACAAAGATTCTGTCACAGATAGCAATGGATTCCTTGCCGGAAACGCGGATAACCGCAATTCCACCTATGCCGGCTGGGGTGGAGATGGCACATATTGTCATAGTCGTACATTTTATGCCTACAAAATAAATGTTTTTTTAAGAAAAAGACAAGCGATGGGCGCTTTCAGAATTCAATTGGTGAAGATAAAATCAGTGGAAGATGATGGAATTTACTCTTTTTTATGTTCAATTGTATAGTTATACCAATTATTATTTGCATCTTTGCATTGAACGAATTTTTAATGTATGTAGTCATGAAAAAGTTAATTGGTTTAATTTTTTGCGCCGTACTCATGATGGGCGTTTCATGCAGGTCGAAGAAGAATTTGGCGGAAATTCCGTCGGGAGGAGATATAGTGGCAACTTCAGAACCGGAAATGATTCCCAATATGGATTTGGTAAAAAACACACAGCCTGCGCAACCGGTAGCCCAGCCCGAACCGGAGCCCGTGAAAGAGGTGCCGGTAGAGGTTGAACAGGAGCCTGTAGTAGAAGAAAAGGCTATTGTTACAAGGTCAGAGGCATTTACCGTTCCGGAAGGACAGGACACTCAGGTTATGAACCGGAATTTCCACGTTGTGGTGGGCAGTTTCAGAAACAAATCCAATGCAGACGGTCTGTTTGCCACATTGCGCTCTGAAGGCTATTCGCCTGCTATTGTGGTGAACGAACAGGGCATGTATCGGGTGCTGATTGTTTCGTGTGACAATTACCAGGAGGCAAGGGCACAGTTAAGCTCTATCAGAAGCCGTTTTGCCGATGCATGGGTATTGGTGCAGAAAAAGAATTGACAATAGGTTGGATTCCATAAAAAATGAGGCTTCCCGTGCAGGAAACCTCATTTTTTTATTCTTACGTTTCTATCCCAAATAGCTCTTCAACAGACTGGTTTTGGCATTGCGTTGAAGCTGTTTGATGGCGTTTTCCTTGATTTGTCTTACACGCTCACGGGTCAACCCCAGTTCCTGGCCGATTTCTTCCAGTGTCATTTCCGGGCGTCCCAGACCGAAGAATTTCTTGATGATGTCACGCTCACGTTCGTTCAGGACAGACAAGGCACGGTCAATTTCCAGTGAAAGCGATTCGTGCATCAATGTGTGGTCCGTGTTGGGAGCGTCTTCGTTGGTCATCACATCAATCATGCTGCTGCCTTCATCATCGCTCAATGGTGCGTCAACCGACAAAGTCCTGTTGGATATTTTCAGTGTCTCGGTCACTTTTTCTACCGGAACATCCAGCTCTTCGGCAAGCTCTTCCACAGACGGACGACGTTCGTTGGCTTGTTCCAATTTGGCGGATGCCTTACTGATTTTGTTTTGGAGGCCGGTTTGGTTAAGCGGCAATCGTACCATACGTGATTGCTCTGCCAATGCTTGCAAAATGGATTGGCGAATCCACCATACGGCGTAGGAAATGAATTTGAAACCACGGGTCTCGTCAAACTTTTGAGCGGCTTTTATCAAACCTAAATTACCTTCATTGATCAAGTCAGGCAAGCTCAAACCTTGGCTCTGGTATTGCTTGGCCACAGATACAACGAAACGCAAATTGGCACGGGTCAGTTTTTCCAGTGCCGCACGGTCGCCATTACGAATGCGTTGGGCCAACTCAATTTCTTCCTCAACAGTGATAAGGTCTTCCCTGCCAATCTCTTGCAAGTACTTTTCCAACGATTCGCTCTCGCGGTTGGTGATAGATTTTGTAATTTTTAGCTGTCTCATATTGTTTGAATCTCCTCTAAATTGCGCAATAAACCCATCTCTACGAATCGGGCATTCTTAGAGATGGACTTAATATAACGCATAACTATTGTAGTTTGTTGTGTTCTTCCGATAATTTTTTCTGAAAAAATCTGCTGAACACAATTTTTTCCTCTACAGGTGACTACTCACTCAAATTGATGGCATAGTAAGCTACTTTTCCGTTGGGGTAGGCACCGGCAATAAACAGTACTTTTTCGTGGCTGCCGCCTTGTGAAGCGCTCTTGAATACTTCCAACAGGTCTTCTTCGCTACGGATAACCTGGTCATTGACTTTCAATATGATGAAGTCGTTGCGTATGCCGGCTTCCTGCATCTTACCTTTGGAAAGGCTTTTCACTTGCAAGCCGTGGCTGATGCCTAACTTGCGGGCTGTCTTTTCATCAACAACTTTAAATGTGGCGCCCAAAACTTCGATGCTGTTCGTGTTTTTGACCACATCTGTCGTACCTTGTTGGTTTTTCAGTTCTATGGTCAGGGTCTTGTACTCGTTGTTTCTGATAAGCTTTACAGCTACCTTGTCGCCTGGACGATAGCGGCCTATTTGTTCCTGCAATTCGCTGACTGACTTGACGGCTACGTCGTTGATGGCTACAATCACATCGCCTTCCTTGATGCCTGCAGTGGCTGCTGAACTCATGTCCATTACTTTGTGTACATAGGCACCATCGAGCGTTTTCAAGCCTTTTTCCTTAGCCCATTCGTCGGAAATATCGCTGATTTGTACGCCCAAAACGGCACGTTGTACAACACCATATTGCTTCAAGTCTTCCACTACCTTGCTAACGATGCTGGTCGGTACGGCAAAGGAATAACCCGCATAGGAGCCAGTTTGTGAGGCTATGGCCGTGTTGATACCCACCAGCTCGCCACGTGTGTTGACCAATGCGCCACCACTGTTTCCTGGGTTTACTGCGGCATCGGTTTGAATGAACGACTCAATCTTCATTTCGCTGCTCAAAATGTTGATGTTACGTGCTTTGGCACTAACTATACCGGCGGTTACCGTAGAAGTCAGGTTAAACGGATTGCCTACAGCCAATACCCATTCACCTACTTTCAAATCATCGGAATTGCCCAATCGTATGGTGGGTAGCCCTTGTGCATCAATTTTCAGCAAGGCTATGTCGGTACTTGGGTCGGTACCAATCAGTTTGGCTTTAAAGGTACGCTTGTCGTTGAGTACTACTTCAATTTCGTCGGAGTTGTCAATTACGTGGTTGTTGGTTACGATATAGCCGTCTTCCGTGAGTATGACACCCGAACCGAATCCCTGTTGTTTGGGCATTTCGCGCTGCTGATATTGCGGACGACCGAAGAAGAAGTCGAAAATGTCAGTCGGGTATGCCTGCTGACGTGCTTCATAAGTGGTCTTCACGTGTACAACTGCATTGACCGACAATTCTGCTGCTACGGTAAAATTGGTTTCATTGGCTCCTGCCGGCAACGAAGCGAATTTGGCGTATGAAACGGTATTGGAAGGAACCGATGCGCTATTTGTTATACTGTAATTCTGTCTTGACATAAACCTTTGTGTCAGATAGCTGCTTCCGACACTGATTCCTACTACACCCAATACAAGTAGGACTGTCTTAAAATAATTCTTTTTCATAGATATAATATGTTTGGTTTGTTAATACATTCGTTCGTTTCACGTACTATTCAAAAGCTGTGCCGAATTGTTTTAGCGTGTCGGATTTGTGCTTTGGGAGGGAATATTTTGCCTCGTTGAATGCTTATTTACAGAGCTTTGGGTGGTTGTGTTATAGAATGTTGCATTGGATTCCATTCTTCTGCCATCCATGTATGGTTGGTGTCCGAATTTGGAGACAGGGGAATGTTTCATGTACAGATAATTGTAATGGCTTTATGGGTTTATGTTATGTTGAGCTTGTATTTCATTATGGTCTCATATCCGCCTTGTCTGTGTGGTTTAATATTCTTTTGGCGTTCGGATGGGATAGGGGCGTCAGCAAACCTGGCATAAAATTGAAACCGAAGCTTCTTTGATACTCCTCAAAATAGGGATTTTTGTGTGATAAATAACACTATTCTTTCCTTTTTCGGGTGTATAACTTATGATTTGTAAGCTATTTTTGAAAATAAGAGATGTTTTTGCGCAGTAGAGTGTTTCTTTGCTGTCATTTTTTTGTTGTACTTTCTTGCTGTCGGCTTCTGTTTCCTATATATTTTGTCTGTTTTTCCAGTAAATCGTATAGAGGTTATTTTCTCTTGTTTTCCTCCTTTTGAATCGTAAAATACATGCATTGTTCATCATTTTCCTGTTGGCAAGTGTCTTTTTGAAGGGAATTTTCAGGAATAATATGTTACAATTTTGTGGAAAAACGATGTCAATACGCTATTTTTTCATAGCGTGGAAAAAAATCTTTCTTTATTTTTTGTCCCTTTGGAAAAATGTTTGGAACAGCTTATGGTGGTTCTATCCGCTATCTCAAATATTTGTACTACAGAATGTTAATCGTTTGGTTTTCGTACGTATGTACAAAGTTTATTGCTTCAAAAGGTCTGTCTTCGTCTTTCCAGACCAGTAGTTGCCTCTAATATTTTTTGGAACGTCTTTTTTTTCTCAACTTTTTTTTGTTACTTTGCTCGGATTCAAATTTAATACTATGCAATTACCATGAAAAAAGAAATCACACTTGAAAATGCTGTTTCCATGATTAAGGACGGCATGACTATTATGGTAGGCGGTTTTTTGGCCGTCGGTGCTGCGACTCAAATCATTGATGCTATTGCCCAAAGCGGAGTGAAAAATTTGACCTTAATCTGTAATGACTCAGCGTTCCCTGACAAATCTCTTGGAAAACTTATTGTAAACAAGCAGGTTAAAAAACTGATTGCCACACACATTGGAACCAATCCGGAAACGGCCAATCAGATGAATGCGGGTGAACTGGAAGTGGAATTCGTTCCACAAGGCACATTGGTTGAACGTATCAGGGCCTTTGGTGCCGGATTGGGAGGAGTGCTCACTCCTGTTGGACTGGGAACGCTCATTGCGGAAGGAAAGGAAATCGTCAAGGTGGACGGCAAGGACTATCTGCTGGAAAAACCATTGGGAGCCGACTTGGCTTTGCTCGGTGCTTCTGTGGCCGATGAAAAAGGAAATCTGGTTTATTATGGCACTACCCAAAACTTTAACCCGACAATGGCTACCGCTGCCAAAGTGGTGATTGCTGAAGTGGAAAAGGTCGTGAAAACCGGAGAAATCCTACCGCATCAAATCCACACACCCGGAATCTTTGTGGACTACATTTATAAAAAACAATAATTCTCTATGGCAATTAAATCTGTAATCAGACTCCGCATGAGTGCACACGATGCGCATTATGGCGGAAATCTCGTTGATGGTGCCCGTATGCTCCAGCTTTTTGGCGATGTGGCTACAGAGCTCCTCATTATCAACGATGGCGACGAAGGCTTGTTCAAGGCCTATGACAATGTCGAATTTGTTGCACCGGTCTATGCCGGCGATTATATCGAGGCGGTCGGTGAAATCGTTTCCTGTGGAAACACATCGAGAAAAATGGTTTTTGAAGCCAGTAAAGTGATTGCACCCAGAACCGACATTTCGGCTTCTGCATGTGATGTGCTCGAAGAACCGATAGTCGTATGCCGTGCTTCCGGTACATGTGTTGTCCCGAAAGCCTGCCAGAGAAAAAACAAACAATAGTCTCAACACTACACGCTATGGAAAAATTGATTATCACTGCTGCCATTTGTGGCGCAGAAGTTCTTAAGGAACACAATCCGGCTGTGCCTTATACCGTTGAAGAATGTGTACGGGAGGCAAAATCAGCCGTTGAGGCTGGAGCGTCCATCATCCACCTGCATGTGCGTGAAGACGACGGAACGCCTACACAGAGCAAGGAACGCTTCAAGGTCATCATCGATGCTATCCGCAAGGAATGTCCCGATGTCATCATTCAACCTTCTACGGGAGGCGCCGTTGGAATGACCAATGACGAAAGACTGCAACCCACTGAGCTGATGCCTGAAATGGCTACGCTCGACTGTGGTACGCTCAATTTCGGTGGTGATGAAATTTTTGAAAATACGGAGAATACCATCAAGTATTTTGGCGAACGGATGATTGAGCGGGGTATCAAACCCGAACTTGAAGTGTTCGACAAATCTATGATTGAGATGGCTTTGCGCCTTCACAAGAAGGGATATATCCAGTCCCCCATGCACTTTGATTTTGTCATGGGCGTCAATGGAGGTATCGGTGGCGACTTGAGAGACTTCGTTTTCCTCCGTGGCAGCATTCCTGCCGATGCAACCTATACGGTAGCGGGAATCGGACGCTATGAATTCCCATTGGCCATGGCGGCTATTATCGATGGCGGACATGTGAGAGTGGGATTTGAAGACAATGTCTATCTCTCGAAAGGTGTCTTGGCTAAATCCAATGGCGAACTGGTAGCCAAAGTGGTACGCATGGCCAAAGAATTGGGACGTGAAGTGGCTACTCCGGCAGAAGCACGCCAGATTCTCGGCTTAAAAGCCAGATAATACAATGAGCCCCGGCAGTGGCTCAGCACTGCCAAACTTGTTTTTGACTTATTATTAACCATTTAATTTATAATACTATGCAACCAAAAGGAAACAAATACGGAATCCACAGAGTTATTGAACCCAAAGGAGTACTTCCACAACCAGCCAACAAAGTAGATAACAATATGGACATCCTTTATGATAACGAAATTCTGATTGATGTTCAAACCTTGAATATTGACTCTGCTTCTTTTACACAGATTGAAGAACAGGCTGGTGGTGACAAGGCAAAAATTGCCGAAATCATGTTGGATATCGTGGCAAAACAAGGCAAGCACCGCAATCCTGTTACCGGTTCTGGTGGTATGCTTTTGGGAACCGTTGAAAAGATTGGTGATGCGCTCAAAGGTAAAATCGACTTGAAGGAAGGTGACAAAATCGCAACCTTGGTTTCCCTTTCACTCACTCCGCTCCGCATTGACAAAATCAAGGAAATCCGTTCTGACATTGACCAGGTGGATATTGACGGTAAAGCCATTCTCTTTGAAAGTGGAATCTATGCTAAGATACCGACTGACCTTCCAGAAAATTTGGCTCTTTCTGCACTCGACGTGGCAGGTGCACCTGCTCAGGTGGCTAAACTGGTGAAACCGGGCGACACTGTATTGATTATCGGTGCCGGTGGAAAATCAGGTATGCTCTGCTGCTACGAAGCAAAAAAACGTGCGGGTGTAACGGGTAAGGTAATTGGCCTCTGCCACAGCGAAAAAAGTACAAAGCGCTTGCAAGAACTCGGCTTCTGTGATTATGTCTTCTCTGCCGATGCAACACAACCTGTTCCTGTTCTTGAAAAAATCGAGGAACTTACCAAGGGTGAAATGTGTGATATAACTATCAATAATGTGAACATTCCAGATACGGAAATGACTTCTATCCTTTGCACCAAAAACACGGGTATTGTCTATTTCTTCTCTATGGCAACCAGCTTCACCAAGGCTGCTCTTGGTGCAGAAGGCGTAGGAAGCGATGTTACCATGATTGTAGGCAACGGCTACACCAAGGGTCATGCTGAAATCACTTTGCAGGAATTGAGAGAGTGTGAGAAACTCCGTAAAATATTCACCGAACTGTATGCATAGTCATCATGAATGGAACAAGAAGGAAAATATTGTTTCCAGACGTGACTGACGAACAGTGGAACGACTGGAAATGGCAGGTCAGAAACCGTATTGAAACGCTTGACCAGTTGAAGAAATATTTGAATCTGACTCCCGATGAGGAAGAAGGTGTCAAAAAGACACTTTCTACCCTCAGGATGGCTATCACGCCGTATTATCTGAGTCTGATTGATCCCGATAATCCTCATTGTCCTATCAGAAGGCAGGCTGTGCCTACTGCACTCGAAACGCACAAGGCGGCTGCCGACCTGCTGGACCCACTGCATGAGGATACAGATTCTCCTGTACCGGGATTGACACACCGTTATCCCGATAGGGTATTGATGCTCATTACTGATATGTGCTCCATGTATTGCCGTCACTGCACGCGCCGTCGTTTTGCCGGACAGAAAGACGATGAGTCTCCTTCGGAACGAATCGAAAAGGCCATTGACTATATAGCCCGTACGCCTCAAGTGCGCGATGTGCTGCTGTCTGGTGGTGATGCACTTATGGTGAGCGATGCCAAATTGGAATATATCATCAAGCGCTTGCGCGAAATTCCTCATGTGGAAATCGTGCGTATCGGTACACGTACGCCGGTAGTTTGCCCGCAGCGCATTACGCCTGAATTGGTCAACATGCTCAAGAAATATCACCCGATATGGCTCAACACGCATTTCAACCATCCGAACGAGGTGACGCCCGAATCCAAGGCGGCATGCGCCATGTTGGCCGATGCGGGAATTCCGTTGGGCAACCAGTCTGTGCTCTTGCGCGGTGTCAACGATTGCACCAACATCATGATGCGCTTGGTACATGAATTGGTCAAAATGAGGGTAAGACCTTATTATATCTATCAGTGCGACCTATCCATGGGACTTGAGCATTTCCGTACCACGGTTTCCAAAGGTATAGAAATCATTGAGGGCTTGCGTGGACACACATCCGGCTATGCCGTTCCTACCTTTGTGGTCGATGCACCTGAAGGTGGAGGAAAAATCCCTGTAATGCCGCAATACCTTATATCGCAGGCACCGGGCAAAGTGGTGCTCCGAAATTTTGAAGGAGTTATCACCACTTATACAGAGCCGCACGATTATATTGCAGAGTGCCATTGCGAGGATTGCCAACAGAACAAGAAAGTGGAAGGGGTGTCTTCTCTCTTGCGTGGACAAAGAATCTCTATTGAGCCGTCCATATTGGAAAGAAACAAGCGGCACTCCAAGAAATAAGGACTCATGCCGTTCATCAAGGAAATATTGAAGTACGACAGTTTATCTATCGTTGGTCTTGAAAAGAACGTAGGTAAAACCCAGTGCCTTAATTATATCCTAAGCAGACTCCCTCTCAATAGCGGAGGGGTCTGCATTACTTCTATAGGGGTGGACGGTGAGAAAATAGACCAGGTTACTTCGACGGAAAAACCTGAAATTCACATCAGCGAAGGATGTCTTTTCTGTACGAGTGAAAAGCACTATCGGCAGCGCGAACTGGTTTCCGAACTGCTCGCCATTTCCGATGAAACGACATCGCTCGGACGCATCCTGGTGGCCAGGGCTGTTTCGCCCGGCAAGGTAATGCTTTCCGGACCGGCTTCTACGCCAGCGCTGGTGCGACTTATGAACTTGACAAAAACACTTGGTGCCCGACTGAACATTGTCGATGGGGCTTTGTCACGGCTCAGCTCGGCTTCGCCGGCTGTTTCGCAGGCAATGATTCTTTCCACAGGGGCGGCCTATTCGGCCAATCTGGCCACATTGGTGGCACAAACGGCATTTGTGGTCGATAGAATCAATCTGCCGCTCTACACGGAAAAGCCTGACGAGCACTGCCTGGAGTTGTCTTCCATGGGAGCAGCCTTGCCGGCCAATATGAAGGATTTTACCGTCTTTTCAGTGACAGGCGCCCTTACTGACAGGCTTTTGGGCCGAATTGCAGCCTTGCCTCATGTGGAGGATTTGGAAATCAGAGTAAAGGACTTTACCCGGATATTTGTCACGCCACAGGCCTACAGAAGTTTTCTCGCGCGGGGCGGACGCATTACGGTGGCACAAAGAAGCAAACTGATTGCTGTGACGGTCAATCCTACGGCACCCAATGGTTTTGTCATCAATTCCGACAGGCTGTGCGCTGAACTTTCAGCTGCTATCGGTCTTCCGGTGTACGATTTGGTAAAAAACAGATATGAAGCTTAAACACATTATAGACATACCGTGCGGACTCCGCTATTGTTTTGAGAATCTCACTTTGGGGTCCTCCTCCTATTCACGCCGCTATCTGCTCGATATGGATATGATGGAATCGGCACGCCAGATACACCAATGGCAGGAGGCTATGCAGCCTTATCGGCGAATGGTGGCCGACAACCGGTTTTCTTCATTGCTGCAAACCATTGCGTTCCGATACAATACCATCAAGGATATCCGTGAGACGATAGCCGCCATTGCCTTTGGCAGGGTGGCCGACGATATTGAACTTTTTGAGGTGAAAAACCTGGCCATGGGAGCATTGGCCATTCAGGAATTGTTGGCCAAGGCAGAAGTAAACCTCTCCTTGCCCGAAGGATTGCGGCAGGTGGTTGATATTCTCGACCCCGACGCCAATAAGATTCTTTCGTTTTATGTCTATGACTCTTATTCGCCCCAGTTGGCCGCTTTGCGCACCCGTATCAAGTGTACTGCTGATGCGGAAGAACGGCAGAAGCTTATCTTGGAATCACAGGAAATTGAGTATGCGGTAAGACAAAAACTGACACACGAACTTCAACCTTTTGCAACACTTCTCAATGATTCCCTGGAAAAGTTAGTGTTGGCCGATATCATGCTGGCACAAGCACAACTCTCACGTCGCATGGGCTTTTGTCAGCCGGAAATATCCGAAGGAGGCGAGTACGTTCTCAAAGCGATGTTCAATCCGCATATCCGCTTTTTGCTCAACGAAAAGGGTAGGGAGTTTCAGAAAATCGACCTGACCTTCGGTCGTCAGCCGCTCCTTATCGTGGGGGCTAACATGGGGGGGAAAACGGTCGTGTTGAAAACGCTGGTGCTTATCCAGTATCTGACTCAGTTCGGCTTTGACGTTCCTGCTTCAGAGGCACATATACCGGTCAAGAAATCCGTCTTCTTTTGTGCGGGCGACGCCCAGAGCGAATTGGACGGCCTTTCTTCCTTTGGGGCCGAGATGAAAAAGATTGACGAGGTAATTCGGTGTCCCTTGTCGGGTGCAGACATCCTAGCCTGCATCGATGAGCCGGCTCGTAGCACCAATCCGATAGAGGGAACTGCCTTGGTCAGTGCTCTGATTGATATTTTAGCAGAAAAGAAAATAACGCTTCTCATAACCACGCATTACAACATTGATTCGGACTTGTGTGTGCGAATGAAGGTGCGGGGACTCGAAAATGGCAAGATGAACTATGCCCTCGACGTGGCTCCTCGTGGCGAAGTGCCCCATGAGGCACTGAATGTCGCCCGCAGTCTTGGTATTTCTGACCGTTGGTTGGACGAAGCTCAAAAAATACTTGGAAAACAATATGCAAAGTAAATTAGGTTTAGACGAAAAGAAAATTGTCCATGCCAAAGGACTTGCCACTCGGATTGCTGACGATGTACAGCAGTTTGTCGACCAATATACAACGGTCGCTGTCGAAAGAACGCTTTGCCGTCTGATGGGCATTGACGGGATTGATGCCAATCAGGTGCCGCTGCCCAATGTGGTGGTGGACAAGCTGAAGGAAGCAGGTGTTCTCTCTGAGGGTGTTTTATATTATTTGGCCAATGCCATGGTTGCCACGGGCTTGAACCCGCAGCAGATTGCCGAACAGGTGGCTGAAGGGCAATTGGATATCATCCGTTTGGCTTCTGCCTCCAAAGCACAGATTGATGCAGTGCTCGAACCGGTTATCAACGCTTCAATTGAACGTATCCGCAGCCGTCGCCACAGAAGAGAGCAGTATCTCAACACAATTGGCGAAGGGCCACGTCCTTATCTTTATGTCATTGTGGCCACGGGCAATATCTATGAAGATGTCGTTCAGGCACAGGCAGCAGCCCGTCAGGGCGCCGATATCATTGCAGTGATTCGTACGACCGGCCAGTCCTTGCTCGACTATGTGCCTTATGGTGCTACAACAGAAGGCTTTGGCGGTACGTATGCCACACAGGAAAACTTCCGCATCATGCGTAAGGCGCTCGATGAAGTGGGCGAAGAAGTAGGCCGCTACATCCGCTTGTGTAACTATTGCTCTGGTTTGTGCATGCCTGAAATTGCTATCATGGGTGCCTTCGAAGGACTTGATGTTATGCTCAACGATGCGCTTTACGGTATCCTTTTCCGTGATATCAACATGCAGCGTACCTTGATTGACCAATACTTCTCCCGCATCATCAACGGTTTTGCCGGTGTCATCATCAATACGGGTGAAGACAACTACCTCACTACTGCCGATGCCATAGAGGCAGCCCACACTGTGCTTGCGTCTGACCTGATTAACGAACAGTTGGCTTTGGCCGCCGGACTTCCCGAAGAGCAAATGGGACTCGGACATGCCTTTGAAATGGACCCGATGCAGGAAAACGGCTTCCTCATGGAGTTGGCACAGGCACAGATGATACGGGAAATATTCCCCAACGCTCCATTGAAATACATGCCGCCTACCAAGTTCATGACCGGCAATATTTTCCGTGGACACATACAGGACGCCTTGTTCAACATGGTGGGCATTTGGACGCACCAGGGCATTCAGTTGCTTGGTATGCCTACCGAGGCCATTCACACACCCTTCATGTCCGACCGCTTCCTTTCCATTGAAAATGCGAAATACATCTTCAACAACATGAAGAGCATTGGCGATGAAATGGAATTCAAGGAAGGCGGCATAGTGCGCAACCGTGCCAAGGAAGTGCTTGACAAGGCCATTGCTCTGTTGGAGGTGATGGTCGATGAAGGCCTCTTTACTTCACTTGAAAAAGGCATTTTCGCTGATGTAAAACGTCCCAAAAACGGAGGCAAGGGACTCGATGGCGTAACGCACAAGGGTGCCAACTATATGAACCCATTTATCAACTTAATGAAAGGGAGGAAATAATCTATGAGCGGAGGACTGTATTCTACTGCTGTCAAGGATTTTGACAAAACACTGGACCTTACCAAGGTCAAACCCTATGGCGATACCATGAACGACGGAAAGGTACAGCTGAGTTTCACATTGCCTGTTCCCGAAGGTCCCGAAGCCATAGAGGCAGCCAAGAAACTGATGGCTTCCATGGGATTTGACAACCCGATGGTGGTCTTTTCCAAGGAGCTCACTCCAGGCTTCACCTTCTTCAATTGTTACGGTAGCACCAAGCACACGGTGGACTATTCCAACATTTACGTGCCGAAAGTGGAATCCACTACCATGGATATGCACGAGTGTGACGAATACATCCGTGAGCACATCGGACGCAAGCTGGTTGTGGTGGGTGCAAGCACTGGCACCGACGCCCATACGGTGGGCATTGACGCCATCATGAATATGAAAGGTTTTGCCGGACACTATGGTTTGGAACGCTATGAAATGATTGATGCTTATAATCTGGGCAGTCAGGTACCCAATGAGGAGTTCATTGCCAAGGGAGTGGAATTGGGAGCCGATGCGCTGCTCGTTTCACAGACAGTTACCCAAAAGGACATTCACATCAAGAACCTCACCGAACTGGTCGAACTGATGGAAGCCGAAGGGTTGAGAGACAAAATGCTGCTCATTTGCGGCGGTCCGCGCATTACACACGAATTGGCTAAGGAATTGGGCTATGATGCCGGATTTGGCATGAATACCTATGCCGACGATGTGGCTTCGTTCATTGCTGAAGAAATCGCAAAAAGAAAGGGATAAACTATTACAATCACTATTTAGATCATTGGATTATGGATAAAAATCAAATCAGAGAGGTCATCGCTCGCAGAGCGGCTCTTGAACTTAAAGATGGTGACGTTGTCAACCTTGGTATAGGTTTGCCTACCATGATTCCCGATTACCTTCCGGAAGGGGTGGAGGTAACGCTTCAGTCTGAAAACGGATTGGTTGGAATGGGGCCTACGCCGGCTCCCGGTGAGGAAGATCCGAACCTTGTCAACTCCGGTGGCGGATATATTACGGCTGTGCCTGGAGCTTACTCTTGCAGCTCCTGTGATTCGTTTGCCATTATCCGTGGCGGTCATGTCGATATTACTTTTCTCGGTGCGCTCGAAGTGGACGAAAAAGGCAATTTGGCCAACTGGATTATTCCTGGCAAGAAAGCGCCGGGCATGGGTGGGGCAATGGACCTGCTCGTCGGTGCACGGAAAGTGATTCTCACCATGGAACATACCGCCAAAGGAAGCCATAAGATTCTCAAACAGTGCCGTCTGCCGCTTACCGCTGTGAGTCAGGTAAATATGATTATCACCGAAATGGGTGTTATGAACATCACGCCTGTCGGCATCGAATTGGTGGAAATCAATCCGGAATTTACGGTGGAACAAGTGCAGGAGGCCACTGAAGCACAACTGATTATATCCAAGGATTTGAAACCAATGTTGCAATAATTATGGAATACACTTCCCTTAGACATACGTGTGAGAATCCGCAGATTCGGGTTCTTTACATCTCGGCACCGCAATCGCTCAATGCCTTGAACACGCAGGTGCTTACCGAGCTGGAGTCCTATATCGACACTTTGGACAAGGAAGTCCGTGTATTGATTATCACGGGCGATGGCGACAAGTCATTTGTGGCAGGTGCCGATATTGCCGAAATGCACGGACTCAACGAGCCGGAAGCATTCGAGTTTGGTAAACTCGGTGCAAGGGTGTTCCGCAAGATTGAAACGCTCGCCATTCCGGTTATTGCGGCAGTCAATGGTTATGCCTTGGGGGGTGGATGCGAGTTGGCACTGGCGTGCGACATCCGCTATGCTTCCGACAATGCCCGTTTCGGTCAACCCGAAGTGGGGTTGGGCATTACTCCCGGTTTTTCGGGCACTTACCGCTTGCCTAAGATTGTCGGACAGGGCATTGCCAAGGAAATGATTTATGCGGGCAAGCCTATCAAGGCCGACGAAGCCTTGCGCATCGGATTGGTCAACAAGGTGTTCCCGCAGGCCGAACTCTTGCCGGCAGCCATCCGTCTAGCGGAAAACATTTGTGCCGCCGCACCTATTGCTGTACGTTATGCCAAGCAGTGTATCAACAGCAATTACGACATGGATGCCGACGAAGCCATTTTGCTCGAAAACAGGCTTTTCGCAAAATGTTTCAGTTCTGAAGACCAGAAAGAGGGCATGGGCGCATTTTTGAACAAGCGTCGCCCGGCATTTAAGGATAAATAGACAATCAATTAACGTTGTAATACTATGAAAATATGTGTAATTGGAACCGGTACAATGGGTTCCGGAATCGTTCAGGCTTTTGCACAGGCAGGCATGCCCGTTGTCATGAAAAGCCGCAGCATGGAAAGCTGCCAGAAGGCACTTGCCAAAATATCGAAATCGCTTGCCAGATTGGTTGAAAAGGGCAAGGTTACACAGGAGTATATGGATGCTACTTTGGCCAATATTACTCCTACAGCCGATTTCAATCTGTTTGCCGATGCCGACCTCATCATTGAGGCTGCCATCGAAACCATGGAGTTGAAAAAGGAATTGTTCAAGGAACTGGATGTTATGTGCAAACCCGAAGCCGTGTTGGCATCCAATACCTCTTCACTCTCCATCACTGAAATAGCCGCAGTCACCAATCGTCCTGACAAGGTGATTGGTATGCACTTCTTCAATCCGGCTCCCGTTATGAAGCTGGTTGAAATCATCCGCGGACAAAAAACATCAGACGAAGTATATAACCGTATCTCGGAACTGGCCCGTTCCATGGGCAAGACGCCGGTAATGGTCAACGAAGCTCCTGGCTTTGTGGTCAACCGCATTCTTATCCCTATGATTAATGAGGGTATAGGCATTCTGGCCGACGGTATCGCTTCCAAGGAGGAAATCGATGAAGCCATGAAATTGGGCGCCAACCATCCTATGGGACCGCTCGCATTGGGCGACCTGATTGGTCTTGACGTGTGTCTGGCCATCATGGAAGTGCTCCATACCGAATTTGGCGACGACAAATACCGGCCACATCCGCTGTTGCGCAAGATGGTCAGAGCAAATTTGCTCGGCAGAAAAACGGGAGAAGGATTTTATAAATATTAAATACATATCAAGGGTTTATGAATTTCAATTTGACGAAAACACAGGAACTGTTCAGGCAAATGATCAGAGAGTTTGCCGATAAGGAGGTGAAACCTCTGGCTGCTGAAGTCGACGAGCAGGAGAGATTTCCTCAGGAAACAGTAGAGAAAATGGCTAAATTAGGTCTGTTCGGTATTCCGCTTGAAAAAGAATATGGCGGAGCAGGGGGCGACAATCTCATGTATACCATTGCTGTGGAAGAACTTTCAAGGGCATGCGCTACAACGGGTGTAATACTTTCAGCCCACACATCATTGTGTCTTTCGCCCATCGCACAGTTCGGCACAGAAGAACAGAAACGCAAATATCTTCCCAAATTGGCAAGCGGTGAATGGCTGGGTGCTTTCGGTTTGACTGAACCCAATGCCGGTACTGACGCTTCCGCCCAACAGACAACGGCTGTGCTTGAAGACGAAGAGTGGGTGCTCAACGGCTCCAAGATATTCATCACCAATGGCGGCAAGGCACATGTCTATGTCATCATTGCCATGACCGACAAATCGCTGGGCAACAAAGGCATTTCCGCTTTCATTGTGGAGGCTGGCACACCCGGTTTTGAAATCGGTAAGAAAGAGTTGAAGATGGGTATCAGAGGCTCTGCCACTACCGAGTTGATTTTCACCAATTGCCGTATTCCTAAAGGCAATCTGCTGGGCAAGGTGGGCAACGGTTTCGCCATTGCCATGAAGACATTGGACGGCGGCCGTATCGGTATTGCCGCACAGGCATTGGGCATTGCTCAGGGCGCTATGGACGAAACGGTGAAATATACTAAGGAAAGAAAACAGTTTGGCAAGGCCATTGGCAAATTCCAGAACACCCAGTTCCAGATGGCCGACCTTCAAACCAAGGTACAGGCAGCCCGTCTGCTGGTACGTTCTGCAGCTTTCAAGAAAGACCAGGGCGTTCCTTATTCTGCTGATGCAGCTATGGCCAAACTCTTTGCCGCAGAAACAGCCATGGAAGTAACCACCAAGGCCGTTCAGTTCCACGGCGGTTATGGCTACACAAGGGAATATCCGGTGGAAAGAATGATGCGCGACGCTAAGATTACAGAAATTTACGAAGGTACATCAGAAGTTCAACGAATGGTGATTGCCGCTAACCTTTATAAATAGGATGATTATGGAAATAGTAGTTTGTATAAAGCAGGTACCCGATACCACTGAAATAAAAATCAATCCCGTTACCGGTACACTTATCCGTGATGGCGTTCCGAGTATTATGAACCCCGACGACAAGGGAGGATTGGAAATGGCGCTTCGCATGAAAGACGAGTATGGCGCACATGTCACAGTCATCACCATGGGACCTCCCCAAGCCGATTTGGTATTGCGTGAGGCTTTGGCTATGGGTGCTGATGATGCCATTCTCCTGACCGACAGAAAGTTTGCCGGTGCCGACACATTGGCCACTTCCAATGCATTGGCAGGTGCATTGCGCACCCTCAAATGGGACCTTATCATCACGGGCCGTCAGGCTATCGACGGTGATACCGCTCAGGTAGGACCTCAGATTGCCGAGCATCTCGGCATTCCGCAAATCTCCTATGTGGCCAATCTTGCACGCAAGTCCGAGAATGAATTCCTGGTGAAGAAGGAAACCGAAGAAGGCTATCAGATGTTGGAAGTATCCGCCCCATGTCTTCTCACCGTGTTGGCTTCTGCCAATAAAGCACGCTATATGAGTGTTCCGGGCATTGTCGATGCCTATAACAAGGAAGTTCAGTTGTGGTCGGCTGCCATGATTGATGTTGACGAAACCAAACTCGGTTTGAAAGGTTCGCCCACCAAAGTGCTCAAGGCATTTGCCAAAGGCATGAAGCAGGCTGGACAGGTTTATGAAGTGGAGCCCGAAGAGGCCGTAGGCTTGATTATCTCCAAACTGCAGGAAAAATTTATTATCTAATAAGCTCAATACTCGTATAGAAATGAATAAGACTGATTTCAAAAATGTATATGTGTTTGCTGAACAGAGAGAGGGCGTTATCCAACCGGTTGCTCTTGAACTGATTGGCAAGGCCAATGATTTGGCCAAGGAATTGGGTGAAAAAGTGGTGGCTGTTTTGGCCGGCTACAAAATGGATGCGCTGGCTCAGACACTTATCGAATATGGTGCTGATGAAGTCATCAAGATTGACCATCCCAATTTGGAACATTATCTGACCGAACAATATGCTCAGGCCATAGACCAGGTAATCAAACATTTCCGTCCCAGCATTGTGCTTTTCGGAGCAACTACCATTGGTCGTGACCTTGCTCCGCGTCTTTCCGCACGCATGAGCACAGGCCTTACGGCTGACTGTACCAAACTGGAAATCTCTGAAAACAAGGAACTCATGATGACCCGTCCGGCATTTGGCGGCAACCTTATGGCCACTATTATGTGTACCGAACACCGTCCGCAAATGTCAACCGTTCGTCCGGGCGTTATGCAGAAACTCACTCCCGACAGTAGTCGCAAGGGGGTTATCACTCCGTTTGAAGTGCAGTTCGACGAATCCAAGTTTAAAGTAAAACTGGTGGAAATCGTCAAGGAAGACAAGGGCAAGATTGATATTTCCGAAGCTAAGATATTAGTGTCTGGTGGTCGTGGAGTAGGTTGCAAGGAAAACTTCGAAAACTTGCGTCAGTTGGCCGCTCAACTCGGTGCGGAAGTTTCCGCTTCACGTGCAGTGGTCGATTCCGGCATTATGCCGCACGACCGTCAGGTAGGTCAGACTGGTAAGACCGTTCGTCCAAACCTTTATTTGGCATTGGGTATTTCTGGCGCCATCCAGCATTTGGCCGGCATGGAAGAATCCGATTTCATTGTTGCCATCAACAAAGACAAGTTTGCACCTATCTTCCAGGTAGCCGATGTGGGTATTGTGGGTGATGTCAATAAGATTGTTCCGCTCCTTACCCAACGTTTGGAAGGAATGATGAAGAAATAATAGCATTCGTTTTTTCATGTGGGGGGGCTGTGTCAAAAGGATTACTTTTGGGGCAGCCCTTTTTATTCTGCGTCCGATGGGGAATCCACATATCCCCTTTCTGGCTCTGCCGCCATTAGTGTTTCTTCTTCCTCTTGTGTGTAGGGTTTTATGCTTCTGTCCTTTAGGTAAATGTGGTTCAGGGTGTAGTCCAGTGATTCCAGGGTCTTGTCCCTTACGTTGGGTTTCAGCCAGCATTCCCATATCGTAATGCAGTGCCATCCCATTTTGACCAGTTCCTGTTGCACCTCCTTGTCCCGTTCCTTGTTCCGTTCTATTTTCTTGCTCCAAAATTCCGTGTTGCTTTTGGGCAGAACATAATATTTGCATCCCTCGTGTCCGTGCCAGAAGCAGCCGTTCACGAAAATCACCGTACAATATTTCCGCAATACAATGTCAGGCTTTCCCGGCAGGCGTGGATGGTTCAAACGGTAGCGGTAGCCACGGCTGAACAGAAACTTTCTCACCAGCAATTCAGGCGTAGTGTTCTTCTCTTTTATTGCTGACATACAACGGTGTCTCTGTTCTTTTGTGAGCTTATCCATATCTTTCAGATGTCATTGGATTCTTTCGAAGAAATCTTCGTAATCACCGTCTATTATTTTCCATATTCCATTCTTCCGTCCCCCTTCCCTGACAATGAACTTCATATCGGTCATTCTTTTGATGTATTTACGCACTTGGCGATCTGAAACGCCAATATTCTCAGCCATTTCAGCAATCGTGATTCTCGGATTCGAGGAAATCAATTTGTATATTATCCGCTGTGCTTTTAGGAACTCTTTCCGGAACTTATTATCTTCTTTTAGGAATACTTTTTCTGTTCCGCTATCTTCTTTTATGGACACTTTTTCATCAGTTACGCCCTCTCTTGCAAAATTCAAATTCCACAATATTACATGAAACTCTGATGCATTTGATTGAAATTCAGGAATATGATAGGCAGGAAGTCTCTCAAATTTCTTATAGGAATCAATTATCTTCTTCATTCCGCTACCTCGCCGTTCCATAAGTCCTAATCGGCTAAAGAAATCTGCCAAAAGAGGATTTCTTCTTTTTGAAGGTACCATAAGAGGATTAAGTTGCTGAATAAGCCTGCCATCCATCATACCGCCAGGAGAGTAGATTTCCAACCGGTCATCATATATGTCAATATGTATCTCGCTACCCATCTGCATATAGTCCCGATGGATGATTGCGTTTGCTATCGCTTCCGTTACTGCACGTTCGGGATAATCCGGCAATTCTTCTCGATGGTCACTTTCTTTCCACCATTTCTTCCGCGAATTATTTCTGACAAAAGATACAGCATCCTGCAATTGTCCAATTACGCATCCCTCCAGTTCAACGTCATCAATTGCTTCTCCCAGACCGTTGGTCATATCCAGACCATTCCAGCGTGTACAGAAAATACGTGACTGCCGTATCGGAGATTCATCAGCCAGCAATGCTCCTGCATTTGTCAGACTGCCGTTTTCATCTACTATACCCCATGATACAAACTCGCTATCCTCAAACGAGCGCTGCAGTCTCTTATAATGGACAGACTTAAGTTTGGTAAAAGCCATGTTTTCAAACTTATAACTTGACGGAAGACTGTCATATGTGCGACCAGCCCCTTTCAATACAAGGCTTTTTAATTGAATCCGATTTGCTACAACAGATTCATTGCCAATCCTGACAAATGCCAATCTCTGTTTGTCACCGATATAGTAATAGGGAGTTTCCTGCCCAGGATATACATGTAACAGCAATGGTTTCTTCCCGTCTATATCCTCAGGTTTAAGATTGACAGCCGGAATGGGATCACACTTGCTCTTTATCTCTTCACTAATTTTCTCAGCATCGCCTTCTGGATCAGCAAGTCCGACTATCTGATCATCGTCACTGATACCAAATATTAATGTACCTCCTTCGCCGTTGGCAAAAGCAGACACACTCTTAAGCCAGCTTTTAGGACGCTTGATTTCAAGCATCTGTTTCTTGTCGTAAGCAGTCGCTTCACCTATCAAAGTCTTAATATCTAAGTCCATAATAATTTGCTTTCTGATTTTTAATTTGAACAAATTGCATTAGATAAAATATCTGTAATCATATGTTCTACCATCATATTGTCCCAATAAGTTTCCAACCTGTGCTAATGTATTGGATGTGTCAATTGTAGCAGGAAATTTAGTGTAAAAATTAAATGAATTCCAATTCATTTTTGTGAAGCCAAGAATCTCTCTAGCTATTGTTTGCATTGAGCCATTGCCATGATGTTTAATTATTCTCAAAGGTGAAGGTATGCCTCGTCCTCCGGGGAAGTAACTTCTAGTGGGTATGATCGAGTCAATAGTTCCATGTGTCCATAACAAACATTCATATTGGGAAACAGCAAAGCAAATTCCTCTCATAACAGGGAAATGAGCATTGATTGGACGTCCATTTTGTAGATATTGGTCAATACATTTTATGCTATCTTCCATTGTTATCGTTACCAAATCAACATTTTTTATTCCAGCATGAGACAAGGCATCAGTTATACCTCTAATTTCCTCTTCTTTAAATGGTGTCCTCTTGTGAATAACCGCCCTCTGCGGAATCCTATCCATAGATTTTACAAATAGCTCTAGAATGTTAATTCCTAACTTATAGGCTTCCTCATATGACAAATATGGGTTATTTTTCTTATCTATAATTGGATTGTCGATTTTTGATAGTTTGTATCTTAGACCTTGACCTTTAGAATTATATATATGGCTGCATCCTACAACAATATTCGTTTTACCATTTACTTCCTTTTTGATGCTATATCCGATACCGGCATAGGCTGTATCTGCGTCCAAATCTGATAGGGCCCATGGTGTACGCATTGACTTGACAAATAAAGCTAATGAGAGCCACCAATAGATTTGATTTCTCATACGGGTATCGGAAATGGTCTTTTCCTCTACAAATTGAGTTGTAAATCCATTTTGAGCGGCATATGCTTTAATGTAGTTATGCAGGTCAAAAGTTTCACCGTCCTTCTTGAAAGAACGATGATGTTCCCATGTCTTGGGAATAAAAATAACAACTATGATATCTGGATTATTATTGGCTAATTTATGAGCAAACATGCATATGTTTTGTGCCAATTTTATAGAATCATATTGTGTATCATTACATTTAACCCATAAATTTGAATTCGTCGCAGGTATGTCAAGTAAAGTAGAATAGATTTGTTCAAAACCAATATATGTCTGTACGTAATCTGTATTTCGAAATGAAGTGCTTCCATTTAATCCATTGAGAAAATCTTTAAACTGCAAAGTATATGAATTAGGGCATATAATTCCAAGTTTAATATTGGTCTTGTAATTTGAATGAAATTCATAGTCATATGGACTGTTTTGAAGCAATCCTCTCATAGGATTTGTATCTTGAATCACACTTTTAGATGCCTTACCCCAAAAATCAAGCTCAGGTTCAGGTATATATATACCTGAATATACTATTTTATTATCCGTAAACTGCGTCTGTGGGATAACTCCCTTTGCTGTATAGTCTACAGCAACTAATCCTCTGTTTTTACTTATTTTGTATTTAAAGTTATAGCCACTGTTTAAAGGATAGTCAAAAACGCGATTATGCCCATTAAAAAGTATTTGTTCCCATCTTGAAATAATATCATCATATTGAGCATTGTGTTTACTATCAAGATACTCTGACATTATATTTTTTCGTTGCTCGCAAGTGATATTTTCATCTTCAAAATATAGAGTTGGGGCAACAGACATAAGGGCATAATCCTTATTGTCCAAGAATATTAAATCAATCTTTATAGCCTCATATATACCTTTGTAGTTCCCAAACTGAGAGGCATTATCCCAAATCAAGCGTTTGGAAATAGCTGCTTGTTTCCCACAACAAGAGGAAATACCACATATTAAGGCTTTTATCACTGCCATTTTCAATGTTGAATTTTCCTTCAACTCATTTATAGGTAACGGAAGCCTTGATATATTCCCTTTTAGACAATCTGAAAACGCCAATTGAATTTGTTCTGAATATCCATATGCAAAAACTTTCCCTTTATATGGTACGGCAATAATATCCTTCCCGCTAATCCTGCTTTTGAGGAAATGCCATTGGGATTCATTCTTGGGGAATGTAATCTCAAATACAAATATGTCATGTGGCACAACTATAGGATATAGATTTGTTTTGATACACCCACCCATATTTGTACTAGATAGTCCAAATGGAGTAACAGGTATATCAGCATTCATATCCTCTAACATCTTATGAATCTCTTTGCATTTCTCTACATCATCATTGAAAGCAGAAATAACAAGAGATATCATTGTTTTATCAAAGCCATCTGTCTCAATGAACACCGCATCTCTTCCGGCATTCCTTGCTGCTGTAAGCAGGGCTTTTACATCGTCATTCATATAAGTACCATACCCACACCAGTATAGACGTCCTGCGCCAGGTCGACTGAAGGCTTCTGACAATGATTTCATCAAAGACTTGTCTCTTCCGCTATACCCAATTACAACCAAATTTCTGTCAACAAAATACTCTTTAAGTCTGTTCGAAAACGTATCTTGTTGGGAATCTAATTCTTCAGCAGTGTTTTTCAATGCCGAATATTTATAATCGCCATGCAAAGCAATATATAGTAGGTCTTGAGTGTTTTCTGACCGGTAAATACTTTCTGGGTTGTCTAGATTTACATTAATGGGAGTTATATTAGCTTGGTGAGCAGCTCTTTCGACGAGTCCATCAAAATTTGTCGTCCAAACAGATTTCAATACTCCATATTTATGGAGTAGGCATAAAAGTTTATAGCCAATATTAGGAGATTTGTTTGAACATAAATCTTTAAAATACTTTGTCCTATCTCCTGGAAGAGGGAATGTGTTTTCTGCATAAAAAACATATTCCTCTTCAGATTTTTCTTTGGGATAACCTCCTTGTTCATCAATCCATGCCTGAATTCTTCTTCTACAATAGTCAGTATGTATATCAATAAAGGATTCATGAATAGGATTATTAGATATGTATATTAGCTTTTTCCAATCCCAAATACAATCTTCTGCGGACTGAACGCCTGATGTAATAGACGCACCTGCTCCTAATAAGAACGCAAATGAACTATCCCTATTCTGTTTAAACGATCTTAAAAAGGCATCAAAATCCATTTTAAGTTGTTTCTCTGTATGAACTGTGATTTCTTTCATATCTGTTGCTCATATAGGTCTGTCATTAGGCCATATGTTATTAACTCTCCCGGCTGCATTTTAATGCGATATATGGGAACCCTTGCATCACCCAATGAAATAAATGAAGACAGATTCAGTTTTAAGCATGGCTTGCTGTCTTTTGAGCCAAAATATACTTTTTCAACCTTATAATAACCATCAATATTTCCGCCGACCATCGGTAGGAAATACTTGATATCCATCACATTGATAGAAGTCGGTATCTTTTCCATGGTATATGCCTTTGCAGTATGGTTGTAAAAGTCAGAATAGTCCGTATCTGTCTTTCGAACCAATCCTGTTAGAATATCTTTCAGTTCTGGCTTTGGCAGCTTATTCAGTGTGCCCACATTTCCGACATTCTCAACATGGAGTTCCGTATCAAGCATGAATGGGCTGCTGACATGGAAATGTGTTTGCAAGCTATCCAATAATTCTTTATTCCTATCCACCTCATTCCTTAATGCTTCCGGCTTGACATGAAGGGCCGCCCACATATCGGCCTCATCTTCTTTCATCAAGGCAAGAACCAGATAGTTGCTGTCTGTTTTAGGACGGTACAGTTTGCCATTCAGACGTTGGAAATTGTCTTGAATAAACTGGTAACAATCCATTCCCGCACGTGGCTGGAGAGTCCTGAACGTATATAATTGGTTTAAAGTATCTTGGATTCTGCTTCTGAATTCACGCCTTACGGTTTCTCTCCATGCCGATTGTTTGTTTTTGTTGTCCCTTCCATAGAGCGATACAATAAATAGGAAGTTGACATCATAGTGGCAGAGCAATAGTGTGTCGCGGTCAAACAAACGGTTCTCAAATTGCCGGTTCAATTGGAGTGTATCCTGTGATTTCAATCTGCTGTCATCGAACGACAGGTATTTGCCTTGCTCATCCTTTCGGTTGGGAATTCTAGCACTGATGAAGAAATTAGGCAATGGGTTATATCCTTCCGTCAGTGTGTCCCTCAATTGTGGATGTTCGTTGTCTCCGCCATTCAGAAACAGGTTCATGTTCCATTGTATCACATTGCGGGCATAGGTATATTGCTTGTAGATAGAGGTACTTCCCAGTATGGTTTGGTCGCCCTTGGCCCTTTTGTAATACTTGCTGTCGCCGATGTAATAGGTTTGGCTTGCCTTTACGTCCGATTGTTCCATCAGACTTTGTCCGATAAACATGTGGTCAACCAGCTTTCCGTCCTTTTGGGCAATAAGGTCAGCCGGCAGTTCCCGTTTGTCATTGCCGCCAATAAGCGTGTCAATCATCACCTCAAATATATGGTCAAAATCTTTGGCCAACAGATAGTCGGTTTCGGTTTGGTTCATGGCTATCTTGTATTCCCTGTCAAAAAACGCATAGCACAAATCCCATATTCGTAACGCTTTGTCAGAGAAATACTTGTATTTGATTTGTTTCAGTCTTCTGCAGCCAAGATTCTTTTCTATGTACGACCGTCTCAGTTTGTCAGGTGATATAAGTGGGTATTGTATGTTTATGGTAAAGGAAAAGCCGTGTATTTCCCGAATGTAGTTCAAAATCGAAAAATAGATTATCAGCAGTTCCTCGTCAAAATTCACAATCCTTTTTTTGTTGATGGGTTCGGTGTAAATGGGTCTTCCGTTCTGAATGATGGCTTGTGAGTGTGCAATGGTTTTTGCCCATTGTATTTTGTTGTAGCCCGAATGCAGATTTTTGGCAATGAACGTAAGGTAGTCCTGATTGTGTTTGTTGAAATCTCTCAGTGCAATAATCACGTCGAGTAGGGTATTGTGTTTTTGCTTCCGTCCTCCGCTTTCTTTCTGGTGCTCCCTGTTTTCCAATATGTTGTCGTTGCATTCCTCTTTATAGACCGATATGGTTCTGTATATCCATATGGAGAGCGTTGACAGAAATTCCTTGTAGTCCTTGTGTCCCTCTTCGGTAAACTTCTCTTTCAGGTTTTTTGAATCAAAGTCAATGATGGATTGCGGTGAAGCTCCGAAAATGGTTTCTTTCTCAGGTTCGTTTTCACCGGTTAACACCACTTTGGGCAAAAAGAAAATAACATCCTTTGCCGCTTTTGAATAGCAATATCCCACATACCCAAAGCTGTAGATATGTTCCAGTTTGGGCACTTCCACCACATCTTTGAGTATGTCTCTTACAGTCAGTTTGTTTCTGACTTCTTGATCGAGATTATATGGATATCCTTCTATAAATAAAAGCATATATTATTGATTGTATGAGAAGGATGCCATTATTCTGTTTTTTCAATGATAATGCCAAATTTGTCTTTTACATTACGGATAAATGGCAGGAAGAGTTCTTCTGTCCATCCAGTGGTTACCCATACAGATTTGTCGCCCCACGTGATTTTAGCACGTCTTTTATCTGCAAATCGTTGATTGTCATTTGGAGATGGTTCCCATGAAGCAACTAAACAATTATTTCTTTCAGAAATTTCATTCCATAGTTTAACCATTTCTTCTGCCGACATGTCTTCATGTTGTTGGGCAAAATCTTCAATTATATGTTTAACTGATGCAGGCGTTGAATATTTTTCTGTACTACCATTGATGGAATATTTTGGTTGTTTCTTCGGGCTGTTTTCATTATTGTTTTCTTCCTCTTCTTCCAGCGTTCTTGGGTCTGTATTGTTTACATTTGCAACTTTCTCCACTCCAAGATATTCCATCATTTTGATAAGTGTCTGTGTCCCTTCATTGCCGTAGAGTTCAGAGAAAGATACTTCCTTGTCCTCGCTTGTTTTGAATATTTCTCCTTCTCCGTCTTTGCATACGTCATTCCATAGGTAGAACAAAACTTTGTTCAGGAATAGCTTGTCGGTTATAGTTTTGTCATGAGGATTCACAAAAAAGTCACCTAGCATTTTGTCTTCGCTGTTGGTTGATGCCAATATTCTGCTGTTTACAATTCGTTGGAATGACACCCAACTGAATTTCTCGCCGTTTATGTCAATCACCCAATCCGTATTCTTGTATTTGATAGGCTCATACTCCCAATCCCAACGGCGTTTGAAGGCACTGTCAATAGGGAACAATGATTGGTCGCTCGTGTTCATGGTGGCGTAAATATACAGGTTGGACGGCAGGCAGATTTCTCCGTCTTTTATGCCTTCATTGTTTGTGCCTAGTGTTTCTTCCAAATAGGCTTTCAAATCAGTATCTGCCTTGATGGTATATTCCGATTTCCCTTCTTCATCTCTGTCTAGAAGTTGGAAAAGGTCACCAAAAATCTGGGCGCAATTGCCTCGGTTGATTTCTTCTATAATTAAATAGACATTATCAGTCGTTTGATACGAACGGATATATGCATTTAAGAAAGCTTGCGGTATGAAGTTATAGGTGATGGTTTCTTCTTCCAGCATCTTGTCGCCTTCCTTCATCCTTATTGTTGTGCTTCCATTCAGACCATACAAAGGTTTCTTTCCTCGTGTGGGTTTGTATGCCCCCACAAAGGTGGAATAGTCGCTGTCAGGATGAAAGGTCGTTCGGAATATATTTTCTTTTTGGATGTTTTGTCCTGCAAGTATTTCCTTGATTTTATGTGATTTACCTGTTCCTGGAGCACCATAGTATATTACTTGGCGAGATGAATGAGGATTCCTATTAATCACAGAACTATCTGTTGAATGACTACTTGTTAACATCATTTGCGCCATTTGCATAAGCGTAGATGCGTAACCATATTCAAATTTATCAATTTCAGATTTTCCGCTTAATTCATTTCTTGCTTCATTAGCTGTTATATCTGGCTGCAGAATAAGTAAGTTGTAAAATTCTTTCAGCAGGCTTTTGGAAATCGTTCTTAATCCAATAGCTCCTTTGCTATTTGATTTTACTAAATAACATAATCTGTCTTCATCAATTATTGTTATTTGTCCGTTTTCTGATTTATCTCCTATTTTTAATGTGTAATTTTTCATGTGATAATAATTAATAGCAAAGTCAATAAGCAAGTGCAATATTACAAAATAAAATTGAAGAATTCGTTTTTTAGTGTTGAAAAGTTTATCTAACCATATTCTATTGTGCTTTTTATATTGTTTTTTAGTCAGAACAGGTTTAAATAGGCTGTCTCAAATAACTTGAAATATTTACGAGAGTTTTTTGAAAAAATATTCATTTAATTTATCTGTATCTGTGGCAATTTACTATCTTTGCTCTCTCTCTCTCTATATACTAAACACTTTTTTAACCTATGAGAAAAATATTATTTGTTTTTA
>JADIMG010000033.1 GCA_017694875.1 Candidatus Gallipaludibacter merdavium
CAATATCGGAGATACGGTTCGCATCATGGAAACCCGTCCTTTGAGCAAAACAAAAAGATGGAGATTAGTTCAAATTATAGAGAGAGTTAAGTAATTATGATACAACAAGAATCAAGACTTATAGTTGCGGACAACAGTGGCGCTAAAGAAGCACTTTGTATTCGTGTCTTGGGTGGTACTGGTAAGCGCTATGCAACGCTGGGCGATATCATTGTCGTAGCTGTGAAAAGCGTTATCCCATCCAGCGATCTGAAAAAAGGTACGGTTTCTAAGGCTGTCGTAGTTCGTGTTAAGAAAGAAGTTCGCAGACCAGATGGCTCATACATCCGTTTTGATGATAATGCTTGTGTGTTGTTAAACAATGCAGGTGAAATCAGAGGAAGCCGTATCTTCGGACCGGTAGCCCGCGAATTGCGTGCAACTAATATGAAAATAATATCTCTTGCACCTGAAGTGCTCTAATTTATAAATAGCTAAACAACAATGAGTAAATTACATATTAAAAAAGGTGATACCGTTTTTGTTAATGCAGGTGTTGACAAAGGTAAAACGGGACGTGTGCTTGAGGTTATTGTAAAGAAGCAACGCGCTATCGTTGAAGGTATCAATATGGTATCAAAAAGTACCAAGCCTAACGCAAAGAATCCACAAGGTGGAATCGTTAAACAAGAGGCACCTATTCATATCTCTAATTTGAATCCTGTTGAAAACGGACGCCCTGTGAGAATAGGACGCGTACGTAATGCAGAAGGTAAATTGGTGCGTATTTCTAAGAAAACTGGTCAAGAAATCTAACAAATGAATACAGCAAGTTTAAAACAAGATTACAAGGAGCGTATTGTTCCTATTTTGATGAAAGAGTTCGGGTACAGCACAATTATGCAAGCCCCGAAACTGGAAAAAATCGTCCTTAACCAAGGTTTGGGCAGCGCTGTTGCTGATAAGAAGATTATTGAAATAGCTTTGAATGAAATGACTACCATTGCAGGACAAAAAGCGGTGGCTACTGTTTCTAGAAAAGATATTTCTAACTTCAAGTTGCGTAAAAAAATGCCTATCGGTGTACGCGTAACTTTAAGAGGTGATAGAATGTACGAATTCCTTGAACGTTTGGTACGTGTCGCTTTGCCTCGTATCCGCGACTTCAAAGGTATCAATAGCAAGATGGATGGACGCGGTAACTATACATTAGGTATTGAAGAACAAATCATCTTTCCTGAAATTAACATTGACGCTATCACCAAACTCATGGGTATGAATATCACGTTTGTTACCACAGCTAACACTGATGAAGAGGGATTCGCATTGTTGAAAGAATTTGGTTTACCGTTTAAGAAATAATTAAAAGAAGCAGTTTACAATGGCAAAAGAATCAATGAAGGCTCGTGAAGTAAAGCGAGCTAAGCTTGTAGCCAAATATGCGGCAAAAAGAGCAAAATTGTTGAGTGAAGGAAATTACGAAGCTTTGCAATTGCTACCCAAAAACGCATCTCCGGTACGTTTGCACAACCGTTGCAAAATTACTGGTCGTCCAAAAGGATATATGCGTCAATTTGGTATCTCTCGTATCCAGTTCCGCGAAATGGCATCTAAAGGTTTAATCCCAGGAGTTAAAAAAGCAAGCTGGTAAAATTAAAGTACTAAATATTGTCCTGCATGTCGGGATTAATTTAATTCATTTTTTTATGACTGATCCAATAGCTGATTATTTAACAAGATTGCGGAATGCTATTAAAGCCAACCATCGCGTTGTTGAAGTTCCCGCATCTAATTTGAAAAAAGAAATTACAAGGATATTGTTTGAAAAAGGATATATCCTTAATTACAAGTTTGTTGAAGACGGACGTCAAGGCATCATCAAGATTGCTTTGAAGTACGACCCTGTCAACAAAGTAAACTCAATTAAAAAATTGTTGAGAGTTTCAACTCCTGGTTTGCGCCGTTATGTTGGGTATCGTGAGATGCCACGTGTGCTCAATGGTTTAGGTATTGCTATTCTTTCGACTTCAAAAGGAGTTATGACCAATAAAGAGGCAGTTGACCTCAAGATTGGCGGTGAAGTGTTGTGTTATGTTTATTAATAGGAGGATTGAGTTATGTCAAGAATAGGAAAATTACCGGTTAACATACCCGCAGGAGTAACTGTTGTCGTAAAAGATAATCTCGTGACTGTAAAAGGTCCTAAAGGCGAATTGACACAAACAATCCATAACAACATTAAAGTTGAAGTGGAAGGAAATGTTTGTAGAGTTATCCGTCCCGATGATGAAAAGGAGAATAGAGCAATGCATGGTTTATATCGTGCGTTGATTCATAATATGGTTGTAGGAGTATCTGAAGGCTATAAGAAAGTTCTTGAGTTAGTAGGTGTAGGTTATCGTGTTTCTAACCAAGGTCAAATCTTGGAATTTGCTTTAGGTTATACTCACCCTATCTATTTGGGATTGCCAAAGGAGATTAAGGTTGAAACAAAGAGTGAACGTAACCAAAATCCTATCGTTATACTTGAAAGTTGTGATAAACAATTGCTTGGCCAAGTGTGTGCAAAGATTCGTTCATTCCGCAAACCTGAACCTTATAAAGGTAAAGGCGTTAAGTTCCAAGGCGAAGTTCTTCGTCGCAAGGCTGGCAAGTCTGCAGGTAAATAATTTTAAAAAGAAGACTTATGAATAAGAAAATAGCAAGAAGACTCAAAATAAAAGCTTATATTCGAAGCAAAATTTCGGGTACAGCTCAAAAACCACGCTTGACAGTATTTCGTAGTAACTGTCAAATCTATGCCCAAGTAATTGATGATGTACAGGGAAAAACTTTAGCTTCTGCATCTTCTTTGGGCATCAAAGATAAAATGACAAAATCTGAGCAGGCTGCAAAAGTTGGTGCTTTGCTGGCACAGAATGCTAAGGCTGCTGGTATTACAGAAGTAGTATTTGACCGTAATGGCTATTTGTATCACGGTAGAGTTAAACAATTGGCAGATGCTGCACGCGAAGCCGGTCTTAAATTTTAATTAGTATGGCGACAAATAATATGAACAGAGTAAAATCAACAAGTGATCTGGAACTTAAGGACAGATTGGTAGCCGTTAACCGTGTTACTAAAGTAACGAAAGGTGGCCGTACTTTCAGCTTCGCAGCTATCGTTGTTGTTGGTTCCGAAGATGGTGTTATCGGATGGGGATTAGGAAAAGCAAGTGAAGTTACCGCTGCAATCGCTAAGGGTACTGAGGCTGCTAAGAAAAATCTTATCAAGGTGCCGGTAATCAAAGGAACTATTCCGCACGAACAATATGCTAAATTCGGTGGAGCAAAAGTTTATTTGCAACCAGCTTCTCATGGTACAGGTGTAAAGGCCGGTGGTGCTATGCGTGCTGTTCTTGAAAGTGTTGGTATTACCGACGTATTGGCAAAATCAAAAGGTTCTTCGAACCCTCACAACTTGGTTAAGGCTACCGTGTTGGCTTTAAGTGAATTGCGTGATGCTCGTACCGTAGCTCAAAACAGAGGTGTTTCGTTGGACGTAGTGTTTAATGGATAAAACTTTTGAATATGGCAACTATTAAAATACAACAAGTAAAGAGCATTATCAAATGCCCAGTTGACCAAAAAAGAACGATGGCCGCTTTGGGCTTGAAAAAAATGAATGCTGTTGTAGAACACGAAGCTACACCGCAGATTATGGGCATGGTAAAAAAAGTGCACCACTTGGTAAAGATAGTAGATTGATTATTAATTTGAGATTAAAAACTTAATAATATGGATTTAAGTAATTTGCAGCCTGCTTTAGGCTCTGTTAAGACACGCAAACGTGTAGGACGTGGTTCTGGTTCTGGACTGGGAGGTACTTCTACTCGTGGTCATAAAGGAGCTAAATCACGTTCAGGCTATTCAAAGAAAATCGGGTTTGAAGGTGGACAGATGCCAATTCAACGCCGTTTGCCTAAATTTGGCTTCAAAAACCTGAATAGAGTAGAATATAAAGCTGTTAACCTTTCTGTCTTAGAAGCTTTGGCAACAGCAAACAAACTCACTAAAGTAACTTTGGACGATTTGCGTACTGCTGGATATATCGCAAAATCAGCTAAAGTGAAAATTTTGGCAAATGGTGCTCTAACTAAAAAATTGGACGTAGAAGCCCATGCATTTTCTAAAGCAGCAGAGGAAGCAATAACTGCTTTGGGTGGAACTATAGTAAAATTGTAGTCTATGAAACTCATTGAAACCGTAAAGAATATCTGGAAGATAGAAGACCTTCGTAAACGTTTGATCACGACTTTCCTCTTTGTCCTGGTTTATCGTTTCGGGTCCTTTATCGTACTTCCCGGTATAGATCCTTCTGCTTTGACTGAATTGCAAGAACAGACAAGTGGTGGTTTGATGGCTTTGCTGGATATGTTTTCCGGTGGAGCCTTCTCCAATGCATCTATTTTTGCATTGGGTATCATGCCATACATTACAGCCTCAATTGTGATACAATTGCTTACAATTGCAGTGCCTTACTTCCAGAAGTTACAGCGTGAAGGTGAAAGTGGTCATCGCAAGATCAATCAGATAACACGTTACCTGACTGTTATTATACTTTTGGTACAGGGGCCTTCATATTTGGTGAATTTAAGTGTACAATTGGCACATGCGGGTTCTGCACTTCCAGCTGGAATATGGTTCAAAATTTATTCAACAATCATATTGTGTGCAGGCTCAATGTTTGTTATGTGGTTAGGAGAACGCATCACAGATAAAGGTATAGGTAATGGCATTTCGTTCATCATCTTGATTGGTATTATTGCTCGATTCCCGGCAGCTGTTATTCAAGAATTCGTTTCTCGTTTGAATGATGCCGGCGGTGGATTGATTATGTTCTTGCTTGAGATTGTTTTCTTGTTGGTTGTGATTGCTTTGTCAATACTTCTTGTACAAGGAACACGTCGTATTCCTGTTCAGTACGCTAAGCGTATTGTAGGCAATATGCAATATGGAGGTGTTAGACAATTTATTCCTTTAAAAGTAAATGCAGCCAATGTTATGCCTATCATTTTTGCACAGGCAATTATGCTTATTCCTATTACACTCGTAGGATTTGCAAATTCCCAGAATGCAGCAGGCTTCATTGGAGCGTTTATGGATAACACCGGTTTTTGGTATAACTTGGTGTTCGCTGTCCTGATTATTCTGTTCACCTATTTCTACACAGCAATCATCATTAACCCTGTGCAGATGGCTGAACAAATGAAACAGAACAATGGTTTTATTCCTGGTGTAAAGCCTGGAAAAAAGACGGCCGAGTATATCGAAACCATTATGTCTAGAATTACCTTGCCGGGATCAATATTCTTGGCAATTGTAGCTATTTTACCTGCTTTTGCATCCTTATTGGGTATTACCCGTGAGTTTGCTCAGTTTTTTGGGGGAACTTCATTGCTGATTCTTGTAGGCGTTGTTTTGGATACATTACAACAGATAGAGAGCCATTTGTTAAATCGTCACTATGACGGCTTGCTGGAATCGGGAAGAATTAAAGGCCGTGTAGGAGCAGCTTATTAATACTATGATTTTTCTGAAGACAGATGAAGAAATAGAATTACTTCGCGAGAGTAATTTACTTATCGGGAGCACCTTGGCAGAATTGGCCAAGGTGATTGCTCCTGGCATTACAACCTTGCAATTGGATAAGATTGCTTATGAATTTATTAAGGATCATGGTGCTGAACCGGGTTTCCTTGGTTATGATGGCTATCCAAATTCCATTTGTACCTCTGTTAATGAGCAGATTGTTCATGGTATCCCTTCCAGTAAAATGGTATTGAAGGAAGGTGATATCGTTTCTGTAGATTGTGGCGTGTATAAAAATGGTTTTCATGGCGATTCTGCCTATACGTTCTGTGTTGGAGACGTTAAACCGGAAATCCTTCGCTTATTGAAAACTACAAAGGAAGCCTTATACAAGGGAATTGAACAGGCACTTCCAGGACGCCGTATAGGTGATATAGGAAATGCTATTCAAACCTATTGTGAGTCTGCTGGATATTCTGTTGTACGGGAATTGGTGGGGCATGGTGTAGGACACGATATGCACGAGGCACCTGAAGTTCCTAATTACGGAAGAAAAGGAAATGGTATCGTTCTTAAGCAAGGTATGACCATTGCTATTGAACCCATGATTGTTATGGGTAGGCGGCATGTCTATTTTGAAAATGACGGCTGGACCGTCAGGACGCTTGATAGAATGCCTGCTGCGCACTTCGAACATTCGATTGCAATTCGTCAGGGAAGAGCTGATATATTATCTTCATTTGAGGAAATTGAAAAGGTATTAGGTAATAGAGCAATTTAATATGGCAAAACAAGCAGCTATTGAACAAGATGGAACCATTCTGGAGGCATTGTCTAATGCGATGTTTCGTGTGGAACTCGAAAATGGGCATGTAATTACTGCTCATATCTCCGGGAAGATGAGAATGCATTATATTAGAATCTTGCCGGGAGATAAGGTAAAGGTAGAAATGTCTCCCTATGATTTATCGAAAGGAAGAATTTCGTTTAGGTACAAATAAAAGAATAAACTCATGAAAGTAAGAGCTTCAATTAAAAAGCGCAGTGCAGACTGCAAGATGGTTCGCAGAAAGGGCCGTCTTTATGTAATCAACAAAAAAAATCCTAAGTATAAACAACGTCAAGGATAGTAGGATAAACCAGTAAATTTAATAAGTAATTATGGCTATAAGAATTGTCGGAGTAGATTTGCCCCAAAATAAGCGCGGGGAAGTCGGGTTGACTTATATCTACGGAATAGGTCGCAGTAGTGCAAAAAAAATTTTGGAAAAGGCAGGTGTTGACATCAACATCAAAGTAAAAGATTGGACTGACGACCAAGCTGCTAAGATCCGTGAAATCATCGGTACTGAGTATAAAGTTGAAGGTGATTTGCGTTCTGAGGTACAGTTGAACATCAAGCGCTTGATGGACATTGGTTGTTATCGTGGAGTTCGTCACCGTATTGGTTTGCCAGTGCGTGGACAAAGCACTAAAAATAATGCTCGTACACGTAAAGGTAAGAAGAAAACGGTTGCAAATAAGAAGAAAGCAACGAAATAATCTAAACTGTTGCGGATTTTAGAAGTATAAATTATTTATAATATGGCAAAGAAAACAGTAGCAACAAAGAAACGAGTTGTAAAAGTGGATGGTATCGGCCAGCTCCATGTTCACTCATCTTTTAATAATGTGATTGTTACTATCGCAAATAGCGAAGGACAAGTTATTTCATGGTCTTCCGCAGGAAAAATGGGATTCCGTGGCTCAAAGAAAAATACTCCTTATGCAGCTCAGATGGCTGCACAAGATTGTGCAAAGGTTGCTTATGACCTTGGCTTGAGAAAAGTTAAGGCTTATGTAAAAGGACCAGGTAATGGACGTGAATCAGCAATTCGTACATGCCATGGAGCAGGTATTGAAGTTGTGGAAATTGTTGATGTTACTCCATTACCACACAACGGATGTCGTCCTCCAAAACGTAGAAGAGTATAGTTTAACTTTTAAAAAAGAGAAAGAAAATGGCAAGATATATTGGACCTAAATCAAAAATTGCCCGTAAATTTGGTGAACCCATTTTTGGAGCTGATAAAGTTTTGACAAAGAAGAACTATCCTCCCGGACAACATGGACAAAACAGACGCCGCAAAACTTCTGAATATGGTATTCAGTTGCGTGAAAAACAAAAAGCAAAATACACCTATGGCGTTTTGGAAAGACAATTTAGAATCCTTTTCGAAAAAGCTCAACGTACTAAAGGTATTACCGGTGAAGTTTTGCTTCAATTGCTTGAATCACGCCTTGATAATGTTGTTTATCGTTTAGGCTTGGCTAAAACACGTGCTGCTGCGCGTCAATTGGTAAGCCACAGACATATTACATTGGATGGTAAGGTTGTAAATATCCCTTCCTGCCATGTAAAACCTGGACAGGTAGTCGGTGTTCGTGAAAAGGCTAAGTCTTTGGAAGTAATCCTTGATTCCTTGGCTGGATTTAATCACAGCAAATATCCTTGGATTGAGTGGAATGAGGCCTCTCTTGCTGGTACTTTCTTGCACGTTCCTGCACGTGAAGATATACCTGAAAATATCAAAGAGCAATTAATCGTTGAGTTGTACTCTAAATAATAAGATTCATGGCAATATTAGCATTTCAAAAACCAGAAAAAGTAATCATGTTGGAGTCCTCTCCATTCAAAGGTGCTTTTGAATTCAGACCACTCGAACCTGGTTATGGAATTACGATCGGTAATGCTTTGCGCCGTATTCTTTTATCTTCTTTAGAGGGATATGCTATTACGTCGATAAAGATTAGTGGCGTTGATCATGAGTTTGCCACTATTCCAGGAGTGATAGACGATGTAACTAACATGATTCTGGCTCTCAAACAGATACGTTTTAAAAGTATTGTTGACGATGCTGAAGGAGAAGTAGTTACAGTGGAGTTGTCAAACGCTAAAGAGTTTACGGCCGGCGATATCAGCAAGCACTTGACTAATTTTGAGGTTTTAAATCCAGAATTGGTAATCTGTAGAATGGATGAAAGTGCCCATTTTACCATTGAACTTACGATTAATAAGGGTCGTGGTTATGTGCCTGCAGATGAAAATCGTGTCCCCAATGCGGAAATAGGTATCATTCCTATTGATTCTATTTACACTCCTATCCGTAATGTGAAGTATACGATTGAACCCTATCGTGTTGAGCAAAAAACGGATTATGAGAAGTTGGTGTTGGAAATAACAACTGATGGTTCTATTCATCCGAAGGAAGCCCTGAAAGAAGCGGCTAAAATCTTGATTTTCCATTTTATGCTTTTCTCTGATGAGAAGATTATGATTGAAAAACAAGAGGGTGATGTGAACGAGGATTTTGATGAAGAAGTATTGCATATGCGCCAATTGCTTAAAACACGTTTGGTTGACATGGACCTTTCTGTTCGTGCACTGAATTGTTTGAAAGCTGCCGATGTAGATACTTTAGGTCAATTGGTAAGTTTCCATCGTAATGATTTGTTGAAGTTCCGTAACTTCGGCAAAAAATCTTTGACCGAGTTGGATGAGGTATTGGAAAAATATAACTTGTCTTTCGGTATGGATATTTCTAAATATAAATTAGACAAGGAATAAAAATGAGACACAATAAGAAATTCAATCATTTAGGAAGAACTGCTTCGCATCGTAGAGCTATGCTGTCTAATATGGCTTGCTCTTTGGTTAAGCATAAAAGAATAGCCACAACCTTGGCAAAAGCAAAGGCTTTGCGTGTATATGTTGAGCCAATTTTGACACGCGCTAAAGAGGACACAATGAATAATCGCCGTTTGGCTTTCTCTTTGTTGAAAGACAAAACAGTGGTTACTGAGTTGTTCCGTGAAGTAGGAGGTAAAATTGCAGACCGCCCAGGTGGTTATACCCGTATCTTGCGTACAGGCTTCAGAAAGGGAGATGCTGCTGAGATGTGCATCATTGAGTTGGTTGATTACAATGAAAACATGTTGAAGGCTAAAGCTCCTAAGAAAGCAACCCGTACGCGTCGTTCTTCAAAGAAAACTGCTGAGAAACCAGCAGAGGAAGTTAAGACGGAAGAATAACAGGTAGATTCTTATAATAGTAAGAGCCTACATTATTGTAGGCTCTTTTCTTTTATTGCCTGTTTGTTTTGTTGTTGATTTATTGCTATATTTGCGCAACAAATACTACTCATCATGGACGTATTGCTTGATTATGCTTTCTGGTTTTATTTGTTACTTATGGTTCTGCTTTTCTTAGGAAAACGTAAGAAAGCGGCACGCATGGCGCAGAAAAAGAAGGAAAGCAGTGAAGACCAGGCATCGTCTAGGAAGGTTTCGTGGGAAGAGCTGATGAGAGAATTAAAGCGTCAGACAGAGGTTGCAAAGAATGATGCTCCGGTTGATGATACATTTACCGAGGTGTTTCCTGTTCAGGGGTTGGTTACTGACGAGACTGTTCCTGTAGATGAAACGGTAAGTAATCGAAGTGAGTCGGATGAGAAAGTTGAGGTACCAGTCTCAGAGGAAGAACGAAAGGACACTTTGTTGCAAAGCCGGCGAAAGAGTGTAGCAGAGGGGCAAGACGATGTCGTAATGGATGCAAATACGACGTGGACAATTAGCACCTTGGAGGATGCAAAGCGGGCTTTTGTTTATTCCGAGATATTGAAACCCAAGTTTAATGACTGATTGAATTACACAAATAAACGCCTTTTAAGGCAACGCAAACTAAAACTGATAGAACATTGCTATCACGGGTGTTTGCTTGGCAAGAGTTCTGATTACAGAATTCTTGTTGCATTTATTTATAGAACGGATAGGTTTAATTTAAAATAGTATAGTTATGGCAGTGACATATATGACCGCCGAAGGTTATAAGAAATTGACGGAAGAATTAGCTGAACTGGAAGGAGTACAGCGTCCATTGATATCCAAGCAGATAGCTGAGGCACGTGATAAGGGTGACTTGAGCGAGAATGCGGAGTATGATGCCGCTAAAGAAGCGCAAGGAATGTTGGAAATGAAAATTGCCCAGTTGAAGGATACTATTGCATCGGCGCGTTTGATTGATGAATCTCGCATCAATACGAACGAGGTTCAGATATTGACCCGCGTAAAAATTAAGAACGTCAAGAACGGTCAGGTGATGACCTATATGATTGTTTCAGAGAGTGAGGCTAATCTGAAAGAAGGTAAATTGTCTGTTACAACTCCCATTGCCAAAGGGTTATTGGGCAAGAAAGTGGGTGAGATAGCCCAGGTAAAAGCTCCTTCCGGTATGCTTGAATTTGAGATTATGGAAATTTCTTTGTAAAACTTAATTGTACGGCTATGACAATCTTTAGTAAAATCATTAATGGAGAAATTCCAAGTTATAAAATTGCTGAGGACGAACGATTCTATGCGTTTCTTGACATTAATCCGATGGTAAAGGGCCATACTTTAGTAGTGCCCAAACTGAGTGAACCGGAAGAGGATTATATCTTTAATCTGGATGACCAGTTGCTGGGAGATATGATGGTTTTTGCCAAACGTGTTGCAGCCGGAATAAAGGAGGCTACCTGTTGTAAGCGTGTTGGCGTTGCTGTCTTGGGAATGGAGGTGCCTCATGTCCATATACATCTCGTACCCTTGATGAAAGAGTCTGATATGTCGTTTACCAACCCGAAATTGTCACTCCCTGCAGAAGAAATGGAACAGATAGCATCTTCCATTCGCTCTTGTGTCGTACTTTAGGCATAGAGTCGTCCGATAAGGTAAAGGGCAGGTCTGTTGGGAAGCAACCTCATAAGAAAAGCGATTAATTTATACTGAACGCATGGAACTGTTACAGGGGCCATGCGTTTTTGTTGTATCTGCTTTACTATGCATTGTGCAATCACTTCTGCCGCTATGCCATTTTGCTCATCTTCCTCCATTTTGCGTATGGAGTGTGCCATTCTATCAACATAAGGGGAATTGGATAATTTTGCCCGTTGTACAATGATTCTATTGGACGTGAAAAGGGTTTTTGTATCACCAGGTAGAATGGCGCAGCATTGCAAGCCAAATGGCTTGATTTCCATTGATAAGGATTTGGCATAGGACAGTAGGGCTGATTTTGCAGCAGCATAAAAAGCTTGGAATGGTATGGGAACAAATCCGGCAACAGATGATATGATAATGATTTTACCCCTCTTTTGTTGCCTCATCTGTGGAAGAAATGTGCAGACGGTGTTATGCACACCGAAAAAAGAGGTTTGGAATTGGTAACTTGCTTCTTCTGTTGAAGTATCTTCTATTGCTCCTGCTATACCGTTTCCTGCATTACATACTAAAACATCAATCTGCTTGTGTTGCGCTAGAATGTGATTCAGGGCGCTGTCCAGTGTGTATTTTTCATTTACATCAGCTTTCAAGTGAATGATATTTGGGGATACAATATGCTCTTGCTTGCTTTTTCCACTCCTTGACAATGCGTATACCATCCACCCTTTTTCAGCTAAGAGCATTGCTGTTGCCAAACCTATTCCACTGCTTGCACCCGTAATAGCTGCTATCTTTTCCATTTTATTTGATAGTTACCAATGTAGCACCATATCCGTATTCGCGGAAAGATGCATCTTGAAATGTATAGCTTTTGTATTTGTTTTTTAGAGCCTTCTCTATTTCCTTGCGGAGTACGCCTTCTCCTTTCCCATGTATGAAGACAATTTTTTGTCCTTTGTCCTTCTTGTGTTCAGCCAGTGTTTTGTGAAACACTTCCATTTGATAGTTGAGCATATCGCCGGGTTTCAATCCATTGGTGTTGTCCAACAACTGGTTGATGTGCAAATCCACTTCTATAATTTCCTTCTTGTTGTTTGGGGCAATAGGGCGTTTGACGGGTTGTTTTGTTTCTTTCTCCATCATAGCTTCTTTTATGGCCTCAGGCTTTATGTCTTCCAATTTGTTTTTGTTGGCTTCAATGGCTAAGTTATATTCTATGCTCGGAGTGTCGAAATATACGCTTTCATTGAAACAGTGGAGTTTGTAGAATTTTGTTGGATTTATTTTTATGGTACAATCGATGGCGTTTTGCAGTTCATAGCTTTTCTCCAATTTGAATGGAATGACCTGCGTACGGATTTTTTCCCAATCGTTCAGTTCATCTTTTGTAATGGTAGCTATTTGCTCTTGCATATTGGGTTCTATCTGACCATTGGCCAAACTGTGGGCCTTTGTTCCACTTACGGAGGCTATGTTGTAAAATAGTTGGTAATTGCTGTCATTAATGATGTAGCAGTCGTAGTTTGTTGTTTGCAAGGTCTTGATATTGCATGGAATAAACGCAAGTACGACATTGAGATCTTCACCTTCCGGTGTTTCAATGATTTGCAAAACCTTCTTTTCCGAAATGTTGTTGGGGAGTGGGGGAGTTGTCTGTAATGGGGCTTCTTCTTTAGCTGTTGGGAAATTATTTTCCTTGACATTGTTTACCACAACACATTCTTGTGGGAGTACGGGGATTTCAAATCCGTCGGCGTCTTGTACATAAACCATTTTTGTCTGTTCGTCTATCTTTACAATAGTTCCTCCTCCTACTTCGTTGAGGAAACGAACGTTATCTCCTATGTTCAGTTTTTTCATTTTCTTTTTCTTTTCTTGTTGCAAAGATAGTGCAAGATGAGTGCAGAGACAAATGTGAAACGAAGTTTTACAATTTGCCTCTGCCGAACCGCCGCCTAAATTTGAAAAGGTAGCAAAAGGTGAGGGGAGAATAAAATGCAAACTGAGGTTTCATGTTGGTGTCCTACCGAACCGATTTTTGTAATGTCAATCCTTGCGTTGATTTAAGTGCTTGATTGATAATGATATTCATAAATCTTGTGAAGCATGTTTGTTTTATGTTTCATTAGTTTGGTTGGTAAGTGAATAATTTTTTGTACTTTTGCGCACTCTTTTGGATGAAGCGTGACACATGTGCAGCATGATGTGAAATGTAAATGTGGTCATTCTTTGAATAAAGGACAGCAATATGAAAATTCTTACAACCAAAAAAGAGCTGTTGGCAGATGTTTCTGCTTTGAAGGCTTTGGGCAAAACAATAGGTTTTGTACCCACTATGGGCGCCTTGCATGAGGGCCATTTTTCATTAGTCAGACGGTGTGCAAACGAAAATGACGTATGTGTCGTGAGCATATTTGTCAATCCAACCCAATTTAATAATCCTGAAGACTTGGAGAAATATCCACGTGATTTGAAACGTGACACGGAGGCTTTGGCGGAAATGGGATGCAATTTGGTATTTGCACCTTCCCCCGAAGAAATGTATTCTCCCGAAGAGATGTCGCAGACTTTTGAATTCGATTTTGGTGGGTTGGACCAGGTGATGGAGGGCTTGCATCGCCCAGGACATTTTAATGGCGTTGTGCAAGTGGTCAGCAAGTTGTTTGATTTGGTACAACCTTATCGTGCCTATTTCGGAGAAAAGGATTTTCAGCAGATAGTTGTAATCAAACGTATGGTCAAACTGATGAATTATGATGTCATCATAGTAAGTTGCCCTATTGTTAGAGAAACTTCCGGTTTGGCACGCAGTAGTCGTAATGAACGTTTGACAGCAGCGGAGCGTACTATTGCTTCCAATATAGCACGGATTTTGTTTGAAAGTCGTCAATTAACAGCAAGCCAAAGCGTTTGTCAGGTACAAAGTTGGGTAATTGAGCAAATTAACCGTGTAGAAGGATTGCGCGTTGAATATTATGAAATTGTAGATTGTGATACATTGCAGCCTGCTACTGAGTGGAAGAATGCGATTGGCTGTGTTACTGTTTATTGCGGAGATGTCCGTTTGATAGACAATATTAAATATATAGGTTAGTTAAGGTTTAGACATTTCAGATTATGTTTCTTCATGTTTTAAAGTCGAAAATTCATAGGGTAACTGTAACCGAAGCTAATTTGAATTATATTGGAAGCATTACAATAGACCAGGATTTATTGGATGCTGCCAATATCTTGCCCAATGAAAAAGTAGCGATTGTCAACAATAACAACGGTGCACGTCTGGAAACCTATGTAATAGCCGGTGAAAGAGGTTCTGGTGTTGTTTGTCTTAATGGAGCTGCTGCACGTCTTGTGCAACCAGGTGATATAGTTATTATTATTGCGTATGCATTGATGGATGCCGAGGAGGCTAAAACCTTCAAACCGACAGTGGTATTCCCCGATACAGCTACCAACAGATTGTTGTAGAATTAAATATGGCTATTGGATATATGGAAAAACTTCTCCGATACGGATGAAGTTTTTTTGCTTATTAAGTAATGGAAATTTGTCTATAATAAATTTTAGCTTTATCTTTGCAAAAACCACAAAATGTTTTTGCCTATGGAATAGAGCGATGAAGATGATACGCATACTATAAGAATACATATTGGAAAAAGCGTTATATAGCTTATCTTGATTATTCGGAAACTCGACACTTTCGTTTTAATTATCCAAGAATATAGCCTCATGACGCTCACGTATACTGCGTGGGCTTTGCTCGTTTAATTTGGATAATTAGGTAGTCGAGACCTCGAATAATCAAATTGAAGCACAAAGTGCCACGCTTTTTTTGTGTGCGTAATAATAGACTGTTGGCACTTGTTTTTAAGTGTAACTTTTTAACGTATGAATAGCTATGAGAAAATTTTATTTCGTTATATCAGTGTTTTTTGCGTTGTTTTCTTTTTTGTCTTGTGCACCACAAAATGAACCGACAGATCCCGATAATGATGATTATAATGATACTTGGAGTGATAGTGGAAATGAAGTATTAGATCCGCCTGTTGCATCTTTTTCTGTATCAAAACAGCAGCCATTGACAATTGTGTTAACCAACAAATCCCGTAATGCGGTAAGCTATAAATGGAATTTTGGTGATGGCAATACATCCACTGAGAAAAACCCTGTACATAAATATGATTCTAAAGGCGTATATAGAGTAAAGCTATATGCTTATAACAGTGATTACAAATATGATATGTATGAGTTGAATGTTACGGTAGAGAATCCTTCGAAAATTTATTTTGCGGGAATAACTTATGAAAAATTATCTGTAAATAATAAGTATGTACATTTTGAACTGATTGACGATGATGTCTTTACGACAACATGGTGCACATCAGCGGCTAAACTTCTGTCTACGGCAAATTTACCATATGATTTTATACTGCAGAATCCGGTATTGATGGATGGTTTGGAGGATGATGAATGGTATGCCATACAACTATATAGCAGCGATACGCCAGATGACGAAGGTACTAAGTTGGCAGGATTCCGATTTGATACGGATGAACTTTTAGACGGCTATCCCGAAGGTTTTACTTGGAATGAAAATGAGGGCTGCAAAATCAGTTGTTATTTTACGTATGAATAAATGGTAATTGCAGTAATTAATGATACCCGTCACGCCTTGATGTGTGGCGGGTTTCTTTTTTTCGTGCAATTTTGTTAATGACGCTTGTTTCGCTGTAGATATGGCTTGAGGGTTTTGTTTTTGCTTGTGTGCTTGACCTTGATTCGATAAACAGAAAGTACGATTGTCCGTTGGAAAAAAATATGTATCTTTGCAACTTTGATTACTTATCACGGAATAAATAATATAACACATTGATATAATGAAAGAAACAAAGTACATTTTCGTTACGGGAGGTGTTGCCTCTTCGTTGGGAAAAGGAATCATTGCGGCATCGTTGGGCAAGTTATTGCAGGCGCGCGGGTTTAAAGTGACTAACCAGAAGTTGGATCCTTATATCAATGTGGATCCGGGAACCCTCAATCCCTATGAGCATGGTGAGTGTTATGTCACTGTCGATGGACATGAAGCGGATTTGGATTTGGGACACTATGAGCGTTTCTTGAATGTGGAAACGCATAAATCCAATAACATCACTACGGGACGCATCTATCAGAGTGTCATAGAAAAAGAACGTCGCGGTGATTATTTGGGAAAGACCGTACAGATTATTCCTCATATCACAGACGAAATCAAACGAAATATCAAAATGTTGGGCTCTAAAGGGGAATTTGACTTTGTGATAACGGAAATCGGTGGTACTGTTGGAGATATGGAATCACTCCCTTATATCGAAAGTGTACGTCAGTTGCGCTGGGAGTTGGGCAAAAACTGCTTGTGCATTCATTTGACCTATGTACCCTTCCTGGCGGCTGCTAAAGAATTGAAAACCAAACCTACCCAACACTCCGTAAAAGCATTGCAGGAAGAGGGCGTACAACCAGACATCTTGGTATTGCGCACGGAGCATCCTATTTCTGCTGAGATGCGCCGAAAAGTGGGCTTGTTCTGCAATGTAGAGCCCTCTGCGGTACTTCAATCCCTGGATGCACCAACCATATATAGAGTTCCGTTGAATATGCAGGCGGAAAAATTGGATGAAGTGGTGTTGACCAAGATGGGGTATAATTTGGAACAGGTACCTGCTGCCGACATGGCCGATTGGAATGCGTTTCTTGCCAAGCTCGAGAACGCAAAGGAAGAGGTACACATCGGGTTAGTGGGAAAATATGTGCAACTGCAGGATGCGTATAAGTCGATTATGGAATCGTTGCTCCATGCGGCAGCATATAACGACCGTAAATTGAAACTCAAATCCATATTGTCGGATAAGTTGACCGAAGAGACGGTTGCAGAAGAGTTGAAGGGGCTTGACGGAATCGTTGTTTGTCCAGGTTTTGGAACGAGAGGCATAGAAGGTAAATTTGTAGCTTTGCATTATGCCCGTACCCATAATTTGCCATGTTTGGGAATATGTTTAGGTATGCAAACAATGGCAATTGAGTTTGCTCGGAATGTATTGGGAATGGCCGATGCCAATAGTACTGAAATGGATCCGCATACGACGCACAATGTGGTGGATATGATGGAAGATCAGAAAACGGTTTTGAATATGGGTGGCAGCATGCGTTTGGGTGCATATAATTGCCATCTGAAAAAAGGAACCAAGGTATATGAGATCTATGGAAAAGAAAACATCAGCGAACGTCACAGACATCGTTTTGAATTCAATAATGAATACAAGGATGCATTTGAGTCGGCTGGTATGATTTGTAGTGGGCGTAATCTTGAATCGGATTTGGTTGAAGTGATAGAATTGGCTTCACATCCTTGGTATGTAGGTGTTCAGTTCCACCCGGAATATAGCAGTACAGTATTGCGTCCTCATCCACTGTTTATCAGTTTTATAAAAGCAGCAATCGGACAACATAGTAACAATAACTAATTGTAGAGATAAATAACGAACAAAGTAAGATGGATAAAAATACTGTTGTAGGTTTTATATTAATAGCCCTTATATTAATAGGGTTTGGATGGATGAACCGTCCTTCTCAGGAAGAAATCGCACGTCGTCAGCGTTACAATGATTCCATTGTTGCGGCTCAGCAAATGGCGGAAGCTCAACGTTTGGCAGAAGAGGAAGCTCATAAGACTGCCAGTCTATTGCAGGAAAGTGCTTTGGAAACGGATAGTATTGCTATAGCAGAAAAAGTACATGGATTGTTCGGGGCATTTGCTCCCTCTGCTTTAGGTGAGGACAAGCATTGGACATTGGAGTCTGATTTGCTTCGTTTGACTTTCTCTAGTAAAGGTGGACGTTTGGTTGAAGCGGAGTTGAAAGAATACAGAACTCATGATTCTTTGCCACTGATTCTGTTTACGGAAGACCAAAGCAATTTGGGCTTTACCATTGTAACGGGAAATAACCGTGTGCTGAATACGAATGATATGTATTTTGTGCCTGTAGGTGATGTACAGAAAGATGCGGATGGTAATCAAGTGCTTCGAATGCGTTTGCTGACAGACACAACCGCTTATATGGATTTTGTTTACACTATACCGGCCAATGACTATATGGTGGGTATGTCCATAGAGTCATATCAGATGGATAAGGTTATGCCTTCTGGAATGAATTATCTGGAAATGCAGTGGCAGGCCAAGATAAAACAGCAGGAACGTGGGCGGAAGTTTGAGGAACGCTATTCCATGGTGCAATATAAGTTTGTGGCTGATGATGTCGAAAATCTGAATGCATCGAAAAATGATAGGAAGATGTTGGGGGGAAATGTGAAGTGGATTGCTTTTAAGGACCAGTTCTTCAGTTCGGTGTTGATTGCTGATAACTACTTTACTTCAACTGTTGTTGAAAGTCATGTAGAAAATAGAAATAGCGGTTATCTCAAGAACTGCTTTGCTGAGATGGCTGTTGCTTATGATCCTACGGGAAAAGAAAAAACAGGCTTCCGTTTCTACTTAGGGCCCAACCATTTCAAGACTTTGGCAGCTTATGACAAAGGTGTGGATAAGGAAAACCGTTTGCAATTGAATAAGTTGGTGCCTCTCGGTTGGAAATTATGGGGATGGATAAACCGAATTGCCGTTATCCCAATGTTTGATTTCTTTAGCCGTTACATTTCAAATTTTGGTATCATCATTTTGTTGATGACGATTGTTATCAAATTGGTGTTGTTCCCATTGACGTATAAATCTTATTTGTCATCGGCAAAAATGCGTGTGCTGAAACCTGAAATAGATGAGATTTATGCTCGTATCCCAGCAGAAAAAGCGATGGAACGCCAACGTGCAACTATGGAGTTGTATTCAAAGGTAGGTGTTAGTCCAATGAGTGGCTGTCTGCCCATGTTGCTGCAAATGCCTATTCTTCTGGCTATGTTCAGCTTTTTCCCCGCTTCCATTGAGTTGCGTCAGCAAAGTTTCTTGTGGGCAGATGACCTTTCGAGCTATGATGCCATATTAAGCTGGGATACTTATATACCGTTGATTTCGAATACATTTGGTAATCATATCAGCTTGTTCTGCTTGCTGATGACTGTTACCAATATCATTTATACGAAGCTGAATATGGCTTCTACGGCAGGTTCTGACCAGATGGCAGCCATGAAGTGGATGATGTATTTGATGCCCATCATGTTCCTTTTCATTTTCAATAACTATGCTGCTGGGTTGAGCTATTATTATTTTGTTTCGTTGTTGATAACCATTTTGCAGACTTACATCTTCCGTTGGACTATTAACGATGAGAAGCTGTTGGCGAAATTGCATGAAAAACGGAAGAAGAACGAAAAGGCGCCCAAGAAAACGGGTTTTGCCGCACGCTTGGAGAAAATGCAGCGTGAGCAGATGGCTTACCAGCGCGAGCAGATGAAACGCAATGCTAAAAGATAAAATGATGAGGTATTGGTGCTGTTTTTTCGGGGTATTGGTCGTGTTTTTGGCAGGATGTGGCCGTCAACGTCGGTTTGCTGACATAGATGCAACGCCAGTCTCGGTCAAAGTGGAACGTTTTGACGTTGCTCTGGCAACGGCCGATACGACTGACATGTATCAGTCGGTTGTGCGCTTGTATGATGAATATCCTGTATTTATGCCTTTGTTTGTTGACCAAATTTTGGAAGTGGAGCCTTCTGATACAGTTTATGTGGCAGAGTTGATGCGGAATTTCCTGTGTGATAGCCTCTATCGTGCTGTAAATGATTATGCATTGGCTACCTTTTCCGATTTGGACTCTATAGAGGGAGAACTTTCTAAGGCTTTTGGACGCTTGCGCTATTTTTATCCTCAAATCAAAGTTCCTGATTTGTATTTGTTCGTGTCCGGATTTAACAGACAGGTATTGTTTACCGACAATATTTTGGCTTTGGGAGCAGATATGTATCTTGGAGCGGATTATCCTTTGTATGAAGAGGTGACCTATCGGTATATGCACTATGGAATGCGGCCAGCATGTGTGCCGGTCGATATGCTTTCCGTGGTGTTGTTCCGTAATTTCCGACAGCCTTTGGCCAATCCGAATCTTTTGGACGAGATGTTGTATAGGGGAAAAATAATGTATTTCCTGTCGGTGCTTTTCCCTGATGCGCCTTCAAACGAAATAATGAATTACACACCAGAGCAGTGGGAATGGTGTGATTATTTTGAAAGAAGGATATGGTCAACCATATTGGATTCCAAGGATTTATTTTCAACTGACAATCTGACCATTACCAAATATGTAAATGATGGGCCTTTTACGGGACCCGTATCGCAGGATTCTCCAGGTCGTTTGGGTACATGGGTCGGCTGGCGGATTGTTGATAGCTATATGGAGCATCACCCGGAAGTGGGAATGCAGGAATTGCTTGAGATGACAGATTCACAGAAACTTTTGGAGATGTCTGATTATCGTCCATAGGACTTTCTCTTATAGAACAAGGTGAGTGCACAGGCCTAAAGTCTGTGCACTTTTTTTGTTTTCATATTGAAAGTGAAATTGTAAATGAATGTTTGGCGTCGTAATCATTTGTTTGCAATAATGTGATTTTTGTTAGGATATGATTGTATTTTCCCTTTTTTGACAGAAAAAACACATTTATCTGCGAATATTGCACATTTACGGCGTTTTTTGTTATTTAAATTTGCACCGATAAAATCTAATATCATGAAGTGGAATATGGATATGAAATGTTTCTTCAAATCAATAGGAAGAAAAACAAGACTTTTTTTCTCGCTCCTTTTTGTGTGGGGCTTTTCTCAAAGCAATATACAGGCACAGACAACGGAGGTTCTTGTTGATATTGATTTTCTAAGCGACGAGTGGAGTTCTGGGGATTTGCCAACGCAAGGCTCTGTTAATAATGTGTATTTTGATGCTGATTTTGCAATTGTAGCTGGAACTGAGGGAGGCTTGAATAACACTAGCAATATGGAGGGAGATAAGCGTTTTGCTGCAGTTCAATTTTCAATACCAGAAGGAAACACGGTTGACTATGTAACCTTAGAAGTGAAGATGTCTAAGGCAACAGGCAAAATGCGTGCGAGGTTAATGAAAGCAGATGAAATAGGAACTCCAAATTCCTATATTATACTTCATGCGGAATCCAATTTAATATCCAAGCAATTAAACCAATATGGTGCTGATACGCAGATTAATAATAATGGAACTGCTATTAAACCAGGCAGCTATGTGTTTTATTTTGGCCGGGGTGAAGGTGGTTGTTATATTCAATCTTTAAAGATAAGTTATACCTATTCCAATGCTGCTTGTACACCAGTTTCTGTTAATGGTGGGATAACAAGTCTAAACTTGAAGAAAGGTACTTCAACAACGCTTTCTGCAACTACTTCTGATGGAACCTCCGTCACCGGCACTTGGCGTGTAAGTAATGCCAATCCTGCAGATATTATTACAGTGAGTGACAATACAGTAACTGCTTCTTCAGAGGCTACTGGTTCTGCCACTCTTGTTTTTACACCAGGCGATAACACTTATTGTGAGGCCGTTATTCCTGTGTATGTAGCAGAGGGATATGCGTCAGCACCTACAGTTGTGGGTGAGAATTTTGATAACTCTACCACATCTTGGTGCTTTGGCGAGCCATTGACTGTTGCCGCCACTTCCGCATCAACTACAGGTACTTTTGCGTATCAATGGTATAAAGATGATTTAGCATTGGCTGGGCAGACACAATCAAATTATTCACCAGAAGCAAGGGGAGAATATTATTGTAAAGTCACTTATACGGAATCCGGTTATTTCCCGATTACGGTAGAGTCTCCTCATGCTACTATCAACACTTTGACCCCTCAAATCGACTTTGACATCACTGGGGAGGGAATGTATAATATTGGTGGAACAGCCACACTTCAGGTAACGGCAAGTGGTGGAGATGGTTCTTATTCATATCAATGGTATTCTGCGGACAACGAAAATGGTGATGGAGCGGTAGCAATTTCAGATGAAACCTCTGCTGACTATTTAGTATCTTCTAATTCTGCTCAAACGTTCTATTACTTTTGTGAAATTAGTAGTGGAGCTTGTACAGAGACCACTGACGTTCAGACGGTAACATTTACGGAAGGGCCTTGCTATGAATTGATTTTTACTGCAACAAGTGGTAGTACAACATGGGAGGGTAGTTATACGGTCAGTGGTGGAACAATAGATATTGTAGAGGGAACAACACCGGAATATGATGCTGAAGGATTTATCTTCAATAATGGAATAGATATTCTGAAAGTTACTTTAAATAAAGCGATAGAAGTTGGGACAGAAATAGAGGTTACCTTTACTACTAATGGTACCGATAGGGGAATTGCATTTTTTGCTGATGCTGATAAAGACACGCCGATAGCAGAGTTTATTGAACCGATAAAAGGTACGCATGCAAAGACTTATACCATAGATGAGAATAGTTTAATGAGGGGTATTACTTCTTTTTATGTAACTCGATATACCAACAACACTACTTATCTTAAATCCATTACAATTTATTGCGGCAAAACCTGCACACCAGCTGGTTTGGCTTGGTCTGCAAGTGAGTGTACGGTTAAATTTGGAGCTCAAAACCCTTCTTTTCCAACTCTTGAAAATCCAAACAATCTCACGTTGATTCAATATAGTAGTTCAGTTCCCGAAGTAGCGACAATAGGTGCAACTTCAGGAGTATTGACCATTAAAGGTACTGGTACAACCACCATTACGGCAACTTTTGAAGGTAATGAAAAAACTTATTGTAGTGAGAGTGTAAGCTATACCTTGACTGTAACCTGTTCTGACCCCGTTCCATATATCTCACCTGAAAGTGGTGTGATTGACTGTGATGGGAGCGTAGAGCTTAAATTAGTTTATAAAAATGCAGATGGTACGACGACGGATGTTGATGTTACGAATGTTACTGCTATTGCTTGGTACCAACAGGGCGCAGATGGAATATGGCAAGAGATAGATGGTGCAACTTCAGATACCTATACTGCTACAGCCGCCGGCATTTATAAGGCTTTGGTTACGGATAATTGTCCGCAGTGGACCGGCAATGAGGCTGAGGTTACGCTTTCACAGAATGACCCTCCTTTCGTTGAAAAACTTACACCGTTCCAATACTACCAACTGGATTCTACTTATGCTGTTACAGGGCGTAAAATACGTCATCTGTTCAAGGTGACTCCACCAAAGGGCACAAGCGGTGAACCTTATCAAGTCAGCGCAACTGTTCATCGTGGTTCAACAATCAGTTCTTTAACATATACCGATTGGATTACTTCCAAGAACAATACAGATACCATTATTGCTGATTATGATAGGTTGACTGAGTGGAGTAAAGGTAATCCCAATGCTATTCAAGTGGGTGATACTATTGTAGTGAAAGTGACACCCCGTAATATGTGCAATGATATAGATGTAACTTATGCCGATTCCATCAACATTATTGTACTTGACCGCAGCACACATACAATAGCCTATGTAGTCAGTGGAGAAAATGTAGATGACTTTTTGGGTGTTACATCCGCTGATATACAAGACCCTTTATATACAAGCAAGTTGGCGGAAATGGGATACATACCTACTGCAGTAAACGGCTATGCCAACTATCGATTCCTGAACTATGAACCTTTTGATTTAGTGCTGCTTACCGACTATCCGAAGTCTGACGGAAAAATAGGAAGCGGAGAGGAAAATGTAGGCCGTGCGGCGAACTTGAATGACCTTGCCGACTTAGTTGACAGAAAACCTATCTTCTCTCTGAAGGCACACATGGCTGCTTTGGATAAATGGCAAGCGAAAGGATTTACGGGTAATCCACTTACGCCTTCATCGACGCAAACCGATATGACAGTATTGTGCTATGCCCATGAGATGTTTAAGGATATTAATATGGGTACTGGCGAAAATAAAACAATAACAGTTACTACCGGAGGAGGTTCTGACGGGGGAAAGGCTTTGCAGGGATTCGCTACCTTTGATGTTGTAGAGTTTGTCAATATTGCTACCATTGACGGAGGAACGCAGGGAACACTGGTAGCTTGCTGTGAAAGACAGAAGGTGGTGGAAAGCCGCATGATGGTTCTTTCTATCAATAATACTGCCACCCAATTAATCACGGATGATGGTTATACGGCCATTGGTAACATATTGGAATATTTGCTTATCACTGACCCTATTTATGTTTCCGATTGTTCGCTTGTCTTCACCAATGGACTGAATCTGGATGGGACTGAAAGGAATGATGGCGGTGGAGATGGTAAGTGGGGTAATGCTAAGAATTGGGCGCCAGGCTTTAATATGGTTCCCACTCTGTCACATCGTGTACGCATTGACAAACCTTGTACTGTGAATGTAAAAGCCGGAGTTTCCGCAGTCAGCATTCGTAAGGACAATGATAACAATTGGGAAGGTTCCCTTACGGTTGAGCCTGGTGCCAAATTGGCTGTAGCAGGACGTTTCCGTGAAGTGCGTGGAAGAGATTTTGTTAATTCCTATAAGATAGAAAGTGAAGGCAGTTTGACAATAGAGACAAACGAAACGGCTGCAGGGGCATTTATGGTTTATGATTCGGTTGCTCCTTATGCGCAGGTAGAGTTTTATAGCAAAGCGAGTGGGGCAGAGGCACAAACGGGTACGGATGTCCCTACAGAGGCTGTCTGGCAATATATGGCTATCCCCACCTCAGGCTATCCGCAGGCGGTAAAACCTTTTGAAAATGCATGGATGTGCCGGTGGGACGAGGCGAATCCCAATATGAGTTATCCGCAGGCGCATTGGCATGTTGTGAAGGATAATGATAAATTGGATCCATTTGAAGGCTATGCTTTGACGCAAAAGAATCCAAAGACATATCTGCTTGCTGGTTTCTTGAATGTTAATGATCATACCTATAAGGGTTTGACCTATACACAGCCAACAAGTGGAGATAATTATACAGATGGTGAAAAAACTTATCCCAAAACATATCCGGGTTTTCATCTGTTGGGCAATTCTTTTACGGCACCCATTTATTTGGACTCCTTGAAAGACGAAGATTTTGTCAATGTAGAACCGACCATCTATATATACAATGCAGGTACATGGAATGATTGGTATGATAATGATGATGATGTAGGTGATGGTAATAGCACTACTGCCGGTCAATATATGGCCCTACCTATTCATGCTGGTTCCTATACCGGTTTGAATGTTATACCGGCCATGCAGGGTTTCTTTGTCAAGGCTACGTCAGGTGCAGGTAATGGTTCTGTTGCCATAGATTACCGTAATGCGGTAGTACGTCCCAATTATTACGAAACGACGACAACACCGCCGCCGGTAGTGCGTGCCCCTCAGAAGGAGAGGTCGGAAATCCCTATGCTCAAGGTGAGGGTAGAAGGCAAGCGGTTTGCAGATGACTTGTACTTGCTATGCCGGGAAGATTGGACACACGACTATGAACCGGGCTTTGATGGCAAGAAAATATACGGAGACAGCCGTACTCCGCAGCTTTTTGCCATTGAGTCAGATGACAATATGTCGGTCAATGCTGTGGATGATATTGATGGACAGTATTTAGGATTTATTGCAGGCGAAGAAACTGAGTACAAACTGACCTTCGACCCATCCACCCTTAATGGACGATACAGCCGCCTCTATTTACACGATTTGACCGCAGGTACATCTATTGATTTGTTGGCTTCCGGTTCCTATTCCTTTAGTGTGGGAAAGAAAGGAGAAACACGCCGCTTCCTTATCAGTTCTTCTTCTACTGTGAATGAAGAGGTTGACGGCGGATTGCTCAAAGGCTATGCTTATGACGGAGTATTGTATGTGGAAAACTTTACTGATAGTGAAGGCGATTGGACCATTTATGATGCTGTCGGACGCAAAATTGATTCCGGAACCGTTCCTGGGCTGGGACGATATTCCTATACGTTGAACCTTCCGTATGGAGCATATACGGTATATCTCAGAACCAATTCGATTGTTAAACCTGTTAAAGTAGTATTCTGATTATGGGAAAGAAAGTGATATTTTTAGTTGCCTTGTTGGCTGCTTGTGCAGGTTTGCTGTACGTGGGTGTTGCCGATAGACAGAAAGATGATAGTGTCTATCTATATCAGGTGAACAATAGCGAGCATGTTGGTTTTGTGTTGCCGACCACTCCTTTTGTCAGTACAAGCAGACATTTGTATTCGTACAATAATGAAGGAGATGCGTTTTATGGATCAATTGTAGAAACGGAAGTAAGCAAATTATATGCACATGAGAATCTGGTGTTGAATGCACTCCCGTCAGGTAAGAATATTGCGGTGGAAAAACGTGTGACAAGGACAGTATCCTCTGGCGCTACTTTGCCAAGCAGACGGATGGATGTGGTTCAACAGAGTGTTGTAGTGGGAGAATATGTTCCACTGTTGATGGTAAAGACGAAAGCGGATATTCCTTCCGACAAGTTACGGGCCATGTCCATCATCTCTGCAACTTCGGGAATGTCTGCATCTTTGCCAATGTTCGCACCTGTTACTACTGACGGTACAGTATTACCACCGCCACCAAGGACAACCTATGAGAATGACCAATTGGGTGCACCTTTAGGAGAGGGATGTGGATGGCTGCTGCTATTGGCATTGGCTTATGTGGTTTTCATACGGTTAAAACAAATATAAGAAAGCCTTGAAATGAAAAGTAGACCGATTGTGTTGTTGTATTTAGGTGAAATTGTCAGTTCGCACCATTGATAGACAGTCTGGGTTTGACTGTCGGGGTTGAGGAAACAGCTGTTGCGGAAATAAATCCGTGCAGCTGTCTTTCTATCAGTATAATTATACTTTTGTGTGCTATAGCGGAAGTGAAAGTACTGAGGGAAGTTTTTTTCGATGTTAAAAAGATGACCGGTTTGCTGATTTAAAAATTTATGCGTATCTTCGTGGGCGCACACGGAATGCTTCTCTATGTTTGTAAACTGTTGATTTATAGGTTGTATTTCTGATTTTGGTATCACGTGTCACCATTGTGCATTTATGGCTGATTGAATATTTTCATTTTAAAGAGATATAGTATGAAAAACTTTATGGACGAAAATTTCCTGTTGAAGACGGAAACAGCACAGAAATTGTATCATGAGCATGCTAAGAAAATGCCTATCATTGACTATCATTGCCACTTGATTCCCAAAATGGTGGCCGATGATTACCAATTCTCGTCAATCACTGAAATCTGGTTGGGGGGCGACCATTACAAATGGCGTGCAATGCGGTCAAATGGTATAGATGAACGTTATTGTACAGGCAAAGATACCACTGATTGGGAAAAATTTGAGAAATGGGCTGAAACTGTCCCTTATACATTACGTAACCCCCTATATCATTGGACGCATTTGGAGCTGAAAACGGCTTTTGGTATTACTAAAATATTGAATCCGAAAACGGCTCGTGAGATTTACGATGAATGTAATGAAAAGTTGAAATTGCCGGAATATAGTGCACGCGGTTTGATGCGTCGTTACAATGTGGAATGTGTATGTACTACAGATGATCCTGTTGATAGTTTGGAATATCACATTAAAACGCGTGAAAGTGGTTTCGAAATCAAAATGTTGCCTACTTGGCGTCCGGATAAAGCTATGGCTGTGGAAGTTCCGGCAAATTTCCGTGCCTATATCGAGAAGTTGGCTGAAGTGTCAGGTGTAACCATCAACAGGTTTGCAGATGTGATTGAGGCATTGCGTGTGCGTCATAAATTCTTCGAAGAGCAAGGATGCCGTTTGTCAGACCATGGTATCGAGGAATTCTATGCAGAAGATTATACACCTGCAGAAATCGAAGCTATCTTCAATAAGGTTTACGGTGGAAAAGAACTGACTCAGGAAGAAATCCTGAAATATAAGTCAGCCATGTTGATAGAGTTTGCCATTATGGATTGGGAAACAGGATGGACCCAGCAGTTCCATTACGGTGCTATCCGTGACAATAACTCTAAAATGTTCAAACTCCTTGGTCCTGATACCGGTTTTGATTCCATTGGCGAATTTACAACGGCTAAAAAAATGTCGAAATTCCTCGATACATTGAATGCCCAGGGAAAATTGGCAAAAACCATATTATACAATTTGAATCCATGTGCCAATGAAGTTATAGCAACAATGTTGGGTAACTTCCAGGATGGAACCGTTCCTGGTAAAATCCAGTTTGGTTCAGGTTGGTGGTTCCTTGACCAGAAAGATGGTATGGAAAAACAGATGAACGCATTGTCTGTTTTGGGTCTTCTGAGTCGTTTTGTAGGAATGCTCACTGATTCACGCTCATTCTTGTCTTATCCGCGTCATGAGTATTTCCGCCGTACGTTGTGCAACTTGGTAGGTACAGATGTGGAAAATGGTGAGATTCCTTATTCAGAGATGGAAAGAGTCAACCAGATGATAGAAGATATTTGCTACAACAATGCAAAGAATTTCTTTAAATTCTAATTGTTGGGCGTAAGTGTAAATTTGTGCCATATAATTAGCTTAAAAGTACACATTTAACTGGTTGGCGGATTGTACTTTTGCAGCATGAAAAAGAATATACCATAATCAATAAATAGATAAATAATGAGTAAAATTGTAACGTTAGGCGAGATTATGCTCCGCCTTTCAACTCCGGGCAATACCCGTTTTGTTCAGTCAGACGTTTTTGACGTAGTATATGGTGGAGGTGAAGCCAATGTTGCTGTCAGCTGTGCCAATTATGGTCATGACGCATATTTTGTAACAAAATTGCCTAAACATGAAATTGGTCAGGCTGCCGTAAATGCATTGCGTAAATATGGAGTAAAGACAGATTATATTGCACGTGGTGGTGACCGTGTGGGAATCTATTATTTGGAAACAGGTGCTTCCATGCGTCCTTCTAAGGTTATTTATGACCGTGCCCATTCAGCAATAGCCGAAGCAAATCCAGAAGACTTTGACTTTGATGCAATCATGGATGGAGCTGACTGGTTCCACTGGTCTGGCATTACCCCGGCCATTTCTGACAAGGCAGCAGAATTAACCCGTTTGGCCTGCGAGGCAGCCAAAAGACATGGCGTTACTGTTTCTGTTGATTTGAATTTCCGTAAGAAACTGTGGACAAAAGAAAAAGCACAGTCTATTATGCGTCCGTTGATGCAATATGTTGATGTTTGCATCGGTAATGAGGAGGATGCTGAATTGTGCTTGGGCTTCAAACCCGATGCCAATGTGGAAGCCGGTCAGACGGATGCAGAAGGCTATAAAGGCATTTTCGTTCAGATGGCTAAAGAATTTGGTTTCAAGTATGTGATTTCCACTTTGCGTGAATCTTTCTCAGCTACTCACAATGGCTGGAAGGCTATGATTTATAATGGTGAGGAATTTTATACCTCGAAACGTTACGACATCAATCCTATCGTTGACCGTGTAGGTGGTGGTGACTCATTCTCAGGTGGTATTATCCATGGTTTGCTTACCAAACCTAACCAGGGTGCTGCTTTGGAATTTGCAGTAGCTGCTTCTGCACTGAAACACACTATCAACGGTGACTTTAACCTGGTATCAGTAGAAGAAGTGGAAGCTTTGGCCGGTGGCGATGCCAGCGGACGTGTTCAACGTTAATATCGATAATGTAAAGATAAAAACAGTATGGCAAAATACAGTAAAATAGAAGTTATCGCTGGCATGAAGGAAACGGGTATGGTTCCTGTTTTCTATAGCGGCGATGTAGAAATAGCCAAGCAGGTGTTGAAGGCCTGCTATGATGGCGGTGTACGTGCCTTTGAGTTCACCAACCGTGGTGATTTCGCCCATGAGGTATTCGGTGAATTGGTGAAATATGCCAATAAGGAATTGCCCGGAATGATGGTGGGTGTAGGTTCTGTGGTTGACCCCGCAACAGCAGCGTTGTATCTGCAATTGGGTGCCAATTTTGTGGTAGGGCCTATGTTTAATCCGGAAATTGCCCCCATTTGTAACCGTCGTTTGGTTCCTTATTGTCCCGGATGCGGTACCGTATCTGAGATAGGCAAGGCTCAGGAATTGGGTTGTGATTTGTGCAAGGTGTTCCCGGGTGATGTACTGGGAGCTGCTTTTGTAAAAGGTTTGAGAGCCCCAATGCCATGGAGCCAGATTATGGTGACTGGTGGTGTGAAGCCGACCAAAGAGAATCTGGAGGCCTGGTTTAAGGCTGGTGTAACCTGTGTGGGTATGGGTAGCAATCTGTTTCCTAAAGATGTGATTGCTGCTGGCGAGTGGTCGAAGATTACAGAGTTGTGCAAGGCGGCTCTGGCAATCATAAAGGAAGTGAGATAATTCTTTAGGTGCAGGATAGTATGAATTGCTGTCTTGCACCTTGCTTTTAGTATTAACTTAGTCTGATACCATTGGTATAGGCATAAAAAGTATTTTTACATGACAAATTCAACATCAAAACAATTAATGACAAACTGGCGCTGGTGGATGTGTGTGTTGCTGTTTGTAGCAACAACTGTGAATTACATGGACCGTCAGGTATTGTCATTGACGTGGAAGGATTTTATTGCACCGGAGTTTCATTGGACAGATAGTAACTATGGAACGATTACAGCATTTTTCTCCATTATATATGCTGTATGTATGTTGTTTGCCGGCAAATTTGTTGACTGGATGGGTACGAAAAAAGGTTATTTGTGGGCAATTGGCGTATGGTCAGCTGGTGCATGTTTACACGCAGTATGTGGATGGTTGACAGTTCATATTGAAGGATATAAGTCTGTTGCTGCCATGACTGCTGTTGAAGCTGGGTCGGCTGCGGCTTTTGCTATTGCGACAACAAGTGTTTGGCTGTTTTTGGTTGCCCGTTGTATTCTGGCTTTAGGTGAAGCTGGTAACTTTCCCGCTGCCATTAAGGTTACTGCCGAATATTTCCCTAAAAAAGACCGTGCATTTGCCACTTCTATATTCAATGCAGGTGCATCAGTAGGTGCATTGGTTGCTCCCGCAACTATTCCGCTCTTGGCACAATATTTCAAGGATAAAGGTGTAGGCGGTGGCTGGGAAATGGCTTTCCTGATTATTGGCGCATTGGGCTTTATTTGGATGGGATTTTGGGTGTTTATGTATGAACGTCCGGAGAAGTCACGCCATGTGAATAAAGCAGAGTTGGAATACATACATCAGGATGATGAAACAGTTGAAGAAAAGAAAGATATAACAAAAGAAGAAAAGGCGATTCCATTTTGGAAATGTTTTACATACCGTCAGACATGGTCATTTATCGTAGGTAAGTTCTTTACCGATGGTGTTTGGTGGTTCTATCTGTTCTGGGCTCCAGCTTATTTTTCTGACCAATATGGCTATACGTCCAGTTCAGGAATGGGTATGGCATTGATTATTACTTTATATGCTATCGTAACTGTTTTGTCCATTTTTGGCGGTTATCTTCCTAAATTGTTTGTGGAAAAGAAAGGTATGAACCCTTATAATGGCCGTATGTTGGCTATGCTGATTTTTGCGTTCTTGCCATTACCTGCTTTGTTAGCACAAAGTGCTGGTACTGTTTCTGTATGGTGGCCGGCAATTATTATTGGCTTGGCAGGAGCAGGACACCAGGCATGGTCAGCTAACCTTTTCTCCACGATTGGAGATATGTTCCCCAAATCTGCTATTGCAACAATTACTGGTATTGGTGGTATGGCTGGTGGTGTTGGCTCTTTCTTGATTAACAAGGGGGCAGGTGCGTTGTTCACTTTCTCTGAAAATCAGGGTGCAGCATTCCAGTTTATGGGATTTGAAGGTAAGGAAGCTGGCTATATGATAATTTTCTGTATATGTGCAGTGGCTTATTTGATTGCATGGCTTATTATGAAAGCATTGGTGCCTAAGTATAAACCTATTGAGGCATAAGTGTCATGATGATAATACAATTAGGGCTGACTTTGTTAAAGAGGTCAGCCCTAATTGTATGTTAAGTTTCTGTGTACAGGTATCGCTTCCTTTTCTCATTCAAGAGAAATGTTTTTATCGTGCAACTAATCCACCATCAACGAGATAGTGTCCGCCTGTGCAGAAACTGGATGCGTCTGATGCCAAGAAATAGATGACCTCGGCTACCTCTTTGGGTTCACCAGCAGACCCACGTGCGTATAATGCATTTTCGGCTTTCCAATAATCTTCTATGTCACAATTGTTTACTTTGGCAAAGTCAGCAAAAAGATTGTCAACCAGTGGTGTTCGTATTGTACCTGCGCAAACCGCATTTACCCGAATGTTTTTAGATCCAAGATCAATGGATAAGCTGCGGGTTATTTGTCCTAAAGCGCCTTTGGTTAAACCATAGGCAAAACTATTGGGTTTACCGACAAACCATTGGTCAGAGGCGTTGATAACAATTGTACCACCTCCTTTTTCTATAACGTAAGGTACAGCTTCGCGTAAAGTGTTGACTGTTCCGTAAATATTGGTTTGAATCATCAAATCCAATTCTTCGTCTTTGATGTCAAGTAAAGTATTGCAGCGGTGTATGCCAGCATTGGCAACAATGCTGTCTAAAGAGCCGAATTTCTTAACAATTGCTTCTACAGCATGTTTAATGTCAGAGCGCTTCTTTGTATCACCCTCAATAAATAGCAGATGCTGGTCATTTGAAAGCTTGTTGACTAGCTTTGTAGCTGCCTTAACATTGATATCCATGAACCCAACATTCCATCCTTGGGCTATGAATTTTTCAACAGAGGCCGCTCCAATACCAGTCGAGCCTCCGGTAATAAATACTGTTTTCATAATATGTGATTTTGATATGAGTAATAAAAATCTTTTGTAAGCTTGGTAAAGATAAGAAGAAAGTCTGAAAAATATATATCGTGCAAGAAAAAAGAGCTTCTTCTCTTTACTCTCAAGCATAAGTGCATGTGTAATGCATATTATGAGGATATTTATTGTAAAGTTCTAAGACTGAATTGTGTCTGCCGGAAAAGGTAGTGAATGTTACTTACGAAAGACTTTGTTTTGCTTTCTTTTTGTAGGGTTTTTCTGTTCGGATTTGGCAGTTACGTGAAAAAAATGTACTTTTGCACTGGGTAAGTCCTACACGACCAGCTCCCTCTGAACTCCCCCAGGGTCTGACCGCAGCAAGGGTAGGAGGTTGTAGCGGTGCGATGTAGTAAGCTTACCCTTTTTTTGTAAGTATGAGACGCAATTCACCCATAGGCATATTTGATTCAGGATATGGAGGCTTGACAATATTGGAGCAGATACGCAAACGTTTGCCCCAATATGATTATTTGTATTTTGGAGATAATGCCCGTACTCCCTACGGAACACGTTCTTTTGAGGTGGTCTATCATTATACGCTTCAATGTGTGGAACAGATGTTTGCTATGGGATGCGAGTTGGTGATTCTTGCATGCAATACGGCATCGGCTAAAGCACTTCGTAGCATACAGCAACGGGATTTGCCTCATATTGCTCCCGAACGGCGTGTATTGGGGGTAATTCGGCCTACAGTGGAAGTGATAGGGCAGATAACAAAAACAAATCATGTCGGCTTGTTGGCAACTCCAGGAACGGTTCAGTCAGACTCTTACCGTATTGAGATAGAAAAGTATTATCCGTCAGTTGTGCTCCACTCGGAAGCATGTCCCATGTGGGTGCCGCTTATTGAGAATAATGAACATCTGTCAGAAGGGGCGGACTATTTTGTCAAGAAGTATTTGGATGCCTTATTGGGAAAAGACGGTATGATTGACACGGTAATTCTCGGTTGTACGCACTATCCCTTGTTATTGGGCAAGATACGGAAATATGCCCCTGCCTCAGTCCGTTTTTTGTCACAGGGAGAGATTGTTGCGGAGAGTTTGGCTGATTATCTTGTGCGTCACCCGGAAATGGAGGAAAGATGTTCGTTAGGCGCATTTTGTTCCTATTTTACGACAGAATCGGTTGATAAATTTTCGGCTTCGGCCAGCATTTTTCTTCGTGAGGATATAAAAGTATCTCATGTAGACCTTGGTGTATAAGTTATGAATGAAACATTACCATCAGACCCATTTGTATTGCTGAGTTATGTGAATACGCAGTTACGTGATGTTTATCCGAATCTGGATGAAATGTGTGCAAGTATGGGTTTGGATAAATCTGTCCTTGTAAGAAAACTGGCAGATGCCGGCTTTTCCTATGATGAACCCAATAACCGTTTTTGGTAAGATATTATAGTTTGTTGATTACTCTATCGCCCAAACTTTTGGCCAAATCTCTTTTGATGGTATTGAGTGCATCACAATAATCCATCAATTCCTTGATTTTTGACATGTCTTCTTTTTGTTCGCAGGCATGTTTGAGTTTAAGTACGGTTTGTCTGATATGCTCCTCCAATAAACTGTTTTTCAGTTCTAATATAAGACGTGGAACAAGTTCATAGAGGCGGTCGGCGTCAGTCGGTATTTCCACTTCCTTTATTTTTGCATTTTCCGATACCTGAAAGCGGTAATGGATTTTGCTCAGCGTATACTTTTCTGTGATGAGGTTGATGGCCAATTGGCTAAGTGCAGAGTTGGGGTGAAATTTGAAAAATTTCTCTGCAATAAAATCTGTATCGTGTTGATGTTGTCTGTATTCCTCTATAAATTCATTGTAAAGAGGGTTTTCGAAAACGATATGGTCGATTCCCAGTTCTTGGAGGATAAATTCTCCAACCGTCTGGTTGGAGCCGTCCTCAAGGGAGAATAATGTCCTTTCTCCATAGCGTACCATGACTTTCAGTAGATTGCGTGTTTCTGTATCCACCACGGAACCTGACAATAGGCTGGTTTCGCTGTTGACACTGTTGGCGGAATCTTGGGCTGTCTTGTTTTCTGTTGTTGAGAGTGTTTGGTGCTGTGCTTTGTTTTGTTCTTCCTTCTTTTGGCGGTTGATTTTGTTGATGGCATTTACCAATACTTCTTCATTGATATCGAGAAGGGTGCTGCAGTCTTTTATGTATACTTGGCGTACAATATTGTTAGGTATTATGGCAATGCTTCTGACTACATCCTGAATCAGACCCGCCCGTTTGATTGGGTCATTTCCGGCTTCGTCCAGCAGCAGGTTGGTTTTAAAACGTATGAAATCAGTCTGATGAGCTTCTACGTATGAGATAAATTCCGATGCATTTTGCTTGCGTGAAAAGGAATCAGGGTCTTCACCGTCAGGTAGCAGCAAAACCTTGATGTTCAGTCCTTCTTCCAGCAGCAAGTCAATACCTCGTATGGAGGCTTTAATTCCAGCTGCATCTCCGTCATAGAGGATGGTGACGTTGTTGGTAAAGCGGTGTATCAGTTTAATTTGTCCTGTCGTAAGTGAAGTTCCTGAAGAAGCTACCACATTTTCTATGCCTGCTTGATGCATGGAAATAACGTCAGTATATCCTTCTACCAAATAACAGCAGTCTTTTTTTACAATGGCATGTTTGGCAAAGTATATTCCATATAGCTCATTGCTTTTATGATAGATTTCTGATTCGGGCGAATTGACGTATTTGGCTGTCTTCTCAGTCTTTTTCAGTACGCGTCCGCCAAAAGCAACAACTTTTCCAGATAATGTATGTACGGGGAAAATGACCCGACCTCTGAAACGGTCTGTCAGTTGTCCGTTATCTTGTTGCATGCAAAGCCCCGTCTTTACCAAGTATTCTTTCTTGTAACCGGCTTTCAGTGCCGCTTGAGCAAATGCGTCTCTTTGGTCCAGACTGTATCCTAACTGGAATTTTTCAATAATGTCATCCCGAAAGCCTCTTTCATGAAAATAGCCCAGACCGATGACTTTCCCGTCTGGATGTTCTTTTAGCTGTTGGGTAAAATATTTTTGGGCATAGCTGTTTACGATATACATGCTTTCCCTGTCGTTCTGTTGTGCTAATTCTTCACTGGAAAGTTCACGCTCACGTATCTCTATATTGTATTTCTTGGCAACGATTTTGAGCGCTTCAGTGAAACTTACCTGTTCTATTTCCATGATAAAATGAACCGCATTGCCGCCCTTGCCACAGCCGAAACATTTAAAAATGCCTTTGGCGGGAGAGACTGTGAAAGAACCGGTTTTTTCATCATGAAACGGACACAAACCTATCAGATTTACTCCACGTTTCTTGAGGCTGACATAATCAGAAACAACTTCCTCTATGCGGGCCGTGTCCATGATGCGTGCTATGGTTGCAGAATCGATCATTTCAAGTCTATAGTTAGTCTAACGTTAAACATAATACCAGTTAAATAGTTTGGTACAGCCAACTGTTGGTTATAGACGTCTGTTACCCAATAATAGGAATTGACGTTTTTAAAATTCAGAAGGTTGAATATTTCAGCGTGAATCCAAAAACTTTCGATATGACGTGCCCATGGTTTTTGCATGAATTTGTCCGTATCGCTCATCAATACGCGTGAACCGCCGATGTCCACACGCCGGTAAGCCGGCATTCTGAAAACAGAACGGAAAGATGGGTTGCGTGGGGCTCCAAAGGGCAAACCATCTGCCCAAATAAAACGTAGATGAAGTTTGTATTTCGGATTATTGGGCAAATAGTCTTGGAAAAACATGGAAAAATTATAGCGTTGCTCGTTGGGTCGGGGAAGCCATTCGAGATTGTCATTCAACAGGTCTTCTTTTGATTGCATCAAGGAAAGGCTTATCCAAGAATCTGCACCAGGAACGAGTTCGCCATATAATTTGAAGTCGATGCCGGCTGTGTAGGCCCGTGCATCATTTTCACCCGAATAGCGTACTCTTACATTATCTACAGTATAGGAAATGACTCTGTCCATGTATTTGTAATACAATTCAGAGGTGAATTTAAAGGGCCTTCCCCATGCGCGGAAGTAATAGTCGCCTCCCAATACAACATGTACGGAACGTTGAGCTTTAATGTCATGGTTTAATGTCACGGAAGTGACGCCGTAAGAATCGGTGATTGTATCACGCATTTCCTTGTAAAAGGGTGACTGGTAGTAAATACCCGTTGCCAATCTAAAGCCGAAGTCTCTTTTCCATCCTGGCAGATAGGAGATAGAAGCGCGTGGGCTCAGCAGAAATTCTTTATTGAATGTCCAGTAATTTCCTCTTATACCTCCCGTTAGTGATATAGTGCCCGCTTCCGTTATCCATTTGTGTGAATCCTGCACATAGCCTTGAAAACGAAAACTGCTCAGTTGGTTGGTTCCCTTCATGCTGTAATACAGGTCAACCACATTAGGGTTGGTTGTCGGCAATGAATATCCGACAGAGTCACGCCATTCCCATTCACTGATTTGGTCCTGAATCATTTCACTTTGTGCCGATATACCCCAACTCAGCTGGTTGTTACCTGATTTATAGTTGCCGTTATGTGATAATGTGATAACTGCAGCATTTAATTGATTGCGTGCGTGTTCATGATAGGTACCTACACCCAGCAGTGCTCCTTCCTTGTTTTCCTCTTCGGTAGTAGCTTCTTGTTCTGACAGCAGATATTCCCCTGTAATGTCATAGGTCTCTTGTTCATTGGTATAAAATCCCGATAGATTAAATCCGATGTTGAGTTTTTTGTTGGGTTTATATGTGGCGCCAAATGCACCGAAAGCAGTTTGGAAACGGTCGCTTTCTTGCCCGTTGAAATAAATCATTAATTTTCTGGCCATTTGATAGGTGCCAAAAGTGGTTTCCCTTTCAGTGGGTATAAATCGGTAGGAGTTTTGGGAAAAGTTCCCCAAGAACGACAATTCCCATTTTTCACTGATTTTTCCCGTCATGTAGGTTTGGTAATCCACAAACCATGGCTTGTATTCTCCTTGTGTATCAAGGGTTCCCAGCAAATATTGGGCGGTTTTGTAACGGATGCCATGCATTTGTGTGAAGCGTTCGTTGCCCGTACCTACATATGCACTTGCTCCCAATAGACTGAGGGATGCGCTTGCTTCAAACTCTTTGGGCTTTTTGTAGGTAATGTCCAGTACAGATGACATCTTATCTCCATATTTGGCATCATATCCTCCGGCAGAAAACGAAACATTTGATACCATCTCTGGATTGACAAAACTAAGTCCTTCTTGTTGTCCAGAACGTATGAGTAAGGGTCTATAAACTTCTATTCCATTAACATAAACGCTGTTTTCGTCAAAATTACCGCCTCTTACAGAGTATTGCGAACTTAATTCATTCGTTTGGCTGACACCGGCAAAGGTAATGAGAAGCGATTCGATACTTCCTCCTGTAGCATCTGGCACCATGCGCACTTGTTCTGCTTCCATACGTTCCATTGTGCCAATCTGTTTATGGTGGGCACGTATCTCTACGCCGCTTAATGCTGTGGCTTCCGATTGCAGCTCTACAGATATTTGAATGACGCGTTGGTCTGGCAGAAAGGTATGCTCGATGGTTTTATATCCGAGCATGGAGTATACAATGGTAATCGAGTCGTTCGTTTCCAATTGCAAGTCATAATAGCCGTTTTTGTTGGTAGTGGTACCTATAGTACTGCCTTTAGCGTAAACGTTGGCATATTCTATTCCCCGGTTATCGGTATCTATCACATAACCATAGATTCTTACTTTACGTAATTCTGCTGATGTGAATTGGATACAGAAAAAATGCATAATAAACAACAACGGCAAGGCAATTTGCCATGGTTGCAATTTATTGTATATGTGGTGTGGTAATGTTTTCAATCTTCAGTATAGCCTTCTTGTCAAATAGAGATTGCAAAGTTACGTTCTTTTGCTTGGCTGACAAAATTATATTTTCCAATATATGCAAAAGTATTTCACAGAGCTATTCATGATGTCACTTTGTTTCTTTTTATTATGGTTGGATTTGTGAAACGAGGGATGCTTTTGAGATGGCAATATTTGTATTTCTGGGCTTTATACGCGGTATTTTTGTTAAATATGGATTGCAACAATGAGGATTTTGTTGTAATTTTGCGCCCCAAAAGTAAGCAGTATGTCTCAAAGCGTTCACGACCAACTCAAGTCTGTCGCACTTTTCCTTTCGGAATATGCAACTACATTGCTGGCATCTGGCGTACACACTTCACGCATTGTTCGCAATTCAAGCAGAATTGCAGCGTCTTTTGGATTTCAGATGTTCATAACAATGTTCCAACGTACCATAATCTTGACTATCCGTACCGAAGATGGTAATCATTCCTATAGTATGGTTGCTGCAGTCAAGCATTTACCGATTAGTTTTGAGGTCAATTCCGATTTGAGTGCCTTAAGCTGGGAAGCCTATGACAATCACTTGACTTTACCCGAGCTGTGGGAAAAATTCCATCGTTTAATGGCGAAGCCACATATGAATCCGTGGCTGTTGCTCATACTGGTCAGTATAGGTAATGCTGCCTTTTGTAGGTTGTTTGGCGGTGATTTATTGGCTTGTTTGGGAGTTTGCTGTGCCACTGCAATTGGATTTCATATACGGCAGTTATTGTTAAAACTGCATCTCAATCACTATTTCGTGTGGTTTTTATCCGCATTGACAGCAGCGCTTGTGGTAACTCCAATGGTTTTGCTTGATTGGGGTACAACACCTGAGATTGCAATGGCTACCAGTGTGTTGTATTTGGTGCCAGGAGTTCCCTTGATTAATGGTATAATTGATATTATAGAAGGACATGTTTTGGCGGGAGTGTCTCGGCTCATCAATGCATTGCTGCTTATCGTGTGTTTGTCATTAGGGCTTTTATGTGCCATGCTTTTAATAGGAGGAGATGTATTATGACGCTTGAATTTATAAAAGAACTGTTGGCTGATGGATTTTTTGCTGCCATAGCCGCAATTGGTTTTGCTGTCATATCCAATCCTCCTCGGCGTAGCATTATATTTTGCGCTTTATTGGCGGCTGTTGGTCATGCTACACGTTTTTTACTGATAAATTCCCTTCATGTTGATATTGCGTCTGCCTCTTTTTTGGCAGCAATGCTGATAGGGTGGCTTAGTCTGCCTTTTGCATATAAAGTACATTGCCCTACAACAACGTTGTATATACCCGCTCTATTGCCAATGGTTCCGGGTATGTTTGCCTATAAGACCATATTTGCAATGATGAAATTCATGCAACATATCAATGAAGATGAAATAGCGTCATTATATATGATTGATTTCTTCCGTAATGGAATGACGGCATTCACTATATTGTTCAGTTTGGGGGTTGGTGCTGCTTTGCCAACTCTTATCATGCGTCGTTGGGCATTTACTATGACTAGAAAGAAGGTCTGACGATACGTCAATAACTCACTTTGGCTTTAGCGTGATTTCTACATTGCATGCATTTGGAGTATAATTTCATTGTGTGCAATGTTTTTTTTTGTTCTTTCAAAAATTGTTTTCCTTTCTATTTTGTGTAAAAAGTGAATATTCATATTATTGTAAACTAGTATTTTATCTGTTATTTGACGTAGTGGATAAAATGTTAAAACATAAATGTGCGTATTTTTGTGTAGGTCAAAAAATTGTCCTTTTATTTCTACTTTTCCATCTTTGCACCATCTTTTTGCCATGCAGGCAAATTGGACAAGAAACAATATTGTTAAATCTAAAACCAAAAAACGCGAATATGCAGAAAAAATGCTTTTCTTTGTTTATGGTGCGGCAAGCGGTAAAAATATTCATGCTTGCTATGCTAATTATCCCTCAGAGCCTATGGGCCCAAAATCTTACAATTACAGGTGTTGTCTATGACGATACAAATCTATCAGTTCCTGGTGCTAATATTACGGTAAAAGGCACTACTCATGGTACCATTACTGATTTTGACGGCAATTTTTCCATTGAAGCAAATAAAGGAGATGTATTGGTTATCTCTTTTATTGGTTATGCAACGCAGGAAATTACCGTGAATTCTGATGCGCCACTGAAAGTGGTTTTGAAATCCGACGCGCAAATGTTGGATGAAGTGGTTGCAATAGGTTATGGTACAATGAAAAAAAGTGATTTAACTGGTGCTGTTACTTCCGTCAAAGCCGATCAGTTACAACGTACCCCTGCAGCCAGTTTGGATCAAGCTCTACAAGGTCGTGCTGCTGGTGTAACAGTGAATGCTAATAGTGGTCAACCAGGTGAGGCGGCGACAATCCGAATTCGTGGTATCGGTTCTGCTATGGGTGGCAATGACCCATTATATGTTGTGGATGGAGTTATTACGAGCGATATTTCCTTCTTAAGTCCAAATGATATTCAAACGACTGAAATTCTGAAAGATGCTTCTGCCACAGCTATTTATGGATCTCGTGGCGCGAACGGTGTAATTATAATAACAACCAAGTCAGGTAAAGCTGGAAAAACCAATATTACGTTTGATGCCTATTGGGGTATACAAAATCGGTGGAAGAAACTTGACCTGATGGGAAGTGAAGAAATGGTTGATACCAAGTTGCGTATTGATGCCATGAAGAATGGTGCAGAGCAACTTGCATATTATAAGAAAAATGGTTTTAACGAATGGATGTCGTTGTATAATACCGGTAAATCGGAATATTATCCAACTGTTATGACGGAAAAATATCCTGATGGCTTGGATTATTCTTCCATTAATACGGATTGGCAGGATGAAGTGTTCAATCCAAATGCATTTATGCAAAGTTATAACCTTGCTTTTGACGGGGGAAACGATAAGGGACATTATGCTTTTAGTTCAAGTTACTTCTCTCAGGATGGTACAATTATCGGTTCTGATTATGAACGTCTTACATTGCGTCTCAATAGCGATTATAAAATACGTGAATGGCTGAAGTTCGGTGAACATCTCTCTGTTGTTTCTTCACGTGGGCGTAATGCGATGAATAATAGCAGTAGTCCTGGTGCATCTGTTATTTCTGCCGCTTTGGCAATGGCTCCGTGGGATCCAACACATTATCCGGAAGGGTCAGTTACCCAGTCAGGAAAGGATTTGAGTGGACAGATAGCAGCTTCTTCCAACTTCAAGAATGTAACCAATCCATTCTCTATGGTAGAGCATAGTCATCCACAAAACAACACGGAACGACTGGTGGGTGATATTTTCTTGGAAATAAATCCGATTAAGGATCTTACTTTGCGTTCGTCATTGAGCATGGATTATTCGATTGTGCGGGACAGGACATTTAAAGATCAGTACGAATATTCAAGCTATGACAAATCAGACAAAAACTTCCTTTCAAGTGCCATCACACGTTATTCGACCTTGTTGGAAGAAACTACCTTGACGTATGCAAAGGAAATAGGCAAACATAATTTCTCAATCATGGCTGGCCAAACCACAGAAGAATATAATTACTATGGAATTAGTGGTTCGGGTGCATCGATTTTGAATCCGGTTGAAACAAATTGGTATTTAAGTAACACAACAGAAGACAAAACCTATGCTTCTGATACGAAAGGACGTATCCGTCGGCTTTCTTTTTTAGGGCGTGCTTACTACTCCTACGCAAATCGTTATATGATTACGGTCAATTTCCGTGCTGATGCCAGCAGCCGTTTCCCGGAAAATCCGTGGGGCTATTTCCCATCTACTGCATTGGCTTGGAGAATAAGCGAGGAGCCTTGGATGAAACAATTCAGTGATTTGGATATGTTGAAATTACGTTTAGGATGGGGACGTGTTGGTAATGATGGTGTTTCTGATGGCGCTTTTATCCTTCAAATGGGCAGTTCGGAGAATGTGTTCTATGGTTATCCTTTTGGTGTGGATCAGACACTTCAAACCGGTGCAACCGTTCTTACCTACGTCAATAAAAATGGTAAATGGGAAACCAATGAACAGTGGAATGCTGGTGTTGATTTCGGCTTCTGGAGTGGGCGTTTGACAGGTAGTGTCGATTACTTCTTGCGTGATACCAAAGATGCTTTGCTTTATGTTAATGCTCCTGCTCATGCAGGCAATCGTTATCAGTTGGTAAAAAATGTCGGAGTTATCCGAAATGAAGGTGTGGAGGTTACCCTTGACCATCAAAACAATATTGGTAAGTTCTACTACTCTGTTGGCGGTAACGTGTCGTTCATTAAAAATGAATTGTATAAGTTGAATGGTGGTTCTCCTCTATATGGTGACCGGACAATAACAACAGAAGGAATGCCATTGACTAGTTTTTATGGTTATGTGTATGAGGGTATTTATCAGAGTGATGAAGAGGCATTGGAACATCTTTGGGCTTATTCAGCTGATGAGATAGGTGTCCATGCCGGTGATGCACGCTATACTGACCAAAATGGTGATGGAAAGATTGATGATAATGATAAGGTTAATTTAGGTAGCCCATTCCCATGGTTGACGTATGGTATTAACCTTTCTGCGGAATATTACGGTTTTGATTTGCAAGTCTTCTTCCAGGGCGTATATGGCAATAAGATTTACAACGCACTGAAATTGCGCACAGAAGGTGCCGGTGATGAATGTACACTGAGCACATCTATGAGAGATGTTTGGGTGGGTTATACAGATCTGGTTCGTCAATCAATGGAAAAACAAGGTCTTAATTGGATGGAATTGGAAAACAGACAGGGCACAATCCCAAATCCTGTAGGAGCACCGACCAATACAGAAAACAGTTCACGTTTTGTAGAAGATGGTTCCTATTTCCGTTTGAAGAACATTCAATTGGGATATACCCTTCCAGCCGATGTTACTAAAAAGGCATATATCAATAAATGCCGTCTCTATGTAAGTGCAAGCAATTTGTTTACGGTTACAAATTATTCCGGATATGATCCGGAATTGGGTACTGGTGGAGTAGATTATGGTAACTATCCACAGAGCAGAACTTTCACTTTTGGACTTAGCTTGAATTTCTAATTGAAAAAACATTATTACGATGAAAAATAATATTAAATATCTTTTCTTGTTTCCGGCATTAGCACTCACGGCTTGTAGTGATTGGTTAAATGCTCCTCAGCCGGGTGTAACACAGTTAGAGGATTATTATACAAGTGGGCAAGCTGCCATTCAAAATGTTAACGCCTGCTATGTACCACTTCAATGGGAATACAATACGACATATTGTCCGGAATGGTTTATTGGTGATGTTGTGAGCGATGATGCCCTGAAAGGCGGACAAAGTACCAATGATATGGCCGATGTCTATGATATGGAAAACTGGAAAACCATAGCCAACAATGGCTTGCTGTTGGACTTTTACCGTATGCAATATCAAGGTGTTGCACGTTGTAATCTGGCCTTGGAGTATATTCCCGATATGGAACTGGATTCAACGTTGACACAGAGCTTGAAAGATCGCTTGATAGGTGAGGTCAAATTCTTGCGGGCTTATTATTATTTCCGATTGGTACGTGTTTTCGGGGGTGTTCCTAAAATTGATTTTGTAATCGATTCGGATGCCGAATGGCAACAACCGAGAGCCTCAGTAAAGGATTTGTATCAATTCATGCTTACCGATTTGGAAGAGGCTCAGAGCGGCTTATGGAAGAAAAGTGAATATCCAGATACAGAGCTGGGTCGTGTTACAAAAGGTGCTGCGCAGGCAATGTTGATGAAACTTAACCTCTATTTGGCGAGTGACGGCAATTCCAATAATCGCGAAAAATCTGCAGAAGATTATTATAGGGCTGCAATAGTATGGGGCGATTCTATTATAGCATCTGGAGAATATTCTCTTTGTCCGGATTATGCCGATAACTTTACTTTAGCAGGTGAAAATGGACAAGAGTCTGTTTTTGAAATCCAGTACACGGAAGATCCTACATCGGATTATGGTGAAGGTGCAGGATTTACAAGAGGTACGTTTACGGTTATTCTTACACGTTCACGCTCTTCTCAACTCGGAGGTGGTTGGGGATTCAACCATCCTACACAAAACCTGTATGATGAATATGAAGAAGGAGATAGTCGTCGGGATGTAACCATTCTTGATCCAACAGGTTATATGGAAAATGAATCGCAGGAGATTTATTTGGGAAGCCGTTATCTGAATCGTAAATATGCCCTTATCAACGGAGATGATCCTACAGATTATTATGAATTGACACATGCTACGCGCGGACCAATCAATAATAAGCAAATACGTTATGCCGACGTGTTGCTGATGTATGCAGAAGCTGCTGAAGCATTGGGAGATGAAGGTAATGCTGTTGCCAAGCTGAATGAGGTACGTCAACGTCAAAGTGTGAATTTGCCAGCATATCCTGGATATACGATCAAAATTAATGGCGTGGAAATAACTCCAGACTTGCGTCAGGCCATCCGCCATGAGCGTCGTATGGAATTGGCCATGGAAGGACATCGCTGGTTTGACCTTTGCCGTTGGGGTATAGCAAAAGAAACAATGGATGCATATAAAGAAACTGAATCAAAAGAAGCACAGGATCAGATGGCGGCATTCATTGAAGGGAAACATGAGCTTTTCCCGATTCCTATGGAGGAAATCGAACTGAATCCGATGGAACAAAATCCTGGATATTAATCACGAGAGACAATAATTAACGGTTAACTAACCAATTTATAAACAACAAAAAACACAGAATTTATGAAAACAGTAAAATGGTTTGCATTGGCAACAGCTGCATTTATGTTTGCTGCTTGCGAGAAGACCCCCGAAGAGGGTGTTACATCAATTAGTCTTGACCAGTCAACGGCTACTGTTGAGGTTGGAAAAACAATCACTTTGAACGCTACAGTTGAACCGGAAGGAACAGAAGTAACATGGGCTTCTTCCAATACGGCTGCTGCAACAGTAAATGGTGGTGTTGTTACGGGTGTAGCTGAAGGTACAGCTATTATTGTGGCTTCTGCTGGTACTAAAACTGCTTCTTGCCTTGTTACCGTCGTTGCCGAAAGTGAAGGTGAAGGCGAAGGTGAAGGTGAAGGAAATACGGATGTTAATCCAGGCGATTTACATGCTTCGTTGCAAGGTTCAGAGTATATGGTATTCCAATTGGGGGAGGTTGCATCAGAAAAGATTTCATCTAAAATTGTAGCTGATTTTAGAGTTAATGAACAAGATTGTTTTCTAGATATTTGGAATAGTGGAGAAACATATACAGCAGGCACGACTTCTGGTTTGAACTTTTATGGTGATCCTGATGGCTGGGTTAGTTTGACTGTTGTTGCTCCAGCCGGATGGTCTGGTGGAGGTTATCGTTGCACTTCTGCAGAGAAAATTAGTGCTTTAGCAAAGATTATGGAAAATCCAGAGGACTATTATTTCCATATAGCAATGAAATCGGTAGACAATGCATCACATCTGTTACAAATAAATGGAACTGTTGGTTCTGCAAAGTTCTGTGTAGGATCTATAGCATTTGTTGATAATGGCACTGCTTATCAACCTAAAGCAGATTTTACGCGTGATGGAAGTTGGGGTGAAATAGAGATTTGCATGAAGGATTTAGTGGACTTGGGTTATGCAACAAGTGCAGTGACTGTTGCTCCAGAAGGATTCTACCCTTTCTCTTTCTTAAGTGGTGCTACTCCTAGTACAATGCTTCAATTTGATGCCGCATTTATATATAAAAAGGCTCAAGAATAAAAAATATAGCCTGTTGGTGCTTGGTTGTGCCAGCAGGCACTAATTAACAATGGACAAATGAGTCGCAGTATTATGAAAGCAAAATTCTTATACATTATTTTTTCTCTCTTTTTATTGGCTTCATGTACGGAAAGCATTGAAGTAGTGTTGGATCGTACCGTAGCACAGATGGTGGTTGGGGATATGATTACTTTGCAGGCGCAGACCAATCCACATACAGACGAAGAAGTGGAATGGATATCTACAAATCCTGAAGTTGCAACTGTATTTAAAGGTGTGGTTACAGCTGTGGCTGATGGGAAGACGGAAATTATGGCAAAGATTGGCGGAAGTAGTGCTGTTTGTGTTGTATATGTTACGCAAGAGGGGGGAACCTATTGGGGCGAATATCAGCTTGTATGGGAAGAAAATTTTGATGGAAATGCTTTGGATACATCTGTTTGGAATATAGAACAAGGTGGAGGCGGTTGGGGTAATAACGAAAAACAATATTATACCGATCGTTCAGATAACCTGCGTGTGGAAGATGGCTGTTTGATTATTGAAGCCAAAAAGGAACAATATGAGAATCGAAGTTACACATCGGCACGCATTACCACAGAAAACAAGAAAGATTTTGTTTATGGTAAAATAGAGGCGCGAATCTCTTTACCGACCGGTAGGGGTACTTGGCCTGCTTTCTGGATGCTGGGTTATGGTAGTTGGCCTACTTGCGGAGAGATAGATATAATGGAACATGTGGGGTCTAATCCGACTATGATTTCACACGCTTTACATACGCGTAAAAAGAATGGTTCAAATGGGCAGAACTGGTCTTTACGGGTGACCAAAGAAAATGTAGAAGGGGAATTTCATGTATATGGTATTGAATGGCTGAAAGACTACCAGTTTGGGCGTGATGCTATCCGTTTCTATATTGACGATGAAGTTTCTACCATACAATATGAACCAACGGCAGAACCTGATTTTGAACAATGGCCTTTCAATGATGAATTTTTTGTGATACTTAATTTGGCTTTGGGGGGTAATATGGGAGGCAGTATTGATGATAATATTTTTGCAGATCCTATCAATAATCCCATTTTGATGAAAGTTGATTGGGTGCGCGTTTATCAAAAACAATTGTAATGATGAAGAGGCTGGCTTTCTTTCTTGGCTTTGCGCTTTTGGCTCTTGTGTCGTGCGATAATAATTCAATAGAGTCCGTGCAACTCGATAAGGTGGTCTTACAGTTGCGGGTGGGTGAATATTACCAATTACATGCGACAGTTATTCCTGAAGACGCATTTGTATCTTCTTTACAGTGGAATAGTTCGCAACCCGAAGTGGCTTCTGTTGTGGCAGGAATAGTGTCTGCACATAAGGAAGGAACTGCCAATATCACAGTCGAGACAGGAGGTTATAGCGCAGCATGTCTTGTGGTGGTAGCTGGTGATACCCTGGGAAATATTACTGCGGGAGAGGATGTAACGGGGGCTGTTGAATATTTGCCGAAAAGCGGCAAGAGAGGAGTGTCCTTTAATTTTACCATTGAAGACGATATTCATTTGCTGGCTCCTTTCATTTCCTGGTCTTACAATTGGGGACCTGATGTGACAGATGTGAACAATACTTTGTTTAATCAATATGGTTTGGATTTTTATCCAATGGCTTGGAATGGCAATTTTGACGCTGATAGAATCCGTGCTTATAAGGCCTTGAATCCTCAATGCGAATATATTTTGGCATTCAATGAACCTAACCTTACTGACCAATGCAATTATACACCTCAGCAAGCAGCTGAACATTGGCCCGAACTGAAGGCATTGGCCGATGAATTGGATATGAAGATTGTGGCTCCAGCTATGAATTATGGAACTTTGGCCAATTATGGTGACCCGATTGTGTGGCTGGATGAATTTTTTACATTGGTTCCGTTGGATGATGTGGCTGCTATTGCTATTCATTGTTACATGGGTTCGGCTGGGGCGTTAAAATCGTATGTAGAGCGCTTCTATAAATATGATAAACCAATTTGGATGACAGAATTTTGTGCATGGGAATCACATATCTCTAATGTACAGGCGCAAATGAATTTTATGAATGAGGCTATTGCGTATATGGAGGCAGATCCGAAGGTGGAAAAATATGCATGGTTCATTCCGCGCGCAAATGGTGCACTTGATTCTTATCCCTATATGCAGTTACTTACAAAAACACAGCCTTTCCAGTTGAGCGAATTGGGGCAGGTGTTTGCTGGGCTCTCATCTTTGGATAAATCTGTATGGTTGAGTACGCAAAACTATATTTTGCCAAATACTTATTCTGCTGTTAATTCGCAGGAGAGTGTAGGACAGGAAGGCTTACTTTCCATTCCTCATCTGCGTCCGACAACAGATTCTTCCGGTGGATTGCAATTGGCTGATTTTTCTGCAAATCAATGGGTTGAATATCAGATTGATGCCCATAAGCAGCTTTCTGTTTTACGGGTGCGATACGCATCATATGCCAATGCAGAATTGGAAATATCCCTTGACGGAGAGAAAATAGCTGATGGAGCATTTGAGAGGACTGGCGATGCTTCTGTGTGGAATACCGCAGAGATTCCTGTTGATGTGCCGCAGGGAAAACATACGCTTAGAGTAACTGTAAAGTCTGCTAGTCTTTATATTAATTGGTTCAAGTTTGAATAATCATTGCTTTATATTATGAAAAAAATACTTCTTGTCGGTCTGGTTCTATTTTCCATTTTCTCGTCTTCAGCGCAATTGCTGGTTGATAATTTTGAAGCGATTTCGCTTGATTGGGAAAATGTTTCGTGTTATAGTGACATTCGTGCAAACGATCAAAAAACTGAAACTAATATGTCGGACAAAGTGCTGTATGTGCAACGTGATGCAGCTTGCGATAATTGGTCAGGTGCTATTTATACTCCAGAGACACCGATTGCTGGCTATAACTACCTGCATGTAATGATGTATCGCAATAACGCAAATCAGCCGAATCTGAAGATTTCTGATAGTCATCCTACAGGTGGTGCTGTCGACTTGTTGCCTATGAATGAAATTGCGTCTTACACATGGCAGGATGTGGTTTTTGATATATCCGGTTTTGGAGCTGTTGACTTTATTATGTTTATGGTGGATAGAACAGAACTGGCAGAAACAGCCTGGATGCTGTGTGATGAAGTATTGTTGAGCAATGATCCAACGCCACGTGTAGCGGTTGAAGTGGAAGGAGGTGAGGATAATGAGGAAAACGGAAATAACAGCTCATTGGATGAAGTTGGAACAGGCGAAACAGATGGATATCACCTTGTATGGGCTGATTATTTTAATGACGGAACTTTAAATATGGATAATTGGTCGATAGAAGTGAATGGCGATGGCGGAGGTAATAGTGAGCTGCAATATTATAGGGCGGAAAATGTTTCGGTTGGTGATGAGCCAAACACAGGAAAAGGTTGTCTGATAATTACTGCAAAAAAAGAGAATTATTTAGGGAAAACAGCTACTTCAGGTAGATTGATTACTAAAGATAAAATGTATTTCACACATGGAAAAGTGGAAGCAAGTATTAAGTTTCCTCATACTGCCAATGGTTTGTGGCCGGCATTTTGGATGATGGGCAACGATATTGGAGAAGTTGGGTGGCCAAGATGCGGAGAGATTGATATAGTGGAAATGGGGCATAAAGACGGTATAACTGCAAATGCACAAGACCGTTATTTTAATGGCGCATGTCATTGGGGTTTTTATAATGAACAGGGCCAATATCCCAATTATGCAAAAGCTTCTACCAATTCATATGGGATGCAGGACGATTTTCATTTATTCACTCTTTATTGGGATCAGAATGAGCTTCGAATGTATCTGGATCAAGATAAATATCCTGACGTTGATCCATATTTCAGTATGGGTATTTCTGACATGAATGGCGATTGGGCTGTTGGTAACTATTTCCACAAACCATGTTTTGTCTTGCTCAATCTGGCAGTAGGAGGCAATTTCCCTCAGATTTGGGACATTAACGAAGTTACAGCTTTGGCAAATGGACCTGCCTATATGTATGTTGATTATGTGAAGGTGTATCAGAAAGGAATGGCCGATGAAACATTTACACATGTAAATACTTCAGTAGATGAGGTCAATGAAGACACTTTCCGCTGTTATCCTAATCCCACATGCGATGTTTTTCGTTTTAATCGTCCCGCTCAAAGCATAGAGGTTGTCAATATGATGGGACAGGTTATCCTATCTTGTCAGAATGTGGACCAAATTGATGCAACGGAATGGCCGGTGGGATTATATGTGGCAAAAATCATAGTAGATGGTAATATTTATTCCAAACAAATTGTAAAAAAATAGGGAAATCATGAAGCATGTATGTATATGGGGCATAGCCGCACTTATGTTGGCGTGTACACCAACTAAAGATCCTGTAGAACAGAAAATAGATGAACTATTGTCTCAAATGACTTTACAGGAGAAAATCGGACAGATGAATCAGCTGAATGGTATGGGTATGTCTGACGACCTAAAAGCACAGATTAGAGAAGGACGTGTGGGCTCTTTGCTCAACGAAGTGAATGTAGATGTAGTAAACGAAATGCAACGCGTGGCTGTTGAAGAATCCCGTTTGGGGATTCCGCTCATTTTTGCGCGTGACGTAATTCATGGTTTTAAGACGATTTTCCCGATTCCATTAGGTCAAGCGGCAACTTGGAATCCTGAGATTGTAGAAGCCGGTGCACGCGTGGCAGCCAAAGAAGCTACCGCCTCAGGAATAAGATGGACATTCTCACCCATGATTGATGTGAGTCGTGATGCCCGTTGGGGACGAATTGCTGAATCTTATGGGGAAGATACCTATATAAATGCCGTTATGGGAGTAGCTACCATAAAAGGTTACCAAACGGATAATCTGGCTGATTCGACAGCAATGGCTGCGTGTGCCAAGCATTTTTGTGGATATGGTGCGAGCGAGAGCGGTAAGGATTATAACACTACATGGATTCCAGAGGTGCAATTGAGAGATGTCTATTTGCCTTCATTCAAAGCTGCAGTAGATGCAGGATGTGCTACTTTCATGTGTTCATTCAATGATATTAATGGTGTTCCATCAACCGGCAGCAAATTTTTGAATAAACGCATTTTGCGTGAAGAATGGCAGTACGATGGTCTGTTGGTTACTGACTGGGGTTCTATGCAGCAAATGATTCCTCATGGCTATTGTTCCGACATGAAAGATGCGGCAGAAAAAGCGGCTAATGCAGCGGTCGATATGGATATGATGAGCTATGGCTATATTGACCATCTGGAAGATTTGGTAAAAGAAGGAAAGGTATCAGAAAAAACGATTGATGAAGCAGTAAGAAACATTCTGCGACTCAAATTCCGTTTGGGATTGTTTGAAAATCCATATACAGCTAAAGTGGAAAATCCTTATTACAGACCGGAATATTTGGAAACGGCCAAACAAGCAGCTATTGAGAGCACTATATTGCTGAAGAATGATAATAATGTGCTTCCGCTCAGCAATGTTACTTCTGTTGCTGTGGTTGGTCCTTTGTCCAATGTTGGGGTTGACCAGATTGGAACTTGGTGTTTTGATGGTGAACCGGAAAAATCAGTTACTCCTATGCAAGCCTTCCAACAACTGGAAAATGTTAAAGTAATTGCCGAACCTGGTTTACAATATAGCCGTGACAAATCGCAAGCTGGTATTAACAAGGCTGTAGCTGCTGCTAAAAAAGCAGATGTTGTATTGTGTTTTGTGGGTGAGGAAGCTATTCTTTCAGGAGAGGCCAAGTGTCGTGCCGATATTTCTTTGCCAGGTGCTCAATCACAGCTTATCAAAGAATTGAAAGCAACAGGTAAACCGCTTGTTCTGGTGGTAATGGCAGGCCGTCCGTTGACCATGGGAGCGGAAATCAATATGGCCGATGCTGTACTGTGGCAATTCCATGCAGGTACAATGGCTGGGCCGGCTTTGGCCGACCTTATCATGGGTAAGGCAGTGCCTTCAGGCAAGCTTCCTGTAACGATGCCAAAAATGGTAGGACAAGTTCCTATGTATTATTCACATAAGAATACGGGACGTCCGGCTAGCAATATTACGCTTATCGATGATATACCTGTGGCAGCAGGACAATTCTCTATTGGTTCTACTAGCTATCACCTGGATGCAGGTGACAAACCGCTCTATCCGTTTGGATATGGTTTGAGCTATACCTCTTTTGAGTATGGACAGCCTGTACTATCGGATTCTGTGATGAAACAAGATGGACAAATCACGGTTACCTGTCAAGTTAAAAATATAGGAAAATACGATGCTTATGAAACCGCACAGTTATATACGCGTGATTTGGTAGCATCTCTATGCCAACCTGTTCGTCAATTGAAAGGCTTCCAGAAAGTATGGATCAAGGCGGGTGAGACAGCAACGGTTACTTTTACCGTGAAACCAGCAGATTTGGCTTTCTGTCATGAAGATATGGCAACCTATGCCGAACCAGGCGAATTCCATTTGTGGGTATCAGCAGATAGCCAGCAAGGTATACCTGTGAAGTTTGTTTTGAAATAAAAAGTAAGCATCTATTCCTTGTCTTATGATAGGGAATAGAGCTACAATAAGTATAGTATTAATAATAATTTTTTGTATTATCATGAAAACAACATTACTAAAGTCAACGCTAATGGCGTTATTGTTTGCCTCTAGTGCAAGTGTTATGGCTCAGCCAACAACTGCAGCTCCAACTCCGCCGGAATATGCTGCTAGCAAAGTGCTTTCTATTTATAGTGACGCTTTCACTCCTGCAACCGGTTGGAATTTTGGAGTATGGGAGAGCGGTTCTAGCTATTCTCAGATTCAAGTGGAAGGTGATAATGTCGCTCAATTCAATGTTGGATCAGTTGACGCTGGTTATTTTGGTTGGGAATTCCATAGTGATGTAAATGCAGCCGCTATGACGCATTTGCATCTGGACGTATGGATGTCAGAAGCAACCACTTTCCATTTGTTCCCAATTTGTAGAACACAACCGGGGGAAAAATCCTTGGATGTAACAACACTTGCCGGTCAATGGACTTCCGTTGATTTGAACTTGGATGACTATGAAGAACAAGGTCTTGATTTGTCGGGTGTATTCCAGTTAAAGTTTGCCGATAATATAGCCAATAAGGTGTTATATGTGGATAATGTATATTTCTACAACAATTCAACAGAAATTGATACGGAAAAACCGCAGAACCTGACAGCAACATTAGTATCATCTTCTTATTATAGCGTTGTTTTGAATTGTTCAGCAACGGACAATTCAGGTGCTGTAAATTTCAAGATTGAGGATGCGGCCAATCAAATTTCTCAAACAGCGGGTGCTGCTTCTGGTGCAACTGTATCTGTTACTGTAAATAATTTGCAGCCCTCAACAACTTATAATTTTACAGTTTCTGCTTTAGATGCAGAAGGAAATGTCTGCGAAACAACAGTTCAGATTGATGCGGCAACTTTGGCAATTCCTGCTCCTGTTACTGCGCCAACTCATGCTGAGGCTGATGTCATATCTATATTTTCTGATGTATATGAGCCGGCAACAACGTTTAATATAGGAGGATGGGGACAAACAACAACTAGCACGAAAGTAAACTTGGCAGATGGTGAAGAAGCTTATTTAATGGATAAGTTTAATTATGTAGGTTGGGAGTTGAATGGAAATGCACCTGTATTTGATGCCTCTGAAATGGAATATTTACATGTGGATGTATATACGCCAAATGCTGTTGCTTTTCGCATTACTCCTATTTGGGGAGATGAGTCTTTATATGCATGTACTCCTTTGAATCAAAATGAGTGGAATTCTTATGATATCCCTCTTTCTGCTTTCAATGGTATCAATTTGGCAAATATTTATCAGATGAAGATGGAGGCAGATAACGATGATGCAACAGTCTTTGTAGATAATGTTTATTTCTGGAAAAATAATTCCACTTCAACTTTAGCAAATGAAGTTGTAAATGAGAAGTGGCAAATGACAGTGTCAAATGGTCAATTAACTGTTTATGCTGAAGATTCACAGAATATGGCTGTCTATAGCTTGCTAGGTACATGTCTGCATCAGACAAGTGGACAAAATATGGCGGTAGCTTTACCTGCGGGCACATATATCGTAAAAGTGGGTGCAGATACGCGTAAAGTACTTGTATATTAATTTTTTACTTCAACAATAAATACAATTAACATGAAAACAACAAACTTAATGAAATCGCTCGTATTGGGCGCAATGATGGTAGGAGGTTCATTTCTCCATGCACAAGTATCGGATTGGTGTGATACTCCGACTGGGCACTTGAATGATGCTGAATTTGCAGATGTTAATGCTCGTGTTTTACTGACTATTACAAAAGGTGAAGAACCTAATACGGTGCTTTTAACATTGAAACCTAACACAGAAGCTGGAAATACAGTAGGATTAGATTATATGTATATTACAGCTGCAAATGCTACTCCTTATCCTGCAGAAGTTGGTGCAGATGGTACAGAAGCACTGGGTGATTTATCTGTAACATTGACTTTTTCAGAGGGTACAACTCAAACGGACTATATGATTCAATACAGTAATCCTAATTGGGATGGTCGTTGGCAGATAGATTTAAAAAATGTTCCTGTAAATGCAGCATGTGGTGATGATGTTGAGTGTGAATTAACACAAGCTCCTACTATGACCTCTGTTACGGTGGATTCTTATACGCACAATACTGTTGTTTTAAATGTGGCAGGAACTGATGAAAAAGGTGGTGCTATTTCTCGTTTTTTGGTATCTTATGCTGATCAAACAGACAAAGTATTTAATGCTGTTGATGGTAAGATAACGATTGACGGCCTTTCCTCTAATACTGAATATAGTTTTTCAGTAAAGGCACAAGATATTTGTGGAAATGTTTCTGAAGCAGGATTGACTGTTGCTGCAACAACTTCTGCTTTGATTTATCATGATTTTGCAACTGGACACCTAGGAAACCCAGAATTTGGCGATGCAAATGGAAGAATCCTTCTGACAATTCAAAAAGAGAGCGAATCTTCAATTAGTTTTATTGTTAACCCTAATAATGAGGGAACTATAATAGACTTTGTGCGTGTTGAGTTAACTGGATCTGAGCCTATTGAGATTGGAACAGACCAAATTGGGCCATCAGTTGCAGGTCAGAAGATAACTTTTACTGATTTGACTTCTTTGGATAATTTGTCAGCTAATGTGCTTTGGCATACAACTTCAATGGGCAATGGCGGTCGTTGGACAACTAATGCATTTACATTCAATGAATCTGAACTTTATGTAGAAGAAACAGGCCCTTCTACATTATTACAAACGGCAGAAGCTACATGTTCTGTTTATCCTAATCCAATTGTGGATATGCTGAATGTTAATTCAGAAATGCAGATAGCAAAAGCTGTTCTTTACAACATGATGGGACAGGAAGTGATGGCTGTTGCTACTAATGCAGCATCTGTGCAATTGGATTGCACCGCTCTTCCACAAGGCAGCTATATGCTCAACGTCGTTTATGTTAACGGACAGAAAGCAACATTCAAGGTGGTAAAATAAGTTCTTGAAATTAAGACAGGAAGCATCGGATAATTGTCTATTCGGTGCTTCCCTTTTTATGAGCTTTTATTTATTTGCAATTTTTGATTCCCTTGGTGCGTGCTGGGTTATGAGTAGGCATGGGGCAATTAGTATTATTCCCATTTGATAGAATATGAATAAAATTCTTATAGCTGTTATTTTGTTTTTATGCTCAAGTATAGCGCAGGCGGCTGTCATTACTGTTGGAAGCGGAAGTTATACAACAACTTTTCCCGGAACAGATCAAGCCGGTAGAAACCAGTATCCAGCCGGTACGCCTCAGCTATCAGGTGCTGCTGTGGGTAAGCCAGTGCCTACAAATGATTGGTGGTCAAATTTGTTAATAAATGACCACGTTTCCAATCTGTATGCGCATCCAATTTCGATGCGAACGGAAAGTCAGGGCTTAGTGCTTACTTACATTACACGTGGTGTGTTGGATGATGTTAGGCCTATTATTGTAGGAGTAAGTGGACTTGCCGCGTCCAAATGTACGGTCGATGATTATTCGGATTGGACGGTGACCATGGCGTGGAATGATGAGGCACATGGCTTTAAAGCCACAGCAGGTTTGGGAATGCCTTTTGTCTATTTTGAAAAAAACACAACTGACCAGGCACAAATTCAAGTCAATGAAGGAACGGCAAGAGTAGAGGGAGAAATACTGCTTGTGGAGAATGTGCGCAACGGAGCCTCTTTTGCCATTTATGCACCAACCGGTAGCTCATGGCAGCAACAAGCCAATACATACATTTCAGATTTGGGTGGAAAAAACTATTTCTCGGCTGCGATTCTTCCATTACAGACTACAGGAAGCAAGATACAAACAGCACGCAACCTGCAGCAATATGCCTATGTCTTTCCGACGAATACGCAGGCTAACTATTCCTATAATGAACAAACAGCTGTGGTTACAACCGAATTTGTTGTAGAAACGCAAGTGAAGGAAGGTTCGAATGATAAGGTTCTATTGGGCTTGTTCCCACATCAGTGGGCAAATCTGGCTGCAGGGCAAAGTCTGAATGAAACATGCATCTTTAATTCGATTAAAGGTGATATAAAAATTTGTGCAACCAACCGCTTTGTCGTGGAGAATACATTTAGGGGTATTTTACCGACGTTGCCTTATGTCGATACGCTTAGCCTTGGATTTTCGGCAGAGGAACTGACGCAAAAAGTCAATGCCATCAAAAATGACCAGATTGACGAGTGGACCGATTCCTATAATGATGGACAATTGTTGAACCGGTTGATTCAAACGGCACGGATTGCGGATGAGATGAACAACCAGGATGCATTGAATACTATTCTCAATACTGTGCAGCAACGCCTTGAAAACTGGTTGACTTATACAAGCGGTGAAGTGGCCTTCCTGTTTTATTATAATGAGGATTGGACGGCCATGTTGGGTTATCCGGCTGGACATGGGCAAGACAATAACTTGAACGACCACCATTTCCATTGGGGATATTTTATACATGCGGCTGCCTTCCTGGAACAGTACAGACCTGGTTGGGCCGACCAATGGAAAGATATGGTAAACCTATTGGTGCGTGATGCGGCTTCTTATGACAGAAATGATTCGATGTTTCCTTATCTTAGAAATTTCAGCCCTTATGCAGGACACTGTTGGGCAAACGGATTTGCAACTTTCCCACAAGGAAATGACCAGGAATCTACTTCAGAAAGTATGCAGTTTAATTCTGCCTTGATTCATTGGGGTGTGATTACCGGCAATGATGAAATTCGGGATTTGGGAATTTATCTTTACACAACAGAACAGACCGCAATTGAAGAGTATTGGTTTGATGTTTATAACAGAAATTTTCCGGCAAACCAGCAATATGCTTTAGTGTCACGCGTGTGGGGAAACGATGTGGATAATGGAACTTTCTGGACGAGTGATATTGCTGCTTCCTATGGAATTGAGTTGTACCCCATACATGGAGGCTCGCTTTATTTGGGACATAATCAGGAGTATGTGAATCGGTTGTGGAATGAAATCAAAAACAATACGGGTATCATGCAAAACGAGGCGAATGCGAATCTATGGCATGATGTGATGTGGGAATTTGCTGCCTTTACCAATCCGTCAGAGGCGATTGCATTGTATGATTCTTATCCTGAACGTACTCTTAAGTTTGGTATTTCTGATGCACAAACTTATCATTGGCTGCACGCAATGAATGCTCTTGGAAAGGTAGATGCTTCTGTAACGGCTGATTATCCTATTGCGGCTGTATTTAATAAAGGAGGAAGAAAATCGTATGTGGCGCATAATTATACGGGACAGACATTGGTCGTCAATTTCTCAGATGGACAAACACTTACTGTGCCGGCAAAAACAATGACTGTAAAGAGCGTTGGTGATATTATGCCGGAAGTGTCCATTGTTTCGCCCACGCCCGAAATGACGGTGTTTCCAGGACAAACAGTAGAGATAGAAGCTAATGCACAGGATTATTCTGGAAATACGATTACAAAGGTTGAATTTTTTGTCAATGATAATTCTATTGGTAGTGATGTTGAGGCTCCATATGTGATAGATTGGACGCCAGAAGAAGTGGGAACATATAGCCTAGTGGCTCAGGTAACGAATAGTGCGGGACAAGTGCAGACTTCAGAATCGGTTCAGGTTATGGTGCTCTTAGAGGGAGATTGCGAATGGACCACCACAGAAGCCTCTCAAGGAAGTTTTTCGGAGGGCTACGTGCTGAAAATTACAACGGAAGGAAATAAAGTAGTGGTCAAGTCTAAAATTCTTGATCGGGAGAAGGTTGGAGTTGTTACATACTTATGGAGAAAAGATCCTTTTCTTGAAACACAGATGACGGAAGTAAATGGATGGTTTGAAGCAAGTATTTCTGGAGTAACGTTGGGAGAAACAATGGAGCTGGCTTGCAAATTTGCCTACAGCGGTGGCATGAGTGTCACTAAATATTTTGAATATACAGTAGGAGAATTGTGTGCAGTGGAGACTCCGGAAGATCCGTCATTTAATGTTAGTATTGAATCTCCGTCAAACGGACAAATTGTTGCACCCAATGAGCGGATTCTGATTCAGGCAAATGTGACTGCTGAAGCGGAGATTGCTAATGTTGAGTTTTATGTAAATGATATTCTCATAGGAAATACGGCTGTGGCTCCTTATGAAATGGAATGGACGAACAGTGGTGTGGGCAATTATACATTAATGGCCAAAATGTATGGGACTGATGGGAAAGTGGCAACTTCGGAACCCGTGCAGGTTAAGGTAATGCAACAGCGTATGGATGAATGTTATGTACTTTCAAATGAAGCAAGCCAGGGAACTTTTTCGCAAGGTTATGAATTGAATTTTGAGACCGAAGGAAATGATGTTATTGTTCAGGCAAAGCTCTTGGATGATGATAAGATGGGCGTGGTGGCATATGTATGGAACAAGACTCCATTTGCAGAATATCAAATGACGGCAACAGATGATGGTTTTGTTGTTACAATTCCTGAGCAATTGTATGGTCAGGTACTGGAATTGGCCTGCAAATTTGCCTATGCGGGTGGAATGAGTGTAACCAAGTATTACGAATATACAGTTGGTAATAATTGTGAGGGAACATCGTCTGAACTGGCGTTAAATAATGCATTTCAATTGGTTTGTTTCCCAAATCCAACAGCAGATGTAATTAATCTGCAGGCACATAATAAGATAGAATTGGTGCAAGTGTATAATATGATGGGATTGTGTGTGGTATCATCCCAGCCGAATCTGAATTCTTGCCAAGTGAATGTTTGTAGTTTGCCGGCTGCGTATTATGTGGTATCAGCTTATACTGCAGATGGAAAATGTTATACAGTTAAATTCCGAAAGATGTAGTCGGATTTTTAAGGGTATGATTGTGGGTTTTGATTGTCGGGGCTGTGTTTAATCTAAAAACACAGCTCCATTTTATGGTTATGGAATGTTGCGGATTTACCATCCTAATTATAGATAGAATATTATGAATAGATTTTTTTTGTTGAGCTGTTTGGTTGTGGCTATGGCAGCTTGTTGTAGAACCCCTCAAAAAGATGGGGTTACATTGAGCCAGAAGGAGAATCTTTGGCAGATTAATATCAATGGACGGCCCATTTACATAAATGGAGTGGGTGGAACGAATAGACTGGATGTGGCTGTTGCCTCAGGGGCAAATGCTTTCCGTACGTGGGGAGGTGATGTAGCTGAGATACAGAAAAATAGTCAGTTGGCAAGTGAAAATCACATGTATATTATGCAGGGTATTTATCTGCCTAAGGATTCCGCTTTATATACAAATCCACAGTTTAGACAGGAGAAGATAGAAGAAGTGACCTTATTGGCACAGACTTTTAAAAACGATACAAGCATTTTCGCATGGGGAATAGGTAATGAGATAGAGTTGGCCAATGCAGCAAATACTCCTACAGCATGGCAGTTTGTCGACACGCTTGCTCGGTTGATGAAATCTATTGACACTAGGCATTTGGTTGCAACAGTTATTTCACATAATCCTACAGCCTTGGACATGATTGCTCAATATGCTCCCCATCTTGATTTTGTTGGCATCAACAGTTATGGGGATATTCTGAATGTAAAGAATATTGTGGCCGAGTCGGATTATAATGGCCCGTATTTGATTACGGAGTGGGGGCCGACTGGTTGGTGGGAGACCAGATTGACGGATTGGAAAGCACCTATCGAACAAACGAGCGAACAGAAACGAATTGTGTATGAAGAACGTTACAGGAATGCAGTGGCTAGTGACCCCCGGTGCATGGGTTCATTTGTCTTTTTGTGGGGACAGAAGGAGGAACGTACGCCAACTTGGTTTTCAATGTTTGTTGAAGATAACGTGCCGGGTTTGCCCTTGAATGGTGAAAAAACACCTATGGTTGAGGCTATGGAGCGTGTATGGACGAAATCAGAGCCAAAACAGACTGCGCCGGTTGTCAAACGGTTGACAATCAACTCAATTGACTATAATCCATACGTAGGCGTCAATGAAACAGTACACGCTGTGGTGGAGGTTTCTGATAGAGAAAATGATCGATTGACGTATGTATGGGAAATATTAAAGGAAGCGACGATTACTGCTACAGGTGGTGCATATGAGCCACGGCCGGATAGAGTGGGTGAAGTGATAACAACGGAAGAAAATCAATTGGATGTAGCGGTGCAGGATGAAGGTTATTACCGTCTGTATGTCTATGTACTCGACAATACGGGATATGTCGCTACTGCAAATATACCTTTTGCTGTTCAATAAGTTTTTATAGAGTTTAGAATTAGTTTTTGAGAGGCTGAGCCGTTTTGTCGGAGCAGCCTTTTTTGCATCCTATAAAAAACAAAAAAACTCCGGTTCTGCAGAATCGGAGTTTTGCGGTACGGACGGGACTCGAACCCGCGACCCCAGGCGTGACAGGCCTGTATTCTAACCAGCTGAACTACCGCACCAGTCAGCCTTGATTTCTCAAAAGCGGTGCAAAGATATAATCTTTCTATGAATTACGCAAATGTTTTTGATAATCAATTGTGGAATATTCTTTTCGTTTAGTGGTGGTGATAAACGAAAAAATTGCAACCCTTTGAGAAATAGCCAATAATATGTTAGATTATTACCGGAAATGCTATTGGTTTCTGACAAAATAATTATCAATGATAACTGTTGGGCTGTGGGTTATCAGGAAAAGTGACTATCAAAAAGACTTAAGTACCCCGATTTGTGAAGTGAGTCAAAAAACAAAAAAACTCCGATTCTCAGAATCGGAGTTTTGCGGTACGGACGGGACTCGAACCCGCGACCCCAGGCGTGACAGGCCTGTATTCTAACCAGCTGAACTACCGCACCAGTCAGCCTTGATTTCTCAAAAGCGGTGCAAAAGTACAATCTTTCTTTGAATTGTGCAAGTGTTTGATGCTTGTTTTGAGAATTTTTTCCGACTCATTCCTTCTGCTTGCCCTTAATTATCCGCGAATCAACAGGATAATATGAATCTTGTGCGAAATGATAGGAATGAAATTTGTCAGCCTGTTTTCATTTGAGTAATTTAAGAACTCAATATGCTCTTTCTATATCATCTGATGGCCTGAACTTGTGGCAAACTGTTTTTTTTGCTATATTTGCAGGCAATATTTTTTAGACAAAGTGTAACCCATTAATATAATCACGCCTATGTCATTTATTGCAGATCGTGTCCGCATGGAAGGACTTACTTTTGACGATGTTTTACTCGTCCCTGCTTATTCTGAAGTGTTGCCTCGCGAGGTAAATCTAACAACACGTTTTTCACGTAACATTGAACTGAAAATTCCTTTTGTAACAGCAGCTATGGATACTGTTACGGAGGCAAAGATGGCTATTGCCATTGCACGTGAGGGGGGAATTGGTGTTATTCATAAGAATATGACCATAGCGGAACAGGCGAAACAAGTGGAGATGGTTAAACGTGCTGAAAATGGTATGATATCCAATCCGATTACAATCTTACGTTCAGCAACTGTTGGTGATACTTTGAAATTGATGGCTGAATATAAAATCGGAGGAATTCCAGTTGTGGACAAGGATGGATATTTGGTGGGTATTGTTACGAACCGTGACCTGAGGTTTGAACGTGATATGTTGAAGCCTGTAGAAGAGGTGATGACAAAAGAAAATTTGGTTACCACTTCTCGAAGTACTAACCTGGAAGAGGCAGCCGAAATATTGCAGCAGCATAAGATTGAGAAACTACCGGTTGTTGATAACGATGGTAAATTGGTAGGTTTGGTAACCTACAAGGATATTACCAAAGCGAAAGACAAACCGATGGCATGTAAAGATGAGAAAGGACGCTTGAGAGTTGCCGGTGGTATAGGTGTTACTGTTGATACTTTTGAACGTATTGATGCTTTGGTGGCAGCTGGAGTGGATGCAATTGTGATTGATACAGCCCATGGCCATTCTGCTGGAGTGCTAGAGTTGCTACGCAAGGTGAAAGCACGTTATACGGGTATCGATGTAGTAGTTGGTAATATCGCAACCGGTGAAGCTGCGAAGGCTTTGGTAGAGGCTGGAGCTGATGCCGTGAAAGTGGGTATCGGACCGGGATCTATTTGTACTACACGTGTAGTTGCAGGTGTGGGTGTGCCACAGTTGTCAGCCATTTACGACGTGGCAAAGGCTATCAAAGGTAGCGATGTTCCTTTGATAGCAGATGGCGGTTTGCGCTATTCTGGTGATGTAGTGAAGGCTTTGGCTGCTGGTGGCTATAGCGTAATGGTTGGTTCTTTGGTGGCTGGTGTCGAAGAATCTCCAGGTGAGACAATTATCTTTAATGGACGTAAGTTTAAGTCTTATAGAGGGATGGGTTCGCTTGAAGCAATGGAAAAAGGTTCGAAAGACCGTTATTTCCAATCAGGTGAAATGGATGTGAAAAAGTTGGTACCGGAAGGAATTGTTGCCCGTGTACCTTATAAAGGCTCTTTGTATGAAGTAATCTATCAATTGGTTGGTGGGCTACGTGCCGGTATGGGCTATTGCGGCTCAAAGGACATATTGAGTTTGCACAATGCGCAATTTGTCCGCATTACCAATGCCGGTGTGTTGGAAAGTCATCCGCATGATGTGGCCATTACACGTGAAGCTCCCAATTATAGCCGTGGCGAAAACTAATAGGATATCCTTAATTTAATTTGACTATGATAAAAAAGATTGTTTCTCTTGCATGTGTCGTATTGTCCTGTATGACATTATTGCGTGCAAATGATGAAGTCCTGCTTACCATTGATGGAAAGCCGGTTTATGCATCGGAATTTGAATATATCTATACCAAAAACAATGCAAGCGGACAGGTTGAAAAACAGACAGTAGACGAATATTTGGATTTGTTTGTCAATTTCAAACTGAAAGTGGCTGATGCTTGTTTGGAAGGCTTGGATACTACGCAATCGTTTGTCGCAGAGTTGACTGGCTATAGAAACCAGTTGGCGCGCCCGTACCTGACAGATAAGGCAGAAGAAGACCGCTTGATGGAAGAAGCTTATAATCGCAAGTTGGAGAATGTGAAAATCGCACATATCGCTTTTAAGTTGCCCGATAATCCTACAGTAGCGGATACTTTGGCTGCCTATACGGAAGCTATGACTTTGCGCGATAAGTTGATTGACAAGAAGAAACAGAAACCTTTGGATTTTGAGAAGGCTGCATTGGAGTATTCCGATGATCCTACGGTGCAGGAAAATAAGGGCGTATTAGGATGGGTGAGTATATTCAGATTCTTATATCCTCTTGAATGTGCGGCTTACAACACGCCCGTGGGTGAAATTTCCATGCCGATTCGAACACGTTTTGGCTATCATTTAGTAAAGGTATTGGAACGTGTGCCATCTGTAGGGCAGATTTCGGTTTCACACATCATGTTGTTTACCAGTAGAAATAATGATTCCATCAATGAACGGGCAGCCTTCTTGATTGATTCCTTATATCAACGCTTGGAAGCAGGCGATGACTTTGCATTGTTGGCTCGTCAGTATTCGCAAGACAGAGGCACGTCGGTTCGTGATGGCCAGCTACCTTGGCTGGGACGTGGTGACATGGCATCTGAGCCTGATTTTGAAGAAGCGGCTTTTGCTTTGAAAGAAATTGGAGAGTTTTCTGAGCCTATTCGTTCCAATTATGGCTATCATATTATAAAACTGTTGGACAAAAGACCTGTTTTGCCATATGAGCAACAGAAAGAGGAATTAAGGCGTAATGTTGAGCGGGACAGCCGTTCCGAATTAATAAAGACGTCGTTTATTGACAAGATGAAGACGAAATATCAATATGTCGCCTATCCGGAAAATTGGGTGAATATGTATGCTTGGGCGGCAGAATATGATATGACGGACTCTGTGTTTATGGCCCGTCTTGATACGCTCCAGAAAGTGTTTTTTGCAATAGGCGAAAAGGAATACATTGCTAGAGACTTTGCTGATTATTTGCGTAAAAATGTACGTCGCATATCTCAGTCAATTCCGGAAGAAGCGGTGAAAAGTCGTATAAATGATTTTATAAATGCAAGCGTATTGGCGGTAGCTGATGCAAATCTCGAAAATGAATACCCTGACTTTAGAAACCTTATGCATGAGTACCATGATGGTATATTACTTTTTGAAATAAGTAATAGGGAAGTATGGGAACGTGCTTCGCAGGACGTGGAAGGATTGTCTGCCTACTTTACGGCAAACAGGACAGATTATGAATGGGCTCAGCCGCATTATAAGGGATTTGTCATCTATTGTAAAGATAAGCCCACAATGAAAGCAGCTAAAGCTATCAGTAAGTACACCGCACTGGATTCATTGGAAAATTATCTGTACAGACGGTTGAATGATAGTGTACAGTACGTGAAATTGGAACGTGGCTTGTACGTCGAAGGGGATGATGCGGCTGTTGACCGTTATGTATTCAAGAAAAAAGGGTATAAACCTTCGGAAGATTATCCTTTTGTATTTGTAAAGGGGACTCTGCTTAAAAAGCTTCCTGAGTCATATGAAGATGTGCGGGGAGCGGTAACCGCTGATTATCAGGCATATCTTGAGCAACAATGGCTGGCGGATATGCGTACACGTCATAAAGTGGTGATAGATGAGAAAGTGTTGGATAGATTGCGTAACAGGTTAGGCGAATAAAGTTCTTATATAGGTAGGTGTAAACTTATGATGGAGGTGTGTCTCGGACGGCGCACCTCCATCGTGTTATGTAGGAGAGCGTTGATTTGTTTGCTTTTATGCCACATGATTTGTTTTTTCTGGAAGCATGCATTATCTTTGTCCGATTAAAGTTCAACGAAACGGATATTAAAAACTTAGAAGCACATGGGATTTTTAACGTCAATGTATTTTGGAGGTGTAAGGCTGGCCGCTCTTTTTAATAGAAAGGCAAGAATGCTTTCGTGTGGAGAAAAACAGGCATTGGACCATATTGCTTCACGGATTGAAAATGGTGAGCGGTATATTTGGTTTCATGCAGCCTCGGTAGGCGAGTTTGAACAGGGTCGGCCTATAATGGAAAAAATAAAGCAAGAACATCCGCAATGTAAGATAATTCTTACTTTCTTTTCTCCTTCGGGCTATGAATTGAGAAAAAATTATGCAGGTGCAGATATAGTTTCTTATTTGCCTTTTGCAACAAAGAAAAAGGTCCGTAAGTTTTTGGATTTGGTTAATCCGGTAAAGGCTGTTTTTATCAAATATGAATTTTGGCCAAATTATTTGAGTGAGCTAAAACGTAGACATATTCCGACGTATATAATTGCTGCCATTTTCAGAAGGAATCAGATTTTTTTCAAATGGTATGGTGCAGCATATCGCAGATGTCTCTATACCTTTGAACATCTGTTCGTACAGGATGAGGAGTCTAGAAAATTGTTGGCAAAGTACAAGATAAATGATGTGACTGTCTGTGGTGATCCACGTTTTGATAGGGTGTGTGCTATTGCGCAGGAAGCAAAGAATTTGCCGATTATTGAGCAATTCACATATGGTGCTCCAACTCTGATTGCTGGTAGTACGTGGCCTGTTGATGAGGATATGTTAATACGCTATGTGAAGGAGAATAATTATGCTTGTAAATTGGTTCTGGTGCCGCATGAAACAGACAAGCGCCATTTGCATCATATTTATCAGGCTTTGCGTGGACGTTATGTGCGTTACACAGAAGCAACCCCGAGAAATGTAGAGATGGCCAATTGTTTGGTGGTGGACACTGTTGGTATATTATCGAGTATTTACCGTTATGGGACTGTGGCCTATATTGGTGGAGGATTTGGGGTTGGAATACATAATACATTGGAAGCAGCCGTATATGGCATGCCTGTCGTGTTTGGACCTAATTATCATAAGTTTAGGGAGGCCAGGCAATTGATAGAATGCAGAGGAGGATTTTCAGTGAAGAATTATAAGACATTGAAGAAAACATTGGATGAAGCCTTTGAACATAGTAAAGAGTATGGTGAAAATGCAAAAAATTATGTTCAGGGAAATAAAGGCGCCACAGATGTAATTTATAATAGGATAATGAAATAAGGTATAGAAAGGAGTATATATTATATGCAAAAACCAAGTATCCCCAAGGGAACGCGTGATTTTACGCCAGAAGAAATGGCGAAACGCAACTATATTTTTGATACAATAAAGTCTGTATTTCGCCTGTATGGCTATCAGCAAATTGAAACACCAGCAATGGAGAATCTTTCAACATTGATGGGTAAATACGGCGATGAGGGTGATAAACTCTTGTTTAAGATATTGAACTCTGGCGATTTTATAGCTGGAGTACCAGAAGAGGATTTGTTGTCCCGTAATAGCGTTAAACTAACGAAAGAGCTTTCAGAAAAAGGATTGCGCTATGATTTGACGGTTCCATTTGCACGTTTTGTTGTTCAAAACAGGGATAAGATAACCTTTCCCTTTAAGCGTTATCAGATTCAACCTGTATGGAGAGCAGACCGTCCACAAAAAGGACGGTATCGTGAGTTCTATCAATGTGATGTGGATGTAGTGGGGAGTGACAGCCTGATAAACGAATTGGAATTGATTCAGATAGTGGATGAGGTCTATCGTCGTTTGGGCATCCGCGTCTGCTTGAAAATTAATAATCGTAAGATTCTGTCAGGTATCGCTGAAATTATTGGAGAAGCGGATAAAATTGTGGACATTACTGTGGCCATAGATAAATTAGACAAGATTGGTCTGGATAAAGTGAATGAAGAAATAGCCTCTAAAGGTATAAGCCAAAGTGCTATAGAAAAATTGCAGCCAATCTTGCATCTCAATGGAACAAATAGGGAGAAATTGGCACAATTGAAGGAGATTCTGGCAGCATCGGAGGTTGGAATGAAAGGTGTGGAGGAAATGCAGACGATTCTTGATTTGTGTGACAAGGTTTCTGTAAGTACACCTATAGAACTGGATTTGACTTTGGCAAGAGGATTGAATTATTACACGGGTGCCATTTTTGAAGTAAAGGCGTTGGATGTTCAAATTGGCAGTATTACGGGTGGAGGAAGATATGATAACCTGACGGGCGTGTTTGGTATGGACGGAATGTCAGGAGTAGGTATTTCTTTCGGGGCAGACAGAATTTATGATGTATTGAACCAACTGAATCTGTATCCACAGACAAATAAAGAGCAGACCCGTTTGTTGTTTGTTTGCTTTGGAAAGGAAGAACAGAATTATTCTCTTCCATGGGCGTTGGCATTAAGAAATGAGGGCGTCAATGTGGAAATATATCCGGAATTGGCCAAGATGAAGAAACAAATGGGATATGCAGATAGCAAACATATACCATTTGTGGCTATTGTAGGTGAAACGGAGATGGCCAATCAGCAGGTTATGCTGAAAAATATGATGACCGGTGAGCAGGAATTGGTGACCTTGCATGAGTTGAAGGCGCGCATAATGTAAATCTAAGCTTATATATATAAAAAGTATAGGACGTAAGAAGAATGAAAACTTACGTCCTATATTTTTTGTGGATGCTTATTTTTATTTGGCTTGTTCCAGTATCTTACGAGCCATTTCGGCATCAACATTGTGGGCTTCGCCATGTTTGGCACCAATTTCTTTAAATCGTTTGACAATTGCATCTATGACATCCTGTCCAACATGGGCTTCTGTCAGACTGGTACGCAATCCGATGGAGCGGAAATAATTGCGGGTAGCGGCAATAGCTTTGTCTATACGTTCGTCATCTGTTCCTTCAGTGATGTTCCATACTCGTTCTGCATATTGCAGCAGTTTCCCCTTCTTCTGTTCGCGGAGCACGTGCAGTAAAGAACAATGTATAAGTGCCAAGGATTCACCATGGGTTATACCTGTAAAGGCAGTAATCTCATGTCCAATCATATGTGTTGACCAGTCTTGAGTTACACCCATGCGAATCATATCATTGAGAGCCAATGTAGCGCACAAAACATAGTCACACCGTAGGTCATAATCGGTAGGATTGGCTTTGATTTTAGGAGCAATTTCTATTAATGTGAGCAATATCCCTTCTGCCCAGCGGTCCATAATACGTGATTGCCCTGGGGTTGTCATGTATTGTTCCATTACATGTACAAAAATATCAGATAGACTGCAGGCAACCTGATGTTCCGGTAAGGAATATGTGGTTTCTGGGTCTAATATGGAAAATACCGGATAGGTGGAATAGAAGGCATATTTTTCGTGTGTTTCTGTGCGTGAAATAACGGCGCCGCTATTCATTTCCGAGCCCGTGGCAGGGAGAGTCATTACAGATGCAAATGGTATGTATTTGCTGCTTTTGCCTTCTCGTACTATTTCCCATGCATCTTTTTCTGGTTGGGCGATAGCTGATGCGATTAGCTTTGTTCCATCCAAGACAGAGCCACCTCCTACAGCTAAGAGAAAGTTGACTTTCTCTTTCAAACCGAGTGCAACGGCTTTGCGTAAAGTTTCTACGGTAGGGTTGGGTTCAATACCCCAAAATTCAATGAATGTATGCTGACTTAGTGCTTTGGTCACCTGGTCATAAACTCCATTCTTTTTTACAGACCCGCCACCAAATGTAAGCATTACTTTGGCATCAGCTGGGATGAGTTGGGATAGCTTGGCAATTTGTCCTTTGCCGAAAACTAGTCGGGTTGGATTGCAATATTCAAAATTATTCATTCGTATAGGTTTTATAAGGTTTGTAAATAGCGTTCCACTTCAATGGCGGCCTTGCAACCACTACCTGCAGCAGTAATAGCTTGGCGATAATGTGGATCTGCAACGTCACCGGCCGCAAATACGCCTGGAACGTTGGTCATTGGACGACCATCAATGGTCTTTATGTATCCTACTTCATCTGTTTCAATGTATGGCTTGAATACGTCAGAGTTAGGCTTGTGGCCAATGGCAAGGAAGAAGCCGTCAATGTCAATGTGTACCATTTCTTCATCGGGTTCGCCTTTGCGCTTTACAAGATTGGCACCATCAACACCATTTTCGCCTGTGAGTCCGACAGTGTTGTGCTCAAACAGAACTTCAATGTTTTCTGTATTCATAACTCTGTCAACCATGATTTTGGAAGCACGCAAATAGTTTTTGCGTACAATCATATATACTTTTTTGCATAGTCCGGCCAAATAAATGGCTTCTTCACATGCTGTGTCACCGCCACCAACAACGGCAACATTCTTGTTGCGGTAAAAGAAACCGTCGCAGGTTGCGCAGGCAGAGACACCCATTCCTGCGTACTTTTGTTCATCAGGGAGACCTAAGTATTTGGCTGATGCTCCAGTAGCGATAATGACAGTATCTGCTTCAATAATCTTTTCCCCGTCAATTTCTACTAGTTTGGGTGATACAGAAAAATCTACTTTTGTAACAATTCCCCAGCGTATGTCTGTGCCAAATCTTTGGGCTTGTTGACGCAAGTCATCCATCATTTGGTTCCCATCCACACCTTGAGGATAACCTGGAAAGTTTTCTATTTCGGTTGTTTGGGTTAATTGGCCTCCCGGTTGCATTCCTTCATATAGAATGGGTTTAATGTTGGCACGGGATGTGTAAATGGCGGCAGTAAAGCCGGCTGGGCCTGAACCAATAATCAGGCAGCGTGTTCTCTCGTTGTTCATGTTGATTATCTTAAGTCGTTAATGATTGCTTGTGGAAATTTGTTTGTTCCGTCAAAAGAGCTAGAAGGAATGTTCGTGCGAAGTTCTAGGCTGGAAAGTACTAATGTCGTTACATTGCCTTGAGATGCTTCCAATACTAGCTTGGTCGGCAATAAATCTTTTTTACTAATGGTAACCAGCAACTTGTTTATATCTGATTTTTCTTCTTTAGGATAAAAAACGATTATGTAGCTACCTTCTTTTTTCTCTTTGTCAAAGAACTCTATTTTGCAGCGTTTTTTGAATTGCTTAATCATGGCTAGCGGATTAATGCCGGCTAAGTCTTCCGATGTGGGAGTCGTGATACTGACTTCATTGGTGCTTTCTTGATAGGCCCATTGGGTAGTGCCATCATAAAATACTTGCAGATCTTGCATGCTCAAATGAAAACTGCTTCCTTTCATGAGTATGTTACCGCGGTATATGTCAGGATCACTGATGCGGTCAGCTTGTAACCCAACAACAAATTTTGCATCTATAGCTTGTTTGTCCAACTTTTCAATCATTTGGTCGATAAGAGCTTGCGGTGTTTGTGCATTCGTACTGAAGCACGCCAAACATAGTAATAGGGCAAAAAATATTTTGAATCTGTTCATCTCTTATTTTAATCCTTCTAATATTTGTGTAAGTGTATAATCATCCTGTACCAATACTTGTCGGCCTTTGCTGCCATTGTTGGCACTTACAATTCCGGCTGCTTCCAATTGGTCCGATATTCTTCCCGCTCTGTTGTAGCCAATTTCAAAAGTGCGTTGTATGGCTGATGTTGAACCTTGTTGTTGGGCAACAACCCAACGTGCAATTTGTTCGAACATGACATCACGTTTACTCAAATCAACAGTCCCTGGTGCTGCAGGTTCGCCTTCTGCGACATATTCCGGCAAAATGTATGCCTCGGGATAAGATTGTTGTTGGCTAATGTAGTTTACAATCTTTTCTACCTCTGGAGTATCAACAAATGCACATTGCACACGGACAAGATCGTTGCCTCCCGAATAGAGTAGATCTCCTTTGCCCACCAATTGGTTGGCACCAGGGGCATCTAATATGGTTCGGGAATCAATAGATGATGATACGCGGAACGCAATACGGCTTGGTACATTGGCTTTTATTACACCTGTGATAATGTTGACGGAAGGACGTTGAGTTGCTAGAATCATATGCATACCCACAGCACGTGCTTTTTGGGTGATACGTGAAATAGGCATCTCTATTTCCTTCCCTGCTACCATGATCAGATCACCAAATTCATCTATTACAATGACAATGTAAGGTAGGAAACGGTGCCCTTTCGTTGGATTCAATTGTCGGTTGATGAATTTCTCATTGTATTCTGTGATATTGCGGCAGTGTGCCTGCATAAGCAGTTTGTAACGTTCCTCCATTTCCACCACCAAAGAGTTGAGGGTTTGTATTACTTTGGTGGAATCAGTTATAATAACGTTGTCTGAATCTGGCATTTTGGCCATATAATGCTTTTCGAGTGCCGCATATATGTTGAATTCTACCATTTTAGGATCCACCAAAACAAACTTGAGTTGAGAAGGATGCTTCTTGTATAGTAATGATGTGATGATGGCGTTCAATCCAACTGATTTTCCTTGTCCGGTGGCACCGGCAACAAGCAAGTGAGGTGTTTTGGCCAAATCAAACATAAATACTTCGTTGGTAATGGTACGTCCCAAGGCTACAGGTAATGCAAATTTGGCCTCTTCCTGGAATTTCTTTGAAGCTATGACAGAATGCATGGATACAATCTGCGGTTTTTCATTCGGAACTTCAATACCTATCGTGCCTTTACCAGGTATAGGGGCTATGATACGTATTCCGGTGGCAGCAAGGCTTAACATAATGTCAGATTCCAGATTACGTATCTTGGAAATTCGGATACCAGCCTTTGGAACAATCTCATATAGTGTGATGGTTGGACCTACTGTTGCTCTGATGCTTTCTATATCAATTCCGTAATCGTGTAACGTCTTGACAATCTTATCTTTGTTGGCATTTTGTTCTGCCATATCAATGATAGGTGTATTTTCGTTTGGATATGTTTTTAGCAAATCCAATGTCGGAAACTGATAGTGTGACAAATCTAAAGTTGGATCATATTTGCCTAAATTCTTTATATTATAATAAGGGTCGCCTTCCTCTGTATCCAAAGGCTTGTCAACCTCCAGTACAACCGTTTTTTCCTGTGTGGAGGATTGTTGAAGGATGGGCTCTGTGTGTTTGTCTATTGTTTTCTCATCTTCTTTTTCCGATGATGTACCAGGCTCAATGACAAAGTCGTTTAGGTTTGTTTCCGACTCTTCTTTGTCTGTTCCATTCATTTCAAATTCAACTTCGTTTGTTGGTTCTTCTTCAACCCATTCTTCAGGTACGATTTCTGTACCCACAGCTACATTTGCTTCTGTTGCTGTTTTAGTTTCTGCTTCGGTTTCTGTTATTTGTATTTGAGGTTTAGGGGATGGTTTCAGTAAGGCCAAAAGTTTGTGTCCGCATTTTTTGAGGAAAGGCAATGTTCCTCTGTAAGTAAATGTGGAGAAAATAATAGCAGAACTGAGCAATATTAATGCAGTGCCGAGTGGTTTAATATATGAATTGAGCCATTGGGCAATAATGTGCCCGTGTTCCCCTCCCCAATAAAAAAAGGAGCTGGCATAAAAACTGTTGCATGTAAAGGCAATGGCAATGGATGACCAAATAAGCCAGAAAAAACATTGAATGAAAAGCCTTAATACAGAGCGTTTGTAAAGCTTTATGCGGTTAAGACCGGCAAGGAATATGAAAATGGCAATGGCAAATGCACTGATGCCAAAACACTTGTCAATGAAAAATTGGGCCAATATGGCTCCAGGAACTCCAGTCCAATTCTTAATTTGAGTCCGCATTTCTGATTGTTCTCTCCATTGTGGTATTTCCATAATGCTTTGATCGGCAGCTCCAGTGCTGAAGAATGAAATGAAAGCAACAAGAAGATAAAAACCACATATGCTGACAATAAGACCAAAAACGAATCTAACTCTTTCGTCAAAATACCAATGTTTTATATTTCCCCATGTAGAAGACTTTGGCTTTTGAGGCGCGTTTTTGCTTTTTGCCTGGTTTTGTGTAGTGTTATTTTTTGATTTGTTCTGTATTTTAGCTGACATATATAGGGTTTGTTTGTTGCATAATTAAAATGCAAAGATAATGATTTTGCTTGAAAAGTTAAGCGTATTTTTGAAGGTTTTGTAGGGCATATAAGTGGGATCGGGGAATGCAGTTCTTGATATAAAGAGGATGTGAAGGTATGACGTTAGTGAGGCAATGCGAGAAAGTGTAGCATGAGCTGACATTAGCAGGATTATTATTGTTAGCTGTAATATACAATATCTTGTAAGTCATATTTTTTGTTGATTTATAATGTTGAATATCAAGATTAAATAGAATGTTTGTATATTTTTTCTTGAAAAAACTTGGTAAAATATTTGCGTATATGGTTGAAAGGTTCTACTTTTGCACCCGCTTTCGGAACGATGCCGGCGGGTGTATGTGTGAAGGAAGCGGTTGGATTTACGGACATGAAGTCCCCGGTCCCCGTAAGTCTCCCCTTGAGGGAGCAAGCGATCTTTGGATGACTGGAAAAGATACGAAAGATGTAGTACAGGAACACATTGTAATAATAATGTGGTCCACGTCAAAGGACACGATCCTATATTGAAGGAGACGATTCCGTCCTGACAGGAAAAGAACAAATTAGGAAAATATATACAACGAAGAGTTTGATCCTGGCTCAGGATGAACGCTAGCGACAGGCCTAACACATGCAAGTCGAGGGGCAGCATGGCGGAAGCTTGCTTCCGTTGATGGCGACCGGCGCACGGGTGAGTAACGCGTATGCAACCTGTCCCTTTCCGGGGGATAACCCGGAGAAATCCGGCCTAACACCGTATGTATCACGTGACCGCATGGTGATGTGATGAAAAGCGATGGGAAGGGGTGGGCATGCGTATGATTAGCTGGTCGGCGGGGTAACGGCCCACCGAGGCGACGATCATTAGGGGTTCTGAGAGGAAGGTCCCCCACACTGGTACTGAGACACGGACCAGACTCCTACGGGAGGCAGCAGTGAGGAATATTGGTCAATGGGCGGAAGCCTGAACCAGCCAAGTCGCGTGAAGGAAGACGGATCTATGGTTTGTAAACTTCTTTTGTGCGGGAATAAAGGGGGCGACGTGTCGCCCTTTGCATGTACCGCACGAATAAGCATCGGCTAACTCCGTGCCAGCAGCCGCGGTAATACGGAAGATGCGGGCGTTATCCGGATTTATTGGGTTTAAAGGGAGCGTAGGCGGCCCTGTAAGTCAGCGGTGAAATGGCGCGGCTCAACCGCGTCCTGCCGTTGAAACTGCGGGGCTTGAGTCTGCACAGGGCACATGGAACTCGTGGTGTAGCGGTGAAATGCTTAGATATCACGAAGAACCCCGATCGCGAAGGCATTGTGCCGGGGCAGTAC